>NZ_JALAGY010000033.1 GCF_022712195.1 Corynebacterium sp. | reverse complement strand
GGGCCGGGTGGTGCGCGCGGGCGGGCGTTCACCGACCGGATCGGCT
The DNA here is from genome assembly GCF_022712195.1 of Corynebacterium sp. Taxonomy (GTDB): domain Bacteria; phylum Actinomycetota; class Actinomycetes; order Mycobacteriales; family Mycobacteriaceae; genus Corynebacterium. Next base: position 6,764 of record NZ_JALAGY010000033.1, on the reverse strand, counting down.
ACCTTCCGCAGCGGCTCGACCACCTGGACGACGGGGCGGACGTCATCGGCACCGTCCGGGCCGCGGCGCCGGGAGCCTCCGTGGAGGAGGTGCGCGCGAACCTCGCCCGGTTCCTCTTCGACGGGGCCACCGTCCACCGGAAGGTGGGGGACCTGTCCGGCGGCGAACGGTTCCGCGTAGCCCTGGCGCGGATCCTGCTGGCCAGGCCCGCGCACCAGCTGCTCGTCCTCGATGAACCGACCAACAACCTCGACCTGGACAGCGTCGACGCCCTGGTCTCCGCCCTGGAGGACTACCGCGGCGCTGTGCTGGTGGTCAGTCACGACGACGTCTTCCTCGACAGGTTGGGGATCGACGCCCGGGTCGCGCTGGACCGGGACGGACTGCGACCGGACAGGTCGGGGTGGCCGGACTGACCGGGTCGTCCGTGGCACGGTGGAGCGCCCTGTCGGTTCCCGGCACCGACCACTACACTCGGACGGGACATACCCGTTGAAGTCGAGGAGGTCCTGCGGGACTATGAAGCTCACCCACGCTAACACTGACGTGCTGAACACCCTGACGTCCCTGAGAGGCGAGGCGGACAAGGCCTACCAGGAGCTCAGGGACCGCAACCTGTCGCTCGACCTCACGCGTGGTAAGCCCTCCGTCGAGCAGCTGGACCTCGCCAGCGACCTGCTCAGTCTCCCCGGGGTCAACTACACGACGTCGGACGGGGTGGACACCCGCAACTACGGTGGCGGCGACGGCATCACCGACATCCGGGTGCTGTGGGCCGAACTGCTCGGCATCGACCCGGCGCTGCTGGTCGCCGGCGACGCCTCCAGCCTGAACATCATGTTCGACCTGGTGTCCTGGTCCCACACCTTCGGCAACAACGATTCCGAGCGTCCCTGGTCGGCGGAGGAGAAGGTCCGGTGGATCTGCCCGGTCCCGGGGTACGACCGCCACCACACGATCACCGAGACCTTCGGCTACGAGATGGTGACCGTGCCCATGACCGAGCAGGGCCCGGACCTGGACGCCGTCCGGGAGCTGGTGAAGGACCCGTCGGTGAAGGGGATGTGGACCGTCCCGGTGTTCTCGAACCCGACCGGCTGGTCGGTCTCCCGCGACGTGGCGGAGGGGCTCGCGGCGATGGAGACCGCCGCCCCGGACTTCCGGGTGGTGTGGGACAACGCCTACGCGGTGCACACCCTCACCGACGACTTCCCGGAGAACATCGACATCGTCTCGGTGGCCGCGGAGCAGGGCAACCCGAACCGTTTCTGGGCGATGACCTCGACGTCGAAGATCACCTTCGCCGGTGCCGGCGTGGCCTTCTTCAACTCCTCGCAGGAGAACCTCGACTGGTACCGCGGCATCGCCTCGACACGGGGGATCGGCCCGAACAAGGTCAACCAGCTGGCCCACGCGCGCTACTTCGGCAGCGCCGACGGCGTCCGGGCGGTCATGCGCAAGCATGCGGGCATCCTCGCCCCGAAGTTCAGTGCGGTCACCGCGATCCTCGAGCGTCGGCTCGGGGGCCTCGGGATCGCGGAGTGGACGACGCCCGCCGGCGGCTACTTCATCTCCGTCGACGTGGTGGACGGCACGGCGTCGCGCGTGGCGGAACTGGCGAAGGACGCCGGGATCGCGTTGACCGGCGCAGGAGCGACGTTCCCGTACAAGAACGACCCGGAGAACCGAAACCTGCGGCTGGCCCCCTCCATGCCGCCGATCGAGGAGGTCGAGGTTGCGATGGACGGGGTGGCCACCTGCATCCTGCTCGCCGCCATCGAGGCGGCTGAGGCGGCAGGGGCGGCAGGCGACGCGGCACCGTCCGGGGAGTAGCCGGTGAATCTTCAGGAGACGACGTACTGGCTGGCTGACCTGCTGCCCGGTGAGTTCACCACCACCCGGCGTCGGGTGAGCCAGAGCTTCCCGGAGTTCACCGTGGCCGAGCTCCGGCTCGGCGGTGATGACAGCGACGGTGCCGACGGTGCCGACCCTGCCGACCCGGCTGACCCGACTGACGCGGAGACGGTCGCGGCGACGCTGGACGCCGCACGTATCGAACCGCACCTGGTCACCGAGGACGGTTCGGACCTGAGGGTGGAGTTCATCACCGTCACCACCGGTCACGGGCGTACGGCGCCTGACCTGGTCATGGCGGCGGCGACGATGATCTCGAAGGACCCCATCCAGTTGTCCCCCCAGCCTGGACTGCTGCTGCCCGAGCTGGGCTGGCACGTCGACGAGACGATCACGGCCCGGCACGGGCTGCTCGTCCCGCCTTTCCTGTGGGAGGACGGGGTGCCGAACGTGCACGAGGTGAACTTCGGCGGCAGGCACGGTGGCGGGACCCGCCACGAGTTCACACACCCGGGCCGGATGACCGTCTACGCCCAGCTGGTGATGCTCACCGACGAGGAGTACCAGGTGGCACTGGACGGCGGTCCGACAGCGGCGCAGCAGATGCTGGCCACCACGCAGGCGAATCTCAACGACGTCTGGCGGTAGCTGTGCCGGCGGGGCGGTGGCTGTCCGTCCCGCCTTGTAGGCTGGGTCCGTGGCTCTTTACAGGAAGTACCGGCCGGCGACATTCGCCGAGGTCGTGGGGCAGGAACATGTGACCGAGCCGTTGTCGACGGCACTGGACAGCGGGCGGATCAACCACGCCTACCTGTTCTCGGGTCCGCGCGGATGCGGCAAGACCTCGTCGGCACGCATCCTCGCCAGGTCCCTGAACTGCGAACAGGGCCCGACGTCCTCCCCGTGCGGGGAGTGCGCCTCCTGCCGTGCGCTGGCTCCCGGTGGGCCGGGGACGTTGGACGTCACGGAACTGGACGCCGCCACGCACAACGGTGTGGAGGACATGCGTGAGCTCCGCGACCGCGCCTTCTACGCCCCGGCGGACTCCCGCTACCGTGTCTTCATCATCGATGAGGCGCACATGATCTCCTCGGCGGGGTTCAACGCGCTGCTGAAGATCGTGGAGGAGCCGCCGGAGCACCTCATCTTCATCTTCGCCACCACCGAGCCGGAGAAGCTGCTGCAGACCATCCGGTCGAGGACGCACAACTACCCGTTCCGGCTGCTGACCCCGCCGGCGATGCGGGGCCTGCTGGGCCGTGTGTGCGAGGAGGAGGGCGCCGTCGTCGAGGACGCGGTGTACCCGCTGGTCATCCGTGCGGGAGGTGGTTCGCCGCGCGATTCGTTGAGCATCATGGACCAGCTTCTCGCCGGCGCGGGTGAGGACGGCGTCACCTACGGTCGGGCTGTGGCGCTGCTGGGCTTCACCGACACCTCGTTGATCGACCGTGCGGTCGACGCCCTGGCGAACCAGGACCAGGCGGGGCTGTTCGGCTGTGTCAGCGACGTCATCGACGCCGGTCACGATCCCCGGCGGTTCGCGATGGACCTGCTCGACCGGTTCCGGGACCTGCTCGTGGTCCAGGCGGTGCCGGACGCGTTCGACACCGGACTTGTGGACGCCCCGGTCGATCAGCGCGACGTCCTCACCGCGCAGGCACAGGCGGTGGGGCAGGCGACGTTGACTCGGTGTGCCTCGCTGGTGAACGAAGGTCTCGCGCAGATGCGTGGTGCGACCGCGCCGCGTCTGCTGCTGGAGATCCTCTGTGCCCGTATGTCACTGCCGGCGGCGGGCATGACCGTCGAGGCACTGGCGCAGCGCGTCGAGGCGCTCGAGGCAGGCGGTGGGGCCGGGGCGGCCCCGTCCGGCGGCGGGCGTCCCTACGTCCGCAAGTCCCGGCGGGAGGCGGAGGCCGCCCGGCAGGCACCTGCTCCGGCTCCGGAGTCGGCGGCCCCGGAGCCTGAAACTCCGGTGTCTCAGGCAGCTCCCGCAGCTCCTTCAGCTCCCGCAGCTTCGGCAGCTCCGGAATCAAGGTCCGCCGTCCCGGAGCAGGCGGCACCGGCTGCCCGTGCGCAGCCGCAGGAGTCCCCGGAGGACGCCCGTCGTGCAGAGGCGGAGCGTGCCAGGGAGATCATGCGTCGGCGCCGTCGGCCTTCCGGCGGGGAAGCTGCGGGGGAGACCGCGGGAGAGGCCCCAGGGGAGACCGTGGGTCAGCCCGTCGAGACTCCCGCCGGACCTCCACAGGAGCCGTCGTCGCAGGAGGCCCCGGCCCCTGCGGCAGCTCCTGAACCAACCCCTGAACCGGCCCCTGAACCTGCGTCCGAACCTGCACGGGTCGGGGAGCCCCGGCAGGAGCCGGCGACAGCGGAACAGGCGGCGCACCCGGTCGGACGCTGGCCCGAGATCCTCGAGGCGGTGAAGGAGGCGAACCTCGCCGCCTGGATCGCCGCACGCGACGCCACAGCGCAGGAAGGTCCCGAAGGCGACGACGGGGTGGCGACGATCTCCCTGACCCACCACACCGGGGCGCTGGCGAACTACATCAATGCGCCGGAACATGCCCCGGTCTACTCCGACGCGGCGGAGAAGGTCACCGGTGCGCCGGTCCGGATCTCCGCCGGCGTCGGCGGAAAGTATTCCCCGGAGTCGCCGGGAAAAGCTGAGGCTGCGGTGGACCCGCAGCCGGAACCCGCTCCGCAGGAGAAGTCCGGGCACACCGGGGTCCCCGTCGCGCAGGACCCGGCACCGTCAGACCCGGCACCGCAGGGCCAGGCACCGTCGGACCCGGTGGATCTGGCGTTGCAGCGGGCACGGCAGATGGAGTCCCCCGCGGCGACCTCCCCCGCGGCGACCTCCCCGGCGCCGCGGGCGGAAATGCCGGACAGTCGGCAGCAGACTGCACCGGCACAATCACCGGCCCAGTCGCCGGCGAAGAAGCGTGAACAGGAGGAGCAGCTGTCCGGCTGGCGTGCTCGCCGAGCCAGGATCGACGCCAGGCGCGGCTCCGGGCAGGCCGACAACCGGGAACAGGCCAGTGGATTCAACGGCGTCCCGCTGCCGGAGGAACCCGCTGAACCCTGGGACGACGGTCCCGGCGCCACCCCTCCGGACCCGGAGGGGCCGCAGGGTGTCGACATGGCGGAGGCTGAAGAGGCCATGGCGCAGCTCGACGACCCGTCCTCGGCGAACATCGACCGGCGCAGCGCCATCGAGATCGCCGGTGAGCTCCTGGAGAAGCACCTCGGCGCAGAACGCACCCGGTAGGTGCGTGAGGTGGTGCCCCGGTAAACTCGCCGGGGTACCGACATCGCGGTGACGGCAACGGCCACCGCAACGACCACAGACCCGTACCGACAGCGGAGGGAAACACCGTGAACCAGCCCGACATGAACCAGATCATGGCCCAGGCCCAGCAGATGCAGCAGCAGCTCCAGGAGGCACAGGCGGAGATCATGGCCTCCACCGTGGAAGGCACCGCCGGCAACGGTCTGGTCAAGGTCTCCCTGCGTGGCTCCGGTGAGGTCGAGAGCCTGTCCATCGACCCCTCGGTGGTGGACCCGGAGGACGTCGAGACGCTCCAGGACCTCATCATCGGCGCCTACCAGGACGCCGGGGAGAACCTCAAGAGCCTCTCGAACGAGAAGATGGGCCCCCTGTCCCAGGGCCTCGACGGCCTCGGTTTCTAGGTCGCGTCCACCGTGTTCGAAGGTCCCCTCCAGGACGCCATCGACGAGTTCTCCCGCCTCCCCGGCGTGGGGCCCAAGAGCGCTCAACGCATCGCCTTCCACCTCCTCCAGGCAGAGCCGGAGGACCTGGAGAGGCTGACCGGTGCCCTGTCGAGGTTGCAGAAGGGTGTGCGCTACTGCCGTATCTGCCACAACGTCTCCTCGGAGGAGGTCTGCCGCATCTGCGCGGACTCCACCCGGGACGCCACGCTGGTCTGCGTGGTCGAGGAGTCCAAGGACATCCAGGTCATCGAGCGAACCGGTGAGTATGACGGCCGCTACCACGTCCTCGGCGGCGCCCTCGACCCGCTCAACGGGATCGGCCCGAAGGAACTCAACGTCACGGCGCTGGTCCAGCGTATCGGGGGACGGGTCGACGACGTCGCCGCCGCCGACGGGACCGTCGCCGAGCCGCCGGAGATCACCGAGGTGATCATCGCCACCGATCCCAACACCGAAGGTGAGGCGACGGCGGCCTACCTGGGGCGCCTGCTCAAGGAGTTCCCCGGGCTGACCGTGTCCCGGCTGGCGTCGGGGATCCCGATGGGCGGCGACCTCGAGTTCGTCGACGAGCTCACCCTGTCGCGCGCCTTCGAGGGACGTACCGCGATCCGCTGACACGGGGGCGCCGGTCGGCGTAGCGTGAAAGTCATGACCACTTCCGAACGTCGCCGGGCGAACACCCGGGCCGCAGTCTGGGCCACCGTCTTCGGTGGTGCCGGCGTCCTCCACTTCGCACAACGTCGTTTCTACGACTCCCTCGTCCCCGAGGAACTGCCCGGGGAGCAGAGGTACTGGACGTGGGGGAGCGGGCTCGTCGAACTGGGGCTCGCCGCGGCGATCGCCAACCCGTCCACCCGTGCCGCAGCGGCGACTCCGGCGACGTTGTTCCTGGTCGGCGTGTGGCCCGGCAACATCAAGATGGCGCTGGACTGGCAGAAGTCGGAGTCGAAGAGTCCGCTGATGAAGATCGGCGGATGGGCCCGGGTGGCGGGGCAGGTGCCGATGTTCCTCTCGACACGGAAGCTCGGGGAGTGACGTCACCGCCCGTCACATAGTTTCGTTTGGGGGACGACAATCTTGTAATTACTATGTCCGTAATAGTGTCCGCATACAGTGACGCAGCACACATGCAGCGGGCGGGACGGGGCCCGGGAGGTGCTGCGGGGGTGAAAACAGGGGCC
>NZ_JALAGY010000003.1 GCF_022712195.1 Corynebacterium sp. | reverse complement strand
GTGCTGGAGCTACAGCTCGGTCCGGAGCCGGATCACGTCGTACAGGAGCTGCCTCTTCGTCCTGATGCGGCTCAGGTGGCGAAGTTGTTGTGGTGGGCTCTTCACTGCCGGCTGTGGGCGCCCCGACCGGGGGACGAGCCGTACTGCTACTTGTTGTTTTCTCGGCTGAGGCGGGTTCATCTGCAGAATCGGAGCTCGGGAGCAGTAGTCCGCCTCCGATGAACGAGACGATGGCCACGGCCGCAATCACACCCCAGTGGCGTTTCATGGGTGCACCGGACCTGGCCTTACGTTCGTGGAGGAACCACCAGACGCCCGGGAGGGCGATTGCGACGGCAATGAGCACCATGGGAAAATCAATGGTGAACACTGAAGCCAGGAGCAGGATGCCGCCGAACACCACGGAGGCTAAGGCGAGGGCGAGTTTCAGGTACCGGATTCCCGGCGTTGGGCGAGGTGTGGGTTGCTGACCCGAGACAGGGTTACTCAAGGTGGGCGGCTCCTTCTGAAGAATGGTGTCTGTCACTAGATCGTCTGAGAGAATCTAACGGCATGACATTTCATAGCAGAAATTAACACCATGCCCCCGGGGGTACTTCTCCTCGCCGTACCCCCGGCAGTCGGCAGGCCCCCTGCCACTCCGGCACATCAGTCTCAGCAAACACACAGCCACCTACGCCGCAAAGAACCCCTGACCCGTGAGGGTCAGGGGTTCTGCAGTGGAGCCGCCGGGAATTGAACCCGGGTCCTTCGCGACCTCGCCAGGGCTTCTCCGTGCGCAGTCCGCGGTCATCTCTGCTCGGCTCTCCGGGTCATGCGGACGTGCCCGGATGATGAGCCCAGTCGTTCTGGAATGTCCGCCACTCGCCCGAACGACAGGACGGTGGCGTCAAGTCCCTTAGCTGATGCCAGTGACCGGGTCAGGGACCTACCCGGGCTGACAGACACGCGGTCGCTGATTAGGCAGCGAGGGCGTAGTCGCGCTGAGTGTTCTTCTCGGCGCCTATAGGTTGCTGCGACGCTTACGGTGGTCTCCAGCCTGCACCGGCACGCTTCCCCTGGCTCAATGCACGAAGTCGAAACCTGATCGACCCCGGTGACTTTCGTCGGTCGTGCATTCCCCGCCACCGGAAAGCTCGGCGGTGGCAGGATGACTCATCCTAGTGCGGGTGGGTCACCCCGGTCAACCCGGGTATTCAGCCCTTTATTCCCTTGATCCGGCGGCCGAGTTCACGGGTCGCCTCGCGCTCCTCGGTGCGGCGCTTGATGTCCTGCCGCTTGTCGTAGTCCTGCTTACCGGTGGCCAGCGCGAGCTCCACCTTCAGGCGGCCGGAGACGAAGTAGAGCTGCAGCGGGACCAGGGTGTTGTTGCCGTCGCGGACCTTGCCCATCAGCGAGTCGATCTCGCCGCGGTGCAGCAGGAGCTTGCGGACGCGGCGCGGCGCGTGGTTCGTCCACGTACCCTGCGCGTACTCGGGGATGTGGAGGTTCCGCAGCCACACCTCGCCGTCGTCGATGGTGGCGAAGGCGTCCACCAGGGACGCCTTGCCCTGGCGCAGTGCCTTGACCTCGGTACCGACGAGGGCGACCCCGGCCTCGACGGTGTCGAGGATGCGGTAGTTGTGGCGGGCCTTGCGGTTGGTGGCGACGACGAGCGGGCCACCGTTCTTCGTGCCGGGCTTCCCCGGCCTGGCGGCCTTCTCGCCCTTTTTCCGTCCGGAATCCACCGGTGTGCTCTTCTTCGCCATAGCCCGACGAAGTCTACCCGCTTACTTCTTCACGTACCAGCGCAGTGTGACCTGCGCAGTCACGCCGGCGACGAGGGCGCCGGCGAGGATGACGAACGGCGACACGAGCCAGATGTCGGTGGCGGTGATCCTGGCGATGAGGTTCGCGTTGTACAGGGACCCGAGCGCCTGGTCCAGCAGGAAGGTCTTGCCCAGCAGCAGTGCACCGACCGAGAGCAGCGAACCGATGAGGGACGCCAGCACCGCCTCGAGGATGAACGGCGCCTGGGTGTACCACCGTGTCGCACCGACCATGCGCATGATGCTGGTCTCGTGCCGGCGGGAGAAGGCCGCGAGCTGTACCATGTTCATGATCAGGAAGACGGCGGCGACCGCCTGGACGGCGGCCAGGACGAAGCTGGCGTTGCGCACCGCGTCGAGGTTCTGCGTCGCTCCACGCAGGTCGTCCTGCTGGTCGACGATGGTGGCCACCCCGGGCTTCTCGGCGATCTCGTCGATGGGGCTGGTGTCCAGCGGGTCGGCGAGGCGCACGTGCAGCGCCGCGGGGAAGGCGTCCTGCGAGGTCTGTTCGACGAGCACGGGGTCGGACTCCCCGAACAGCTCCACGAAACGCTGGTAGCTCTGGTCCTTGTTGCGGAAGGTCACCGACTCGACGTCGTCGTCGGCCTCGAGGGTGTCGCGGATGTCCCGGCAGACCTCGCTGGAGCAGTCCAGGTCGTCGGAGGAGATCTCGTCGTCGAGCTGGACCATGACCTCGATGCGGTCGAGGTAGAGCTCCTTGGTGTCGGCTGTCATGTTGGTGATCAGCACACCGGTCGCCAGCAGCGCCAGCGAGATGGCGGTGGTGATGACCATCGCGACGGTCATCGTCACGTTGCGGGTCAGCCCGGCGAAGGCTTCCTTGAGCACGAAACGTATCTTCATGGTCGTGTTCCTTCCCTAGCGCCCGACGGCGTAGATGCCGTGGGCGTCGTCGCGGACGAGCTTGCCGTTGGACAGTTCCAGGACGCGACGACGCATGGAGTCGACGGCGACGTCGTCGTGGGTGCTCATCACGACGGTGGTTCCCCCACGGTTGATGCGGTTGAGCAGCGCCATGATCTCAGCGGACGTGTCCGGGTCCAGGTTGCCGGTGGGCTCGTCGGCGAGCAGTACCAGCGGACGGTTCACCGTGGCCCGGGCGATGGCCACGCGCTGCTGCTCACCACCGGAGAGCTCGTCGGGCATGCGCTGCCCCTTCCCCGCCAGGCCGACCATGTCCAGCACCTCAGGAACCGACTTCTCGATGGCGTCGCGACGTCGTCCGGTGACCTCCAGGGCGAAGGCGACGTTGTCGTAGACATTCTTGTTCGGCAGCAGGCGGAAGTCCTGGAAGACGTAGCCGATCTTCTGGCGCAGCTGCGGCGTCTTCCGCTTGGGTAGGGTGTTGACGTGGAAGTCGGCGACGTGCAGGTCGCCGGCGTCGACCTCCTCCTCCCGGATCATGAGCTGCAGGAAGGTCGACTTGCCCGAGCCGCTGGGGCCGATGAGGAAGACGAACTCCCCTTTCCCGATCTCGACCGAGATGTCCTGCAATGCAGGCCGGGTGGATGTCCGGTATGTCTTGCTGACCTTGTCGAATGTGATCACGTCGCTACCGTACCCGACCGCCTGGGGCAAAAGAAGCGGATGTGACAGTTGTGACAGGACGGACTCCGTACATCTCCTGCGCATCCCCGGCCGCGTTGGTAGTCTGCGGCCCCATGACGCCACAGGAGACCCCGACCCGGCCGGAGGATGAGGCAGCATCGGCCACATCGGCCACATCGGCCGCATCAGCCACGTCGGCGAAGAAGACCACCCGCACCCCCGGATTCCTCGGATGGGTGGAACGACTCGGCAACCTGCTGCCGAACCCGTTCTGGCTGTTCGTGTGCCTGGCCGGCGTCGTGCTCGTGGCGAGTTGGCTGGGGTCCCTCATCGGGATGCACGCCACCGACCCGCAGTCCGGGGACGAGATCGAGGTCACCAACCTGCTCAGCGCCGACGGCCTGCAGCTGATCGTCTCCGGGGCCGTCACCAACTTCACCTCCTTCCCGCCGCTGGGCGTCATCATCACGGTGATGCTCGGTGTCGCGGTGGCCGAGCACTCCGGGCTGATCTCTGCGGCGGTGCGCTCCATGGTGGCCAGGACCGGGCCGAAGACACTGACCTTCGCCGTCGCCCTGGCCGGGGTCACCGGCTCCATCGCCTCGGACGCGATCTTCATCGTCATCATCCCGCTCGGGGCCATGGCCTTCAACGCCCTGGGACGCTCCCCCGTCGTCGGCGCGATCGTGGCCTTCGCCGCGGCCGCCGCCGGGTTCGACGCCTCCCTGCTGCTCAACATCACCGACGTCCTGCTCGCCGGCCTGTCCACCAGCGCCGCGCAACTGGTGGACCCGGAGTACGTGGTGAACCCGCTGGCGAACTACTACTTCGTCATCGCCTCGTCGATCGTCCTGGCCCTGATCATCACCGCACTGACCGAGCTGTTCATGGACCGGAAGATCCACCAGATCGTCGACCACGACGACGTCAACTACGACGAGGTCAACTTCACCGACGAGGACGGGCGGGTGGTCAGCGACCTGACACTGAAGCCCACCGAACGCCGCGGGCTGGCGCTCGTCGGACTCGCGGGCGCGGTCTTCCTGGCCGCCTACTTCGCGCTGCTGTTCATCCCCGGCTCCCCGCTGCAGGGCGAGGGCGGCGCCGTCATGGACAGCCCGCTGATCACCGACATCGCCGTGCCGATCTCCGTCGGCTTCTTCCTGCTGGGCACCGTCTACGGGCTGGTGGTGAAGAGCATCCGGAAGCCCACCGACATCCCCGACTTCATGGTCAAGGGGCTGCAGACGATGCTCCCCATGCTCGTGCTGTTCTTCGTGGTGTCCCAGTTCATCGCGTGGTTCGAGGCCTCGAACCTGGGCATCTGGCTGTCCATCAAGGGCTCGGACATGCTGCAGAGCTGGAACCTCCCCACCCCGGTCCTTTTCGCCTGCTTCGTGCTGATGGTCGCCTTCCTCAACATGATGATCACCTCCGGGTCCGCGCAGTGGGCACTGATGGCCCCCATCGTGGTGCCGATGATGATGTACATCGGCATCTCCCCCGAGGTCACCCAGATGCTGTACCGCATCGGCGACTCCACGACCAGCATCGTCACCCCGATGAACCCCTACTTCGCCATGGCGTTCGCCTTCCTGCTGCGCTACTACCGCAGGGCCGGGCTGGGCACGCTGATGTCCATGACGATCCCCTACTGCGTGGCGATGATGGTCGGCTGGTTCCTGCTGTTCCTCGCCTGGTGGGCGCTGGGTGTCCCCCTCGGCCCCGGCGCACCGATGGAGTACCCGGCCGGGTAGGGACGCCCTCACAGACGACGGTACTGCTGGCGTCCCTCCCGGTCGCGCACCATGAGACCGCGACGACGCAGCTCGTCCAGCGCCTCCTCCGCGGCACCGGGACGCCCGTCGGCCAGCGCCCGCCGCCGGGCCCGCAGCAGCTCCTCGTCCGCCCCGTCGAGACGCCCGTCGCCGTCCACCCAGGTGGTGAAGTCCGCGGTGTACGGGTCCACGGACTCCAGCTCCGGGTAGCCGTGCTCCCTCAGGGCCGCCCGCAGGCCGGGGAGCATCTCGTCCTCCACGGGGCCACGGAACACCTCCGCGGCACCGTGGTCCAGGACCACCAGTTCCTTGCTCTCGACGATGACGCGCGCGGCCGACGACGCGGGGATGAAGCGGTCGGCGTCCTTCGAACGGACGGTGACGCCGTCGTCGGCCACCTCGAGCGTGCCGGCACCCTCCGTCCACGACGCGGCGACGAGGAACCCGGCGACCGCACCGACCAGGCTGAGCACCGGCACCGCCCAGACGAACGGCAGCTCGGCGGCGAGCCGCAGCGGACCCGGCGCGTCCCCGATGAGCCCCAGCAGCCAGCCCACCAGCGGTCCGACGATGAACGAGGCCACGAGCCCCACCACCGCCCCGCCCGCGGTGAAGACGGCGGTGTATCGGGCGGGGATCCCCACGGTGGTGGCCGTGGGGTCGTCAGTGTCACTCATGGTGTGGTCCCTTCAGGTAGCCCAGCACGGTCCGCCGCACCTCGGACGAGGGCGACCTCCCCGGCACGGCGTTCAGGAAGCAGGCGTCGACGATCGCGAGCAGCCACTGTGCCGCGGAGTCCGCGTCCAGGCGCGGGTCCACCCGGCCGTCGCGTATCGCCTGGGCGATCAGTGCCGCCAGGCCGGCACGCTGGATCTCCGCGGCACGCTCGGCGACGGCGATGAGCTCGGGGTCGTGGGACATCCTGCGCAGCGACTCCACCATCAGACCCTGGGCGTGGGGGTGGGCGGCCTCCCCCGCGAGGGCGTCGACCACCTCGAGGACGGCCCCGAGCGCGTCGGGGGCGTCCGCGTACCGGGCGATGAGCCGCTCGGCGGCGGGGACGTCCTGCTCGAACGGGGCGCGGAACAACGACGCCTTGTCCGGGAAGTAGTAGAAGACGCTCGCCGGGCTGGTGCCCACCTCCGCGGCAATTTGCGCGACGCTGGTGTTCTCGTATCCACGGGCCGCGAACAGGCTCGCAGCGGCCCCGGCGATGACCGCCTTCTTCCGCTCGACCTCTTCCGGGTCCACCCGACGTGCCACCGGCGTCCTCCTCGGCCACTGATTAATTGACTGTTCAGTCAGATAATACACCGGGGTGGGGTCCGGGTCCACCCGACCCGCCACCCCGACGGCGCCACCTCGCCCGCTGGCGTAGGCTCGGGCAGCACCTCACCCACGTGCCTCACTCTCCACCGCCCCAGGGCGCCGTGGAACAGGACGACAACGCCGAGAGAGCCGGGAGGAGCACCGTGACGCACCGACTTCCGTGCCCCCTGCCGTCCCCCCTGCCACCCCGGGACGGCACCGTGCCGACAGGTCTCCGGCCCGTCGGCGACCGACCTCCTGCCGCAAACGTGACCGCAACCCGCTGACCAGCTCGCACACCGTCAC
>NZ_JALAGY010000002.1 GCF_022712195.1 Corynebacterium sp. | reverse complement strand
GTCCCAGTCCCCGTCCCCGTCCCCGTCCCACCCCACGGTGGCCCCCGGGGACCTGGAGGCCCGGACCCGCGCCGGGGCCGTCCTCGTCGATGTCCGCGACGCGTGGGAACGCGAGATCCTCAGTATCCCGGGCGCGCTCCCGGTCCCTCTCCCCGAGCTGGAGGAACGGGGCGCGGACGCACTGCCCGCCGCCGCGCGGGGACGGGACGTGATCTTCCACTGCAAGTCAGGCGCCCGGTCGGCGCGGGCGGTCGACGCGGTGGCGTCCCATTTCGCCGTGCGGGAGGAGAACGTCGCGCACCTGGACGGAGGGGTCCTCGCCTGGGCACGGCAGATGCGTCCGGGGTCAGCGGTGTACTGAGGACGCGACGAGCTCCCGCACCGGGATGTTGAGCACCGCGCCCTGCGCCCCCACCGACAGGAAAGCTCGCGATAGAGGGTGCCACGGCGGTCTCCTACGTCACAGGTCAGCTCGTTTGTCCTCGACTGTACGCCACCGCTGCATCTTCACCCGGCTGACCAGCAGTCCGACCACACCGACCGCCCAGACGACCCCGAGGGCGCACCAGGCGAGCCGGAAGTCCGACCACGTGTAGTCCGCTCCGTCGGCGACCGCGTCCAGGACGAATCCGGCTGCCTGGGCGGCGATCATGGCGGCGAGGAAACCTCCCATGTTCGACAGGCCGGTCGCCGTGGCGGTGAACCTACGGTCGACCTCCTCGCGCACGGTGTCGAAGCCGTAGTTCGCCACCGGCGCCAGGCCCGGCACGATGACGTTGACGACAGCCACCGCCACGATCGTGCGGGGGTCCGGGGAAGCGAAGAACACCACCCAGGACAGGGCCACGACCACCGTCGCGACGATGACCACCTCCGGACGGCGCCGGCCGGCCCGGGCGGAGACCACCCCCATGACCGGGCCGACGAGCACGCTGACGACCATGTTCAGCACGAGGATCCCGGATGCCTGCGATTCACTGAGCCCCATTCCCAGGGTCATCAGGGGGACACCCCACAGCAGGGTGAAGACGATCTGGCTCATCAGCGTGAAGTGGATGAAGAACCCCAGCCAGCAGGCCGGCTGCCGCACGACGAAGGCCAGCGTGGCGCCGATGCCGCGCCGGGGCCCCTCCGGCGTCCCGGCGTCCGCCACCGGGGTGGGGTCCGGGGAGTCGGCGACGACGACCCAGGTGAGCAGGGCGACCAGCACGCTCCCCGCCCCCAGTGAGACGAAGGCCGTCGACCAGCCCTGGGAGTGCAGCAGCATCGAGAACGGGACCGCGGACATGAACTGCCCGACGTACCCCAGCCCGCCGGTGAGCTGTGTGAACACCGGTGTCCTGCGGATCGGGATCCAGGCCGGCAGGATCCGCATGACCGACAGGAACGCGGTGGCGTCGGCGGTGCCGACGACCACCCGTCCCAGGATCGCGACAGGATAGGAGGACGTGACCCCGAGCAGCACCTGGCCGACGCCCATCAGCAGCGCCCCGACGACGAGCATGCGCCGGGCCCCGAAGCGGTCGATGAGCATGCCCATCGGTATCTGGGCGCAGGCGTAGACACCGACCTGCACCGAGGTGAACACCGCGAGCCGGGACGCGTCGATCTGGAAGTGGTCCAGCGCCTCGACCCCGGCCACACCCATCGACGTCCGGCCGGTGATCGCCAGGATGTAGGCGACGACACCGGCGGACCACACCGTCAGCGCGCGTCGGCTGAGACGGCCAGATGGAACAGATGCTTTTGCAGTGGAGTCGGGCACGTGTCACCACCCTAGACCCCTGGACCCCCGGCGGGGCCCGCCACCCCGGTCAGCCCAGGGACAGGATCCCGCGGACCAGCACCGTCACCCCACCCAGCGCCGCCATGGCCACGGCCAGGCGACGGGCCCTGTCCCGCTCGATCCGACGGCTGACCACCATCCCCGCACTGATGCCGATGACCATCGCCACCACGGCCGCCGGCCAGATCCCCCACGGTTCGCTGGAGATGTCCCCGGCGTCGGTGAGGTACTTGATGGCGAAGCTGACGACCCCGGAGACGATGAACAGCGGCTGCAGTGTCGCCGCGAAGGTCCTCTGGTCCCAGCGGGAGGCCTGGGCGTACACCGTGATCACGGGTCCCGCCACCCCGGCGAGCGTGTTGCTGAAACCCCCGAGCACACCCGCGGCCACTGCCGGGAGCTTCCCCGAGACCTCCGGGATGAACCGGCGGCCGAAACTGGTCACGCCCAGCGCGGTCAGCAGAACCGCACCGACCACGATCTGCAGCACCGCCGGCGGGATGACGTGGATGAGCCAGGCGCCGGGAACCGCCCCGACGACCATCACCGACCCGATCAGCGCGAACCTCCCCCAGTCGACGTCCCTGCGCACGGTCACCGTGGACATCGCCGCATTCACCGCCGCGAGCACGTTGACCACCATGATGCCCTCGACCGGGCCGATGGCGATGCTGAGCACCGGCCCACCGATCAGGCCGACCCCCATGCCGGACACCCGCTGCATGCAGGAGCCGACGAGGATCGTGACGAAGACCAGGAGTACAAGTTCCATCAGGAACAAGTTATACGCCCCCGCCGTACCACCGGGCCGGCGGGGTTCTCCGATAGGATGACTGTCTGTGACATCCACGAGTTCAGCGGCCGCACCACGTCCCCTGCCCCGGCGACGGTGGCTGTCCCGCCCCCCGGCCGTCGTCCTCGGCTGGATCGTCGCCCACCTGTTCCCCGTCGCATGGATCGTCACAGCCGGGACCTCCACCGGCGACATCCGCTACTACTTCCGGGGACTGACCGGCGTCGAGGACGGCGCGATGGACGAGTACCCCGAGGTCGGGACGTGGCCGGCGCGCCTCGTCGAGGTGACCACCTCCCTCGGCGGGTCCGGCACGGACGCCGAGAACTCCTTCGTCACCGGGTTCGTGGCACTGTCCGTCCTGGTCTCCGGGGTGTTCACCTGGTGTCTCTGGCGGGCGGGACGGGACACCGGCAGCTGGCCGGTGTGGTTCTGGATCCTCTTCGCCGGCCTGTCCGGCCCGATCTTCCTCACCCGCCTCGACATCTTCCCGGGACTGCTCGTCGCCGGGTTCGCCGCCCTGCTCCTGGCCGGGCCCCGGTGGTCCCGCCCGGCGACCGTCCTGCTGGCGGTGGCGACGATGATGAAGCTGTGGCCGGGCGTCCTCGGCGCGGCTCTGGTCGGTGGGCTACGCAGGACGGCGACCTGGGTCCGGGTGTGCTGGTTCTTCGCCTCCCTGGCGGTGCTGTGCGTGGTGGTCGTGGCCGTGGGAGGAGTCGACCGCCTGCTCTCCCCGTTGACCTACCAGGGCGACCGTGGGCTCCAGGTGGAGTCCGTCGCCGCCACACCGTGGGTGCTCGCCGCCGCCCTGCACCACCTCGCCGACGGTGCCGCCGGAGACGGGAACCCGTGGTCGATCAGCTACGCGGCCTCGAAGAGCTACGAGATCGCCGGCCCCGGCACCGACGCCACGCTGGTCGTGGTCACGGCGCTGACCGCGGCGAGCGTCCTCACCGCCGTGGTGTGGGCAGTGCGACGCCTGGTCCGCGACGACTGGACACCGGCACGCGCGGTGGCGTTCAGCGTGGCCCTGATCATGCTGGTCATCGTGACGAACAAGGTCTTCTCCCCCCAGTACATGGTGTGGGTCGCCCCGGTGGTCGCGGTCGCACTGGTGACCTCGCGGCGTCGGGTGGTCACCGTGGTCTCACTCGAGATCCTGGTGACGGCACTGCTGACGACGACGGTGTACCCCGTGTTCTACGACTGGCTGATCTCCAACCCGCCGTTCCCGGTCGCCGCGGTCGCCCTGGTACTGCGCAACGTGGCCGTCGTCGTCCTCGCCGCCACCTGTGCGTGGTGGGCCTTCAGGCCCGCCGGGCCGGAGACACGTCAGGATCCGGGAGCCGTCGGGCACGGAGCCGGCTGACCAGGTCCTCGGCGTCAGCGGTCGCCAGGTCACGTCCGGCCATCGACACCGGTCCCGGCACCAGGTCGAACCGGACCCCCGCCAGCCCCAGCGCCTGCTGCACCGGCCCGCGGCGGTAACTGAGCTCCTGGATGTGCGCCGGGGACACCACCGCCACCACCCGCCGTAGCAGTCCCCGGTGGGTGACCACCGCCCGCAACGGGCCGTCCCCGTCCGGTCCCGCGACCAGTGTGGTGCCCTGCCGGGTACGGTCCACCGGCGACACCCAACGGGCGGGACGGGGGCTGAGGTAGGTAAGGGCCCCGGGGAACCCGGCGCGGTCCCTGCCCTCCGGGTGCGCCACCACGGTGGCCTCCCGCACGTCCAGGGGCGAGAGGACCCCGAGCACGTGAAGTGCGGTCGGCAGGTCCCCCACCGGCAGGACGGTGGTCGTCGCCCCGTCTGAACCGGAGTCGTCGCCGTAGCCGGCGACGTCCACACGGACCCTCCACCAGCCGAACAGCCGCCACGCGACCGGCTGCGACACCTCGACGGCGTGGACGCGGGCCAACGGCACCGACTGGCGGCGACGTTCGGTCAGGCCGAAGGTGATCCCCAGGACGTCGCCGTCGAGGTTGGCGGTGAAGCGCCAGCTGGTGTTGAGCACCCCCCACACCCACGGCACCGCGCCGAGCAGGACCGGCACCAGAACCGCCGGACCTGCGGGGGTCGCCAGGGCGACCACGAGGCCGACGACCACGGTCAGCGACGCCCCGGACACGGCGGCCGCCACCAGGGAACGGGTGACGGGGATGGTGGGAACCACCTGGCGGGTGCTGTCGCCCGGGAGGGTTCCGACCGTGCAGTTCCTGTCGTTCCTGTCGTCCGCGCGGTCCGGCGCGCCGTGGACCAGGGCGAGCAGTCGCGCCCGCAGGTCCTCGGCGTCGCTGCGGGGCAGGTACTCCACACCTACCGAGCTGCCTGATCCGCCGGCGGTCTCCACTCGCACGCCGGCGAGGCGGAACAGACGGGGCGCCAACGGCTCCACCAGGTCCACCGCCTGCACGCGGTCGAACCGTGCCGTACGCAGCTGCCGGGAGACGACCCCGCGGCGGACGGCGATCTCCTCGTCGTCGACCCGGTACCCCGTGGCCCGCCACCACGGCAGGGAGACCACCCAGCCGAGGAGGAACACGACCGGCAACGCCACCAGCACCGCCAGCGCGACGAGCCCCGTCGGCAACGCGGAGTCCGCCAGCAGGTCGCGGAGACGGCCCAGCGTCTCCAGCTGCTGAGCGGCGATGACCGCTGCGACGCCGACGAGCACCGCCCACATGCGCAGCAGCGGGCTGAGCGGGTGGACCCGGCGCCAGTCGCCCCCGGGCCGGTCATCTTCTGGCCGGTCATCCCCGGGCCGGTCAACCTCTGGCCGGTGGGCGGTCACAGGCCGCTCATCCTCTCCCGTGCGGCGACGGCGAGCCGGTCACGCAGCGCGTCCGCGTCGCCGGCGTCCAGCCCCACCACCGTCGAGTCACTCGTGGACGAGGCGGTGTGGAGCTTGACGCGCTTGAGGCCGAAAGCACGTTCCACCGGGCCGGAGGTGACGTCGACGTACTGGATCCGGCCGTAGGGGACCACGGTGAACGTCCACCACAACCGTCCCTTGGTGACGAGCAGTTCATCCCCGGTCTCCAGCCACCGCTTGCGGGACGCCTGGGCGGGGATCAGCCACAGCTGCCAGAGCAGCAGCACCAGCAGGACCGCGGCCACCACCCACGCCACGGTCGCCACCCCGTCCGGCACGGTCAGCGCCGCGACGACGGCGCCGACCAGCGGCACGAGCGTCCACGGCAGGTCGGAGACGAACCGGGCCGGAACGTATCGTCCCGACACCCGGTGCATCTCCTCGGGCCGGACCATGGGTGGGCGGGGGTCGTGGGGTGAGGCGTCCACGGACGACTGGTGGGTCATGGCCCCAGTGTCGCACAGACTCCCCGGCGTCTCAGAGCGACAGGACGTGCCGGACGGTCGACGCCGCCTCGTCGACGTACCCCCCGCCGAACACCGCGGCATGGAGGTAGAGCACGTGCAGCCGGTGCAGGGGCAGCAGTTCACGCCACCCCGGCCCCAGCCCGGCCGCCTCCGCGTAGGCGTCGAAGATCCTGCCGAGGTGCGGGGCGCCGAACATGTCGAGGAACCCCAGGTCGGTGAGGCCGTGACCGCCGTGGGCGGACGGGTCGACGAGGACCGCCCCGCCGCGGGACCACATCAGGTTGCCCGACCACAGGTCGCCGTGCAGCCGTGCCGGTGGGTGCCCGTCGTCGAAGTCACCGGCGGTCAGCCGGTCGAGCAGACGCCCGGTCCCCGGGACACCGGTGGGGACGTACCGTTCCAGGGGTGCCAGCACCACCTCCGCGTAATAGGTGCCCCAGGAGTCGTGCGGGGCCAGCGGAAGCTCCAGCAGGTGGTCGTTCGGCCCCTGGTAGCCGGTTCCGCTCCAGCCCGCCGGGCCGGCGCCGAAGGCCTCTGCGCCGCAGGCGTGGGTTGCGGCGAGCCGACGGCCGAAGTCCTCCGCCGCCTGCGCGTCCGGGGTCACGGGGGTGACCCGGCGCAGCAGCAGGTCCCGGTCCTTCCCCTCCCGCGCCCGGACACCCGCCACGGCGACACCGCCGCGGGCCGCCGCGTCCTCCAGCCAGTCGAGGCAGGCGTGCTCCCAGTCCCCCGGGCGTCCCGGGTTTCGTTTGGTGAACGTCGTCGCCCCTGCCAGGTGCGGGAAGGTCGTGAACATCAGCGGGGCCAGCGGGTGCGCCGGATCGTCCGGGGTGTGGCCGGGCGTCCCCACCGGCAGCCACCGGGCGTCGGCGATCTCGGCGGCGGCCACCGGGACGATGTCCGCGTCCCCGGTGTACAGGAAGAGATCGGCGGTCACCGTCCGGCCCTCTTCGTTGGCCGCCGGTGCAGTGAACGTACCGAGGAGGTCAAGGGTGTCGGCGGGGACGTCGATCCCGGTCTCTTCGGCGACCTCGCGTACCGCGGTGTCCCGTGGATCTTCCCCGGGCTCGGGTTTACCGCCGGGGTACTGGTAGAGGCTCGTGCCGTGTTTGCGGACGGTCAGCACCCCGCAACCGCCGGGCACCCCCGGCTCGTCGCGCAGGAAGGCGACCGCGCTGACCCGGATCCCACCGTCTGTCACGCCGCTCACCGGAGGGCACGACGGATCGTCGCCACGGTCACCGCGCATCCGCTGTCGGCGTCCCTCTCGGGGTACCCGCGGCAGACGTCCGCGCCGTGCTGCATCATCAGCAGCAGAGCAACACTGAGTTCCTCGGACAGCCGTTCAAGGGATTCGCCGTCCCGCACCACGGCCACGACGGCGTCCTGCAGCACCTCCGGGTCACGGGCGGTCACCCCCGGTTCCGGGCAGGCACGGCACACGAGGAGCCGCAGGTAGGCGTGGGCCAACAGGGCGACAACATCCCCGTCGTCCTGCAGCTCGCCGATGTGGCGACGGAAATTCAGCATCGAGGGCATGGTCACGTGCCGGTCGCGCCACCGTGCGGTCGCGTGTGCACGGTCCAGCGCCCCGGAGAACTGCTCGGTGGCGGCGGAGAGCGCGGAGCACATCGACGCCAGGGCCACGGGGTCCACCGACGACGGCGCAGGGTTCGCCTGTGCTGACAGGGCGGAGCGCAGGATCCGCAGCCCCTCCCAGTGCTGTTCGAGGTAGGCCGCCCGTCCAGCGAAAGGCAGGGTCCCGTCCCCCATCCGGCGGAAGACCGTCGAACGGCGTACGCAGTCCAGGGCCGAGTCGCCGGCGACGTCCAGCAGCCCGGCGACTTCGGGGGCGTCGGGTGACTGCCGCCCGTCACCGGAACCGACACGGGCCCCGGCACGGGCACTGTTGGCCTGCTGCACGTCTTTCACCGTCCTCAGGGTCGGGGGTCGCCACCGCTCCAGGCGGCGCACATGTCGTGAGCCTACCCTAATGGAGGAGGGCGGGCCAGCGGGACTCCAGCGTCCTGCGGAGCCCCTCGAAGACCCCGGCGTTGTAGGCGAAGGCCTGCCGTGCCGACCGCAGGAGCCGTCTCCGCTCGACGTCGTCGAAGGACATCGTGTCCAGGGCCCCACGGTAGGCGTCCCTGTAGCGCCGTGGCTTGTCGATGTGCGGGAATCGGTAGAACGACGTCGCCGACTCCGGCACGCCGTAGTGGCGTGTCACCAGACGTCCGATGACCTGCCCGCCGGCGAGGTCCCCCAGGTACCGGGTGTAGTGATGTGCGACGAGGGCCGGGACGTCCTTCTCCCGGCCGATGCGCCCCAGCTCCGCGACGTACTCCGCCGTCTCGGGCAACGGCCGGGCGCCGACGGTTCCCCCGAGTGCACGCAGGTCCTCCCGGAGCACGGCCCGCCGGTCCAGCAGGCGGTCCGCGACCGCACCGAGCCGGGCGTCCCCCGCGCAGGCGTCGACGGCGTCCTCCAGCGCCGAGTAGAAGAGGTAGGCCTGCTCCTGGAAGGCGACGAAGGCGGCGGCGTCCAGACCACCGTCCAGCAGCCGCTCCATGAACACCGAGTGCTCAGCGTCCTCGTGTGCCTGCCGGGTCTCCTCGCGGAGCGCCTCAGACAGCGGGGGCGTCGGCGGTGTATTCGGCGGTGTCGATGTCATGGCGTGTGGTCCCGTCGTCGCGGGTGCCGTGCCTGTGCGTCACAGGGCACGTCGTGTACGGGGCCATCCTAACAACAGCGGCCCGTGGGGCGGTGTCAACCGGGGAAGCGGTCCGCCGCCGGTGGGGCCGGACGGATCCACAGTTCCCCACCGACCGCGTCCACGTTCACCGTCCACCCGTAGACCCTCGACAAACGTTCGCCGGTGCACACCTCCGCCGGGGTTCCGACCGCCTCGACGCGTCCGCCGTCGAGAAGTGCCAGCCGGTCGCAGTAGCGTGCGGCCAGGTTCAGGTCGTGGAGGACCACGATGACGCCCACTCCCCCTCCCGCGACGCGGCGCACCGAACGCATGGTGCGTTCCTGGTGCCCGATGTCCATCGCCGCCGTCGGCTCGTCCAGCATCATGCACCGTGCCTGCTGTGCCGTCACCCGCGCGAAAGAGACCCGGGCGCGCTCACCACCGGACAACGTGGTCACGTCACGGTCCTGCATCTCCAGCATGCCGACGTCACGCAGGCACGCATCGACAAGGTCCCGGTCGGGGTCCCGGTCGGGGTTCCGGTCAGTCCGCCCGTTCCTGCCCGACCAGGCGGACCTGCCCATCTCCACCACGTCCCGGACGAGGTGGGGGAACGAGACGCGTGAATCCTGCAGCATCACCGAACGCGTCCGGGCGGCCTCGCCCACGTCGTAGTCCCGGTAGGGGCGCCCGTCGAGGAGCACCTGACCGGCCACGGGCTCATGGTCCCCCGCCAGTGCGGCGAGCAGCGTCGACTTCCCCGCCCCGTTCGGCCCGATCAGTCCGAGCACCTCGCCGGCGTGCACGTCGAGGTCCACCCCGTGGAGGATCTCGGTGC
>NZ_JALAGY010000032.1 GCF_022712195.1 Corynebacterium sp. | reverse complement strand
GTAACGCCCGGCGGGGCTCGGGGGTGGGACAGGTATATGTGCAGAACTGAATGAGTCGGAGCTGTCCGGGGCGCTTCCTAGAGTTCATCCCTATTCACGCGACCCGTGGCCGACCCCTGTCCGGCCACGCTCGCGGGGAGCCTCCATGACCCGACTCTCCGAAAGGAGCCCGATGCCGTCCACCATCCTCGTGGCCAATCGTGGCGAGATCGCCGCACGTGTCGTCCGTACCGCCCGTGACCTGGGACTACGGTCCGTCGCCGTGTACTCTGACCAGGACATCGACTCGCCGGCCGTTGACCTGGCCGATGACGCGTACTCCCTGGAGGGGACCACGCTCCAGGAGACCTACCTCGACATCGCCAAGATCATCGACGTGGCACAGCGCTCCGGGGCGGACGCCGTCCACCCCGGCTACGGTTTCCTCTCCGAGGTGCCCGAGGCCGCGCAGGCCGTCGTCGACGCCGGGCTGGTCTGGCTCGGCCCCTCCGCAGACACCATCCGGCAGCTCGGCGACAAGATCAGTGCACGACGTACCGCGATCGCCGCCGGCGTCTCGCCGGTGCCCGGCACCACCGACCCGGTGCAGTCGATGGAGGAGGTCGACGACTTCGTCGCCGCCCACGGCTACCCGATCGTGCTCAAGCGGTCCGACGGAGGCGGAGGCCGCGGCATCGAGGTCATCCGTACCGCGGAGGACCTGAAGACCTTCGCCGCGGGCCACGCCATGGCGGGTGGCGACCTGGACAAGTTCTTCATGGAGCGTTTCATCCTGTCGGGCCGCCACATCGAGACGCAGTGCATGCGGGACTCCCACGGCAACTTCGCCGTGGTGACCACCCGTGACTGCTCGGTGCAGCGACGCCACCAGAAGGTCATCGAGGAGGCCCCGGCCCCCTTCCTGTCCGACCAGGCCGTGGAGACCCTGACCACCTGGTCGAAGGCGCTGTTCGACCACACCGGCTACGTGGGACTGGGCACCTGTGAGTTCATGCTCACCGAGGAGGGCGAGCTGTTCTTCCTCGAGGTCAACCCGCGTCTCCAGGTGGAGCACACCGTCTCCGAGGAGGTCACCGGGCTGGACCTGGTGGAGGCGCAGTTCATCATCGCCGACGGCGGTACCCTCCCCGAGGTCCCCGAGGTCCGTGGCCACTCCATCGAGCTGCGCATCACCTCCGAGGACCCGGCCAAGGACCTCACCCCGACCGCGGGCA
Organism: Corynebacterium sp.; assembly: GCF_022712195.1. Lineage (GTDB taxonomy): Bacteria > Actinomycetota > Actinomycetes > Mycobacteriales > Mycobacteriaceae > Corynebacterium. The sequence continues at coordinate 16,824 of NZ_JALAGY010000032.1, read as the reverse complement.
AGATCAAGGAACTCGAGTGGCCGGCCGGCCACGGGGTCCGCATCGAGACCGGAGTGCGGCTCGGCGACAAGGTCTCCCCGGAGTTCGACTCGATGATCGCCAAGCTCATCGTCACCGGCCCGGACCGTCCCCGGGCGATCGCCCGGGCCCGCCGGGCACTGGGCGAGTTGTCCATCAAGGGCATCGCCACCTCCACCCCGGTGCTGGACCTGATCATGGCGCACCCGGACTTCGACGGCACCAACGGACAGCGTGACCTGCGGGTCCGTACCCGTTGGCTGGAGACCAGCTTCCTGCCCGAGGTGGACCTGGAGAAGCTCGGCCAGGACGCCGCCGCCGAGGACGAGGGCGGCATCGCCGCAGCCCTGCGCACCTTCACCGCCCAGATCGACGGGCGTCGTCACAAGATCACCCTGCCGGAGGGGCTCGCGAACCTCGGTTCGATGATGCAGAGCGGCCTCGGCAGCCTGGGGGAGATGGGCCAGGAGATCGGCGCACGCTCGCGCCGCAGCCAGCCCCGGCGTGGTTCCCGTCGCCGTGGCGGTGGAGCAGCCGCCTCCACCGGTGGTGCAGCCGCCACCGGTGAGTCGCTCACCGCCGACGGGGCACTGCAGTCCCCGATGCAGGCCATCGTGGTGCGCATGGGCGCCGAGCCCGGTACGGCCGTCAACGAGGGTGACGTGGTCATCGTCCTGGAGGCGATGAAGATGGAGAAGTACATCCACGCCCCGGCCAGCGGCACCGTCTCCTCGATCGACGTCACGGTCGGCCAGAACGTCAACGCCGGTGACACCCTGCTGCACATCGACGTCGCCGACAGCGCCGAGACTGCCGAGAACACCGAGAACACCGAGGAGGCCGCGGAATGACCACACCCGAGAAGACGAGCAAGGTCGAGAAGATCGCCGCGAAGGCGTCCGTCGACTACGACGCTCTCGCCGCCGCCGCCGACGAGAAGGCCCGGAAGTTCCAGCACGCCAAGGGCAAGTTGACCGCGCGCGAGCGCATCGAGATGCTCTGCGACGACGGCTCCTTCGTGGAGTTCGGCCGCTTCTTCGGCGGCGACCCGTCCCAGGGGTTCCTCGGCTCCGCGGTCGCCACCGGTTTCGGCACCATCGACGGGCGCACCGTCGCCATCTACGCCCAGGACTTCTCTATCCGCGGAGGCACGCTGGGCAAGGTCGAGGGCCAGAAGATCACCGACCTGATCGACCGGGCGATCTCCGAGCGCGTCCCCTGCTTCGGCCTGCTGGACTCCGGCGGAGCGCGTATCCAGGAGGGCGTCGCCGCCCTGTCGTGGTACGGCCGTATCTTCCGCAAGTCCTGCGAGGCCTCCGGGTTCATCCCGCAGATCTCGCTGATCCTCGGCCCGTGCGCCGGCGGTGCCGTGTACTCCCCGGCGTTGACCGACTTCGTGATCATGCCGCGGGAGAACTCCCACATGTTCGTCACCGGCCCGGACGTGGTCAAGGCCGTCACCGGCGAGCAGATCAGCCTGGACGACCTGGGCGGTGCCGAGATGCACAACAGCGTCTCCGGCGTCGCCCACTACCTGGCGGAGGACGAGGAGGACGCGATCGACTACGCCCGCGCCCTGCTCAACTACCTCCCGCAGAACTGCAACGAGGACACCCCGTCCTACGACTACGTCCCCACCGAGGAGGACCTCCAGGCGGCACGCGGCGTCGGCGACATCGTCCCGGCGGACAACCGTATGCCCTACGACGTGGTCGAGGTCATCGAGTCACTGGTCGACCACGGTGAATTCGTGGAGGTCCAGGAGCACTGGGCCCGGTCGATCGTCATCGGCTTCGCCTGCATCGAGGGCCGTCCGGTCGGTGTCGTCGCCGACCAGCCCATGCACAACGCCGGCACCCTCGACGTCGAGGCGTCCGAGAAGACCGCCCGTTTCGTGCGCTGCTGCGACGCCTTCGGCCTCCCGGTCGTCACCCTCGTCGACGTGCCCGGCTACCTGCCGGGTGCGGAGCAGGAGCGGGCCGGCATCATCCGCCGCGGTGCGAAGGTCATCTACGCCTACGGCAACTGCACCGTCCCGGTGGTCACCATGATCACCCGCAAGTCCTACGGCGGCGCCTACATCGTGATGGGCTCCAAGGGCATCGGTGCGGACTTCGCCTTCGCCTGGCCGGACGCCGAGATCGCCGTGATGGGTGCCGAGGGCGCCGTCCAGATCCTGCGTCGCCGCGACATCGCCGCCGTCCCCGACGAGGAGAAGGCCGACTACACCAAACAACTCGCCGACGAGTACCAGGCGGAGAACATCAACCCGAACTTCTCCGTGGAGACCGGCGAGATCGACCGCATCGTGGCGCCCGCCGACACCCGAGACACGCTCGCCTCCGCGCTGCGCTCCCTGCGCACCAAGGACCGCGACCGCCGCCACTTCAAGTTCCACTCCAACGGGCCCCTGTGATTAAGGACACCATGACTGACACCTCCTCCAGCTTCCTCGCGCGTCTGAACGGCGGCAGCGAGAAGACCGCCCTGCTCTTCGGCGGACAGGCCACCCCGTGGCGGCCCGCCTGCGCACAGATCGCCGAGGACCCCACCCTCGCCGGAGAGATCCGTGACCTGATCTCCGACTCCTCCGACCTCCTGGCCCCCGTCGCCGCCGAGCTGACCGCCGCGACCGCCGGTGCCCTGACGCTCGAACGGCTCGCCGGGACCGGATCCTTCGCCGCCGGCGCCGGGGACCCCGTCTCCGCCGCCCTGTCGGTGCCCGGCATCACCGCCGTGCAGTACGCCCAGCTCTCGGCGCTGAAGAGCGCCGGGTACGACGCCACGGCCGCCGTCGCCGACGGCCGCGCCACCGCCCTGGGCCACTCCCAGGGCGTACTCGGCGCCGCCCTGGTCAGCGACAACGGGCTCACCGACGCCCAGATCCTCGCCGTCGCCCGCCTCATCGGCGCGGCCGCGGCCCGGACCACCCGCTCCGCCGGTTTCGCCGTCGGCGAGCACACCCCGATGCTCTCCGTCCGCGGGCTGGAGCGCTCCCACCTCGACACCGTCATCGCCGACGCCGGCGTGGACGTCGAGGTCGCCATCCACAACGGCCGTCGCCGCTTCATCCTCTCCGGCACCCCGGAGGACCTCGGCGTGGTCGAGCAGACCGTCCTGCAGCTCGGTGAGAAGGACGCCGCGGAACTCGCGGCCAAGACCCGGGGCGGCGCACCGCTGTCGCCGCAGACCGAGTACCTCGAGGTCACCGTCCCGTTCCACCACAGTTCCATGGAGCCGGCGGTCCAGCAGGTCATCGCCTGGGCCACGCGCTGCGGTCTGCCGGACGCGGAGGCCTTCGCCCGCGCCGTGCTCACCGACCACATCGACTGGGTCTCCCAGGTCTCCGCCGCCCGCGACGGGGGAGCCGCGTGGTTCCTCGACCTCGGGCCCGGCGTCGTCGCCTCCCGCATCTCCGCCGACCTCATCGAGGGCTCCGGTGCCGGCGTCGTCGCCGCAGGCACCCTCGACGACGTCGACACCCTGGCCGCCCCGGGCCCCGACCCGGAGCGCACCGTCGACTGGTCCGCCTACGCCCCGCGCCTGCTCGACCTGCCCACCGGCCAGGTCGTGGAGACCGCCTTCACCCGGCTGACCGGCCGCTCTCCCGTGCTGCTCGCCGGAATGACGCCGACCACCGTCGACCCGGAGATCGTCGCCGCCGCCGCGAACGCCGGCTACTGGGCCGAACTCGCCGGTGGCGGTCAGGTCACCGCCGAGGTCTTCGACGCCAACCTCACCAAGCTCAAGGGGCTGCTCGAGCCCGGTCGGGCCGTGCAGTTCAACGCCATGTTCATGGACCGCTACCTGTGGAACCTCCACTTCGGCGGTCAGCGCGTGGTCTCCAAGGCCCGCGAGTCCGGGGCCCCGCTGGACGGTGTGGTCATCTCCGCCGGCATCCCGGAGCCCGACGAGGCCCCCGAGGTCATCGGAGCCCTGCGCGAGTCCGGCTTCTCCCACATCGCGCTGAAGCCGGGCACCGTCAACCAGATCCGCGCCGGTCTCGGCATCGCCCGGCAGATCGAGGACACCGGCACCAGCATCATCCTCCAGGTGGAGGACGGCCACGCCGGTGGACACCACTCCTGGGAGAACCTGGACGACCTGCTCACCGCGACCTACGCGGAGATCCGCCGCCAGAAGAACGTGGTGCTCTGTGTCGGCGGTGGCATCGGCACCCCCGAGCGCTCCGCCGACTACCTCTCCGGTGACTGGTCGGTCGCCCTGGGCCTGCCCCCGATGCCCGTCGACGGCGTCCTGGTCGGCACCGCGGCCATGACCACCAAAGAAGCCAAGACCACCGACGAGATCAAGCAGCTCCTCGTCGACACCCCCGGTGTCGCCGACGAGACCGGTGCGGCCTTCACCGCCCCCAACGGCGGCTGGATCGCCCCCGGCCACTCCGCCGGTGGCGCCACCTCAGGCCTGTCGCACCTGCGTGCCGACATCCACGAGATCGACAACTCCGCGGCGAAGTGCATGCGACTGATCCAGGAGGTCGGCGGCTCGCTCGAGGCGGTCAACGCCCGCCGCGACGAGATCATCGAGGCTCTGGACAAGACCGCCAAGCCCTACTTCGGCGAGTTGGAGCAGATGACCTACGCGCATGTCGTCCGGCGCTTCGCCGAGCTGAGCTTCCCGTGGGTCGACCCCTCGTGGCTGCAGCGCTTCCAGGAACTCCTGCAGCGCGTCGAGGCACGTCTGACCCCCGTCGAGCACGGCCCGGTCGAGACGCTCTTCCCGACCGTCGAATCCGCCGAGGACCCCGAGGCGGCGGTGGCCACCCTCGTGGCCGCCCACCCGTCCGCCGAGGTGGACACCCTCACCCCGCTCGACACCGCCTGGTTCATCGCCCTGTGCCGCAAGTACCCCAAGCCCATGGGCTTCGTGCCGGCCATCGACGAGGACCTCCTGGCCTGGTGGGGCAAGGACTGCCTCTGGCAGGCGCAGGACGACCGTTACACCGCCGACCAGGTGCGCATCATCCCGGGGCCGGTGTCGGTCTCCGGCATCACCACCGTCGACGAGCCCGTCGCCGACCTGCTCGGACGCTTCGAGGATGCCTGCCGCGCCCGCATCGCCGACAGCGGGGCCACCACCGCGTGGTCGCGCACCGGCGACGCCGCGGACATCGAGGCGTACCTGAAGACCGTGCCCTACATCTCCTGGACCGGCCACCTGATGGACAACCCGGCCCACGTCATCGACGAGGAGCGCTACGACCTCGTCGTGCACGACGACGGTTCCGACGGAAACCCCGTCAAGGTCACCGTCGACCTGCACCTGGACACCTTCTGGGACGACACCGCCGCCGGCAGCGGCGACGCACAGGTCCACGCCGTGCGCAGCCTGCCCGTCCCGCTGATCCTCGACACCACCAGCATGACCGGCGGTCTGCCCGTCGTCGACGAGGAGCGCCTGCCCGACACGATGTACGGCCTGCTCGCCGGCACCGCCGGCGTCGGCAACACCGCCGTCACCGGTGACGAGATCACCGCCATGCCGGCGAAGGTCGAGGGCTCCACCTCGGACAGCACGCCCTTCGGCACCTTCAACTACAGCTTCACGCTCACGGAGTCCCTCGGTTCCGAGCACGCCGGTGTCACCGGCGACGGCCTGGGCGACCTCTCCGAGGTCGGTGGCGGCGCCACCCGCGCCTCCATCGTCCCGGACGCCCTGCTGGGCACCTGCTGGCCGGCGATCTACGCCGCCCTGGGTTCCGCTATGGTCAACGACTACCCGGTCATCGAGGGGCTGCTCAACGCCGTGCACCTCGACCACTCCGTGGCACTCGAGGTCCCCGCCGACGAGCTCGCTGAGCGGGCACCCTTCCGGATCACCGTGACCAGCTGGGCCGCCGGGATCGAGGAGTCCTCCTCCGGCCGTGTCGTCACCGTGCACCACCACATGCACGACGACGAGGGAACCCTCCTGGGGCGCCAGACCGAACGCTTCGCCATCCGTGGCCGCGCCTTCGGCACGACCCCGCCGGCGGACCCTGCCCTGGCCGGCGGTCTCGCCGCCGAGGGCCGCGGGATCACCGACACCCCGCGCTCCACCCTGCTGCGCACGCGGGTGAACGCACCGTCGGAGATGACCCCCTTCGCCTGGGTCTCCGGGGACTTCAACCCGATCCACACCAGCCACGTCGCAGCCCGCATGGCCGGACTGCAGGCACCGCTGGTGCACGGCATGTGGCTGTCCGCCACCGCCCAGCACGCCGCCTCCGCAGCGGGCTCCGGACACCGGATCCTCGGCTGGACGTACCGCATGTTCGGCCTGGTGCAGCTGGACGACCCGGTGGACATCCAGGTCGAACGCACCGGCCGCGTGGCCGGTGGCGGGCTCCTGCTCGAGGTGACCTGCCGGATCAACGACGAACTCGTCTCCCAGGGCACCGCGGTCACCGCCGCACCGTCCACCGCGTACGTCTACCCCGGCCAGGGGATCCAGTCCAAGGGCATGGGCCTCGACGAGCGCGCCGCCTCCAAGGCGACCGCCGCCGTCTGGGAGCGGGCAGACGCCCACACCCGTGCCGCACTGGACTTCTCGATCCTCACCGTGGTGCGCGACAACCCCACGTCACTGACCGCCAACGGCGTGACCTACCAGCACCCGGACGGCGTCCTCTACCTCACCCAGTTCACCCAGGTCGCCCTGGCCACCCTGGCCCTGGCGCAGACCGCCCGCCTGCGGGAGGCCGACGCGCTCGTCGCCGACGCCTACTACGCCGGCCACTCGCTCGGTGAGTACACCGCGCTCTCGGCCTACGCCGGGACCATCGAACTGGAGACCGTCCTGGAGGTCGTGTTCCACCGCGGCTCCACGATGCACCACCTCATCCCGCGCGACGAGAACGGCCGCTCGAACTACCGGATGGGTGCCCTGCGCCCCAACCAGTTCGGTGTCGACGACGACCACGTCGTCGACTACGTCAACTCCGTGGCGGAGAAGTCCGGGGAGTTCCTCGAGATCGTGAACTTCAACCTCGCCGGCGAGCAGTACTCCGTCGCCGGTACCGTCGCCGGTCTCGCCGCCCTGGAGAAGGACGCCGCGGAGCGCACCGCCGCCGCCGGCGGCAAGGGGTCGTTCATGATGGTCCCGGGCATCGACGTGCCCTTCCACTCGCGGGTCCTGCACCCCGGTGTGCCGGACTTCCGGGAGAAGCTCGACGACCTGCTGCCCGAGACCATCGACCACGGGGTCCTCGAGGGCCGCTACATCCCGAACCTCGTCGCCCGCCCGTTCGAGCTGAGCCGGGACTTCGTGCAGTCCATCCTGGACGTCGTGCCCGCCGGCCCGGCCCAGGAGATCCTGGACGACTGGGACGCCCGTACCAAGGACGAGGCGGGACGCGCCGACGTCGCCCGCACCCTGTTCATCGAGCTGCTCTGCTGGCAGTTCGCCTCCCCGGTGCGGTGGATCGAGACCCAGGACCTGCTGCTCGCCAGCGACCGCCTGGACATCGACGAGCTGGTCGAGATCGGCCTCGGAGCCGCACCGACCCTGGCGAACCTGGCGACCAAGACCCTGAAGCTGCCCCGATTCACCGGAGCCGACGTCGCCGTGCGCAACGTCCAGCGCGACGAGAAACTCGTCTACCACGAGGACGTCCAGACGATCGAGGCCCCCGTCGACGAGCCCGCCGTGGAACACGAGAGCGTGCCCACCGGGGACCCCGTCGCCGAGGCACGTCCCGACGCCTCCGCACCCTCACCTGCGGTGGACGAAGGTTACGCCACCCCGGAGCCCCCGGCACCGGCCGGTTCGGTCGAGCGCCCCGCCGACCTGCCCTACAAGGCCTCCGACGCGATCAAGACCCTGCTGGCCTACGCCAACAAGCTGCGCCCGGAGCAGATCGGAGGTGCCGACACCACCGGCACCCTGACCAACGGCGTGTCCTCGCGGCTCAACCAGCTGCTCATGGACATCTCCGCCGAGCTGGGCCTGTCCAGTGTCGAAGGCGCCGCCGAAGCCGACGTCACCACCCTCTCCGCCACCGTGGACGCCGCCGCGCACAACTACTCCGCCTTCGGACCCGTGCTCAGCGAAGCGGTGAAGGACCGCCTGCGCAAGCTCTTCGGGTCCGCCGGAGCGAAGGCCACGGCCATCGCCGACCGCGTCACCGGCACCTGGGAACTCGGCCCCGGCTGGGTCGACCACGCCACCGCGCAGATCCTGCTCGGCTCGCGTGACGGTGTCTCCGCCCGCGGCGGCGACCTGTCGACCCTGCCGACGTCCGCCACCTCGATGAACGACGTCAACGCCATCATCGACGAGGCAGTCACCCAGGTCGGTGCCGCCCACGGCATCCCCGTGGCGAAGCCCAGCACCGGCGGTTCCGGCGGCGGCACCGTCGACTCCGCGGCCCTCGACGCCTTCGCCGACGAGGTCACCGGTGACGACGGTGTGCTGGCCAGCCTCGCACGCCACATCCTGCACGACCTGAACCTCGACGTCCCGGAGCCCTCGTCCTTCGACGACCCAGAGGCCGACGAGAACGCCGCAGTGCTGCAGGCCGTCAGCGAGGAGCTCGGCGCCACCTGGCCCAGGCAGGTCGCCCCGGTCTTCGACGACCGGCGCGCCATCCTCATCGACGACCGGTGGGCCACCGCACGTGAGGACATCGCCCGCCTCGCCGCCGGCGGGGAGATCGCGGACACCGCGACCTTCCGCGGCACCGGTGAGACCGTGGCCAAGCACGCCGACTGGTGGGCCGCGCACACCACCGACGCCGGACTGGCGACCAGGTTCGCCGGTATCGCCGCAGAGGCCCGCGACGTGACGACCACCGGTGACTTCTCCGGACAGGTCGCCGTCGTCACCGGCGTCACCCCCGCCTCCATCGCCGGAGGCGTGGTCGGCGACCTGCTGGCCGAAGGCGCCACCGTGGTGATCACCGCCTCCCGCATCAGCTCCGCCCGACTGGAGTTCGTCAAGAAGCTCTACCGCGAGCACGCCTCCGCCGAGGCGAGGATCTGGCTGGTGCCGGCGAACCTGTCGAGCTACCGCGACATCGACGCCCTGGTCGACTGGATCGGCTCCGAACAGACCGAGACCGTGGGATCCGAGAAGAAGCTGGTCAAGCCCGCCCTCGTCCCCGACCTCTTCCTGCCCTTCGCCGCCCCGACGGTCTCCGGCACCGTCGAGGACGCCGGCGGCAACGCCGAGACACAGGCCCGCCTGCTGCTGTGGAGCGTGGAACGATCCTTCACCGCCCTGTCGCGCATCGGCCACGAGGCCAACCTGGCCCACCGGCTGCACGTGGTGCTGCCCGGGTCCCCGAACCGCGGCACCTTCGGCGGCGACGGCGCCTACGGCGAGACCAAGGCGGCCTTCGACGCCATCTGCAACAAGTGGTCCAACGAGCCCTGGGGCCAGCGGGTCACCATCGCGCACCCGCGCATCGGCTGGGTCGCCGGCACCGGACTGATGGGCGGCAACGACCCACTGGTCGACGCCGCCGTCGAGGCCGGGGTGAGGGTGTGGACCCCGTCCGACATCGCCGGTGAACTGGTCCGCCTGTGCTCCGCCGAGATCCGCGCCGCCGCGTCCATCGGACCGGTCGACGCCGACCTGACCGGTGGGCTGGACAAGATCAACCTCACCGAACTGCGCGACAAGGCCCTGGCCGACGGTGCCTTCGACGCCGTCGCAGACACCTCCGCAGGCGACGCCGCCGAGGCCCCGGCCACCGTCGACGCCCTGCCGTCGCCGGTACGGGCCTGGCAGCCGGTCGCCCAGGACGGCTCCTGGGGCGAGGTCACCGCGGACCTCGAGGACATGGTCGTCGTCGTCGGACTCGGTGAGGTCAGCGCCTGGGGCTCCGGACGCACCCGCTTCGAGGCGGAGTACGGTGTCCAGGCCGACGGCTCGGTGGACCTCACCGCCGCCGGTGTGCTGGAACTCGCCTGGATGACCGGCCTGCTGACCTGGAAGGACACCCCGGTCGCCGGATGGTACGACGCCAAGGGCGAGATCGTGCCCGAGGAGGAGATCTTCACCCGGTACCGCGACGAGGTCGCCGCCCGCGCCGGTGTGCGCACCTTCGTCGACGACGTCGCACTGGAGGACGTGCACACCCCGCAGGCCGCGGAGATCTTCCTCGACCGCGAGGTGACCTTCGCCGTCGACTCCGCCGAGGACGCACGGTCCTTCGTCGAGGCCGACCCGGACTTCACCCGGGCCACCGTCGACGAGGAGACCGGGGAATGGTCCGTCACCCGCCTGCCGGGTGCCCGGGCCCGCGTCCCGCGCCGTGCCACCCTGGCACGGAAGGTCGGCGGCCAGTTCCCGACGGACTTCGACCCCACCCGCTGGGGAGTCCCGGCGTCCATGGTCGAGGCCATCGACCGGATCGCCGTGTGGAACCTCGTGGCCACCGTCGACGCCTACCTCTCCGCCGGATTCACCCCGTCCGAGATCCTGCAGGCCGTCCACCCGTCCGACGTGGCGATGACCCAGGGCACCGGATTCGGCGGCATGACGTCCATGCGCAAGCTGTTCGTCGACCGCTTCCTGGAGGAGGACATCCCGTCCGACATCCTGCAGGAGACCCTGCCCAACGTCGTCGCCGCGCACACCATGCAGGCGTACGTCGGCGGCTACGGTGCGATGATCCACCCGGTCGGCGCCTGCGCCACCGCGGCGGTCTCCGTCGAGGAGGGCGTGGACAAGATCAAGCTCGGCAAGGCCGACTTCGTGGTCGCCGGTGCCACCGACGACATGTCCGTGGAGTCCATCAGCGGTTTCGCCTCGATGAACGCCACGGCCAACTCGGACGCCATGGCCGCCAAGGGACTCAACGAGCGCTTCTACTCCCGTGCCAACGACCGCCGTCGCGGTGGATTCGTCGAGGCACAGGGCGGCGGCACCATCCTGCTGACCCGTGGCTCCGTCGCGGCGAAGCTGGGCCTGCCCGTCCAGTCCGTGGTCGGCTACGCGGCGTCCTTCGCCGACGGCGCGCACACCTCCATCCCCGCGCCGGGCATGGGTGCACTGGCAGCCGGACGTGGCGGCCAGGGGTCGAAGCTGTCGAAGGAGCTCGCCAAGCTCGGCGTCAGCGCCGACGACATCGCCGTGGTGTCCAAGCACGACACCTCGACCAACGCCAACGACCCGAACGAGTCCCGCCTGCACACCCGCCTGGCGAAGGCCATGGGCCGAACCGAGGGCAACCCGATGTACGTCGTCTCCCAGAAGACGCTCACCGGTCACGCCAAGGGCGGTGCCGCGGTCTTCCAGACCGCCGGACTGGGCGACATGTTCCGGACCTCCCGCATCCCGGCGAACCGTTCGCTGGACTGCGTGGACCCGGAGATGGCCTCCGCCCCGAACCTGGTGTGGCTGCGCGAGCCGCTGCAGCTCAACCGCACGATCAAGGCGGGTCTGCTGACCTCGCTGGGCTTCGGCCACGTCTCCGCCCTGATGGCGCTCGTCCACCCGGAGGCCTTCCGGGTGGCGGTGGCGAACCAGCTCGGCGAGGAGGCCGCACGGCAGTGGGTCGACACCGCGTCTGCCCGCCTGCGTGCCGGCGTGCGGCGCCGCGAGGCCGGCATGCTGGGTCACCGGGCACTGTTCGAGGAGATCGGGCACCGTCGCTTCGCCGACGACGTCTCGATCGACGAGGCGGAGCCCGCCATGCTGCTCGACCCGGAGGCGCGTGCCGGTGAGGACGGTCTGCTGCGGTGACCGGTTCCTGCTTCGTGATCGGTGTCGGCGTCGACGTCGTCGACATCCCGTCGTTCGCCGAACAGCTCGGCATGCCGGGGTCGCGGTTCGCCGCGTCCTTCACCGGTGCCGAGCGGCGCACCTGCGCGAAGCAGGCGCGGACCAGTGGCAACGAGGCGCAGCACCTCGCGGCACGCTGGGCGGCGAAGGAGGCGTTCTACAAGGCCTGGACCGCCGCCGAGGCCGGTGACGAGATCCCCGGTGCCGAGATGGACTGGTCGTTGATCGAGGTGGTCAAGGACCGCTGGGGTCGCCCGTTCCTGCGGTTGCATGAGCCCCTGGCCTCCGTGGTCACCGGGGCGTTGGCCCGCCACTTCGGTGGTGGTGCCACGGATTCCGGTCACGCTGTCTGGCACCTGAGCCTGTCGCATGACGGGCCGGTGGCCCAGGCCTTCGTGGTGGGGGAGTGGCGGCGGATGTAACCGCTCTGTCCCCCGGGGCAGGGCCGGGGGCGAGCAACCCCGCAGGTCGGTGTGACCGACCTGCGGGGTTGCTGTGTGCCGGGGCGGGACGGATGGCAGGGCACTCCCACCGTCCTCCCACGGGGACCGGACGTCCCGGTGAAGAACCGTGGGCAGACTCAGGACGATGGCAACGAATGACAGACGAGGAATAAGGCACCGGTTCCGCCGCGGGAAAGAGCCCTGGAAACGGAACACCCCGGACACGCCCACCGTCAGGTGGTCGGTGAAAAACCACCTCGGCGACGCGACGGGCCGGTTCCGGCAGGTCAGGGCACGCCCCCGGCCCTGACACCTCCTGGACGGCCCTGACGGCCCCTGACGCCCCTGACCGTGGCGGTCGACGGCCGCGAAAACCGTACCGCGCACCGGCCACCTCTGCTACGTTCAAGGAAACAGGTTCCCTGACGAAAGCAGGAGGTCGGCGTTGACCACGGCAGTGTACTACTCGTTCCACCACAGGAAGGACGCGGACAGGGTCCGGTCGGTCAGCGAGACCGACGGTGTCCGGGGCCAGCCGCTGCTGGACCGCCGGGAATGGGACGAGGTCAAGGCGGGAGGAAACCGCGCGGTGAAGGAGTGGATCGACGAGAAGATGGCGGCGGCGGAGGCCGTCGTCGTCCTCGTCGGCGCCGACACCGCCGTCCGGCACTGGGTCCGCTACGAGATCCGGAAGGCGTGGGAGGACGGCAGACCGTTGCTCGGGGTGCGGATCCACGGGCTCGCCTCGTCCACCGGAGGGGCCGACGAAGAGGGGGAGGACCCCTTCGACCGGGTCGAGGGCGTCCACGACGTGCCGCTCTTCGACCCGACCCGGACGGACGCGGACGGTGTGGTCGACACGCAGGCGACGCTGGAGAACCTCAGGTCACAGTTGCCGACATGGGTCACCCGGGGTGTGACCCGGGAATGACCGGGGCGCTCAGGCCTTGAGCCGCTCCGAGCGCAGCCGGGCGACCTCCTCGTCGAGCTGGGTGGCGAAGGCGCCCGTCAGCGGCGGAAGGTCGGACAGGGTGGTGTCCATGGCGGCGGCGAGCAGCAGGTCGGCCAGCTGCGGGTTCCGGGCGAGCACCGGGCCGTGCATGTACGTCGCCACGACGGACCCCTGCACCGCGCCCTCGAAGTAGACCTCCCTGGAGGCCCGTTCCTGGCCCAGGCCGGCGGACAGGGCACCGTGGGCGTCGGTGTTGCCCACGCCCTCGGTGACGTAGCCCAGCGGGGAGGCGTCGGGGCCCAGCAGCGTCGCACCCTGGTGGTTGGCGAAGCCGGTCAGCGGTTCGGTCAGCACACCTGCGGTGCCCAGCGATCCGGCCGTCAGGCCGAAACCCTTCAGGTCCGGGTTCGACCGGAGTTCACCGATCATGCGGTTCTGCAGGGAGGACGTGGTGGCGTCGAGGAGCCCCAGCCCGTCCACCATCCGGCCGGAGGCACGGAAGGACGTGCCGAAGACCTGCAGGCCGGCGCAGATGGCGAGGACGGGACGGCCGGCCTGCACGGCGCGGGCCATCGCCCCGTCGGCGATCAGGTGGTCGGCGGCGAGGATCTGGGCCACGTCCTCGCCCCCGCCGACGGTGTAGACGTCCATGGTCTCCGGGACACTGTCCCCGAGGGTGATCGGGTGGATCTCCGCGGAGATGCCTCGCATCCGCGCACGCTGGCGCAGCACCAGTGCATTGCCGTCGTCACCGTAGGTGCCGAGGACGTCGGGCAGGACGAGGCCGATGTTCAGGGTCGCTTCACGGGCTGCGTTCACTGGGAGATCTCCTTCTGCAGGTCCTTGCGGAGGTCACGGAAGGCGGTGTAGTTCGCCAGCACCTCCACGCGTCCGGGCGGGCAGGCACGTACTGCGGCGACGGTGTCGGCGACGGTCTGGTGCTCGACACCGGCGTACCCCAGGCGCACGGCGAGGTCGGCGGAACGCTCGCCGGCGGCGACGACCTTGAGGTCCTCGAAGTTCTCGAACTTCACGTCCCACAGCCAGGACAGGTCCTGGCCGTCGGCGACCTGGCCGTTGACGGCGATGACCAGGCTGTCCGCCGAACGGTCGACCATCGACAACGCCTCCTGCCATCCCGCCGGGTTCTTGGCGAGCAGCAGATGGATCTCCCTGCCCTCCAGGTTGACCGTGGAGTAGCGTCCAGCGACGTCGTCGACCCGCTCCGTCGCGGCCAGGGCGGTGGTCGTGTCCACGCCCATGGCGACAGCGGCGGCGATGGCCTGGGCGGCGTTGCCCCGGTTGGCGTTGCCCGGCAGTTTCAGCGACATCGGGACCAGGTCGCCGTCCGGCGTGGTCAGGCCGTCCTCGGTGACGGACCAGGCGGGCGTCGGGCGGCGGAACTCACGGCCGTCCGACAGCGGCTTCGCGGCGTACCAGTCGGGGGAGCCGTCCTCCTTCACGGTGTGCACCACCGCACCGCCGGTGCGGGGGCAGGACGTGGAGTCCCCGGTGAAGCCGGCACCCGCCGACACCCACACCACCTTCGGACAGTCCCAGGCCACCGAGGTGACCTGTACGTCGTCACAGTTGGCGATGACCGTCATCTCCGGGCGGCTCTCCACGCACTCGCGCAGGACGCGTTCGATCTTGTTGATTTCCCCGACACGGTCGAGCTGGTCGCGGGACAGGTTCAGCAGCACCAGGACGTCGCAGTCGAGCTTCTCCGCGATGGCGGGGACGTGGAGCTCGTCGACCTCCAGGACGACACGGTCGCGGCCCCGGCCGGCCAGCAGCGCGGAGATGACACCGGCGTCCATGTTGTCGCCGCCGTCGTTGGTGGCGACGGTACCCAGGCTGCGCACCGCCTCCGCGAGCATCCGGGTGGTGGTGGACTTGCCGTTGGTCCCGGTGACGATGGTGCACGGTCGGCCGTCGCCGAGCTGCTCCATGAGCTTCGGGTCGATCGCGTTGGCGATGAGCCCGCCGATCATTCCTCCGGAACCGCGGCCGGTCTTCTTCGAGGCCCAGGTCGCGAGGTCCGCGGCGCGGACAGCAAGTGAGGTCAACACACCCATTGCTTCGATCACCCTTGTTTCTGGTTCTGGTTCTGGCTGGTGTTCTGTCTGGTGCGGTTCTGGTTGCCGCCGCCGGAGCGTCCCGACCCCCGGCGTCGCCGTCGCCGGTTGGACGACGACTTGCCGGCCCCGGAGCCGGCGGGCGGGGTTTCCGTGGGGGCCTCGCCCCTGCCGTCCCGGGGTTTCTGGCTGCCCTGGGACCCCTGGGACCCCTGGTTGCCTGGGTTGCCCTGGCCGCCTTGGTTACCTTGGCTGCCCTGGTCGCCGCGGCCACGTCCGCCACGCGACTGGTTGCGGTTGCGTCCGCGGTTCTGGTTGCGGCCCTGGTTGCGCCCCTGGCCACGGCTCTTGCCGCGTTGCGGGGCGGGGATGCGAGGGGTCGCCGGCCGGGCGTCCGGCGCGGTGATCTCCGTGGACCCCTCGGCGACGTCCTCCAGGGCGGCCAGGAACTCCTCGTCGGTGAACAGCGGGATGTTCTTGCGCTCGCCGTGCATCGCCTTGCCGCGAAGCTCGTGGTTGCGGTTGCACACCACCAGGCTGGAGGTGCGGTTCAGCTTCTCGCTGTAGACCAGCCCCGCGCGGGTCGCTGCACTGATGAGCACGTCCGGGTCGACGCCCACGTCCGGGCTGATGACGAACTCCATGCCCTGCGCCAGACGGGAGCCGTCGGGCGTGCCGGGGTTGCCGAACGGGCGGGGCGAGGTCGTCGCGTCCACCCGCACGGCACTGCGCTGCAGGCCGAACCGGTCGGCGGTGAGGTCGGACGGGTCGGCGACCGACAGGCCACCGGGGGAGTTGTCCGGGGTGTCCGCCGCGAGGTCCCGCTGCGCGCTGAAGAGGGGGAAGAGGATGCGGTTGTCGGCGAGCAGCAGGTCGTCGGCGACGGTGTCCGCCCGTTCCGTGCTCGCGACCGGCCCCAGGTGAGCCAGGGCGTCGTCAGGCAGGACGAGGCCGTGGGCGTCGGCGTAGTGCGCGGCGATACTGCGCAGCCGGGGGTCCTCGACCGGCACGCCGGCCCGTCGGGCGGAGGCCAGGGTGTCGACGATGCGGGCAGGGGACGGTACCGCGATCTTCTTGGGACGGCGCTGGTTCCGCCGCCGTCCGCGCGGGTTGCTGCGCTGGGTGCCCCGGTTGGCGGCGCGCTGCGCCCGCCGGTACTCGAACTGGATGAAACCCCAGGTCAAGGTGGTGTTGTGGCAGATCAGCGTGCGTCCGTCGATCAGCTCGAACAACAACGGCGCCACCGTGGCGAAGCCCGGGGCCTGGCCCAGGTCAGCCTCGGTGTAGCCGTGCAGGTGCCACGGACCCGGGTCCTCCCCGGGGTTGATCTGCTGCACGAGGCCGGTGACCGGGACGGTCCCGTCCTCGGGAACCGGTGCCGCCGGGTCCACCGTGGCGGAGCCGGCCTGCGCGGACGCAGGACGGTTCCCCGCGATCACGGCGCGCTCGCCGTCGGCGGTGTGCAGCGTCGCGGAGAAGGCGACGAGCCGTGAGGTGCTGGGGTGGATGCCCGACGTCGCCACCGTGATCTCCACGAACGGGGCCTCCTCCGGTCCCGGCAACGCACCGTGGAAGGTCTTCGGCAGGTTGCGGTGCGGGGGCG
>NZ_JALAGY010000031.1 GCF_022712195.1 Corynebacterium sp. | reverse complement strand
GCGCTCTACCCCGCAGAACACACCGGCGCCTCCACCGACCGGGGGCAGGACGTGGAGATCCTGCTGCCCGGCAACACCGCCGACGCCGCCAAGGACGTCTCGCTGGGACGCTCGGACCTGGCGGTCAGCTACGAGACCGACACCATCCTGGCCCGTGCCGAGGGGCTGGACGTGGTCAACGTCGGCGCCCTGGTCCCCACACCCTTGAACTCGCTGATCACCAAGGCCGACTCCGGGATCACCGGGCCCGGGGACCTCGGAGGCGCCTCGGTGGCGGTGTCCGGGCTGCCCTCGCAGCAGGTCACCCTGCACTACATCGCGGAGCAGGCCGGGGTGGACCCGGAGTCGATCACCATGCCCAACGTCCAGCAGAACCTGAACCAGGCGCTGCTCAGTGACAGGGTGGACGCCATCTTCGGCGCCTACCCCAACATCGAGGGCGTGGAACTGGCCGAGCGCACCGACATCACCACCCTCACCGCCGCGGAGATGGGCGTGCCGTCCTCCGCTGAGCTGGTGATCATCGCCAACCCGACGCGGCTCGCCGAGGACGAGGCCTACGCCGGGAGAGTCCGCGACTTCCTCGCCGCCACCGCAGAGGGACACGACGCCGCACTGCGGGACGCCGGCCTCGCCGTCGACGCGCTCGCCCCGGTGACCTCGGGCTCCTATGACCCGGACCTGCTCGCGAAAATGGTGGACGCCACCGTCGGCACACTCAGGAAGGGCAACAGCGACGGCGACACCACCTTCGGTGTACAGGACCCGCAGGCCTGGTCGGACTACGCCGACTGGATGCGCGACAACGGACTGCTGGACGCCGCGACCGGTGCCGACGCCCTGGTCGACGGCGCGGACGTCACCACCAACGACTACCTTCCGGAGTAGTCCCCCGCCGCCTCGTCCGCCCTGTCCTTGACCTCCTGCAGCCGGGACCGCAGCTCGGCGTTGGCCGTGGCCACGTCCGCCCCGGAGTCCACCCTGAAGGGCTCACCCACGACGACGTGCACGATGACCCGACGTCCTGCGAGCCGTGGGCGTTTCCCCCGTGTCCAGAGTTTCTGCGTGCCCGAGCACCCGACCGGCACGATCGCCGCACCGGAGTCCGCGGCCATGCGCACCGCACCGGTCTTCAGCTCACCGACGTCCCGGTCGTGCCGGATGGTGCCCTGGGGGAAGACGGCGACGACCTCCCCGTCCTTCAGTGCCTGCACCGCCACGGCCAGGGACTCGCCGCCCTTGCCGGGGCTGCGGTCCACCGGGATGCCTCCCAACTCCACGAAAAGCCGGCTGACCCAGCTGGTGGCGAACGCCTCCTTCTTCAGCAGGTAGCGGGGCTTGCGGTCGCCGCGCAGCTGCAACGGCGCGCTGACGGGGATCATGTCGTAGTAGGCGCGGTGGTTCGGTGCGAGGATCACCCCTCCGCTGAGCGGGATGTTCCCCGCACCGGTGATCTCGACCCGGATGTTCTGCAGGTGGAAGATCCGGAGGACCAGGTTCTTCACCCGGTCGTAGGGCGACCGGGGGCGTTGCCTCGGGGCGGGTGGTTCCCCGTCCTGTGCGGTGATGACGGAGCGTGCCGCCCGGGACATGTCGTTAGGCATGTGAAGTACCTTAGCTGTCATCGCCGTCGCGGTCCCCGGTTTCCGCCGCAGCTCCTCAGATGTTCGTCACCGCGCCCACCGACGCCGACTGCACCAGCCTGGCGTACTTGCCGAGCACCCCGTGCAACCGCGGGTTCGGCGGCGGTGTCCACCCCTGTGCCCGCTGCGCCAGCGTCTCGCCGTCCACCAGAAGGTCGATGGTGCGGGCAGGGATGTCCACCCGGACGGGGTCCCCGTCCTCCACGAAGGCGATCGGACCGCCGTCCACCGCCTCGGGGGCGACGTGGCCGATGACCAGACCCGTCGACCCTCCGGAGAACCGGCCGTCGGTGATCAGCAGGACGTCCTTGCCGATGCCGGCGCCCTTGATGGCGCCGGTGATCGCCAGCATCTCCCGCATCCCGGGGCCGCCCTTGGGGCCCTCGTAGCGGATCACGACCACGTCGCCCTTCTTCAGCTCACCGTTGAGCACGGCGTCCATCGCCGGCTTCTCCTGGTTGAACACCCGCGCCGTGCCCTCGAACACCTCGGCGTCGAAACCGGCGGTCTTCACCACCGCCCCCTCCGGCGCCAGCGACCCGGTGAGGATGCTCAGCCCGCCGGTGGCGTGCAGGGGTTCGTCCATCCTGCGCAGGATCTTTCCGTCCGGGTCCGGCGGGTTGATCTCGGCGAGGTTCTCCGCGACAGTCCGGCCGGTCACCGTCAGGCAGCTGCCGTCGATGAGGCCGGCGTCCAGCAGGGCCCGCATGACCACGGGGATGCCGCCGACCTTGAAGACGTCGTTCATGACGTACCGCCCGAACGGCTTGAGGTCACCGAAGTGCGGGACGCGGTCGCCGACCTCGTTGAAGTCCTCCAGTGTGAGGTCCACCCCGGCCTCGTGGGCGATGGCCAGCAGGTGCAGCACCGCATTGGTCGACCCACCCAGCGCCATGACCACGGCGACGGCGTTGAGCAGGGAGGGGCGGGTGATGATGTCGCGGGTGGTGATCCCCTTCCGCAGCAGTTCGACCACGGCCTCGCCCGACCGCCTGGCGTACTCGGTACGGTTGCGGTGGATCGCCGGCGGGGCGGCGGACCCCGGCAGGCTCATCCCCATGGCCTCCGCCGCCGAAGCCATGGTGTTGGCGGTGTACATCCCCCCGCACGCCCCCTCACCGGGGCAGACTGCCCGTTCGATGATCCCCACGTCCTCCTCGGACATGGTGCCGGCGCGGCACGCCCCCACCGCCTCGAAGGCGTCGATGAGCGTGACCTCCTTCTCCGTGCCGTCGGAGAGCCGCGCCTCGCCCGGCATCGTCGACCCGTTGTAGAGGAAGACCGAGGCCAGGTCCAGCCGGGCGGCGGCCATGAGCATGCCCGGGATGGACTTGTCGCAGCCGGCCATCACGATCGACCCGTCCAGCCGCTCTGCGGACATCACCGTCTCCACCGAGTCCGTGATCACCTCGCGCGACACCAGGGAGTAGTGCATCCCCTCGTGCCCCATGGAGATGCCGTCGGAGACGGAGATCGTCCCGAACTCCAGCGGGTAGCCGCCGGCGGCGTGCACCCCCTCCTTGGCGAAGCCGGCGAGCTTCTTCAGGGTCAGGTTGCAGGGGGTGATCTCGTTCCACGAACTGGCTACGCCGATCTGTGGTTTGTCCCAGTCGTCGTCGCCCATGCCCACCGCCCGGAGCATGCCGCGGGCGGCGGTCTTCTCCAGTCCGTCGGTGACGTCCCGGGAACGAGGCTTGACGTCCACGGTGTTCTCTGTGCTGTCAGTGCTGTCTGTGTTGCTTCTGTGGTCCATATCACGACTCTAGTGGAACACTCCCGCCGGTCTCCGCCGCTACGACACCGTCGGCACGACGGTGACGGCCAGCCGGTCACCCTGCACCTCTACGGTGAGGTCGGTGAGACCGTCGACGACGACGTCAGCCGCCCGGGCGGGCTCCAGTGCCTCCAGGTCCTCTCGCGGATGGGACGTCGCGACGGCCAGGACCCGTCCCCCCGCGGCGCGGCCCGCACCGAGCCCGGCCGGCGCGTCCTCGACGACGAGGCAGTCCGCCGGGTCCGCACCCAACTGTGCGGCGGCCTTCCGGTACCCCTGCGGGTCCGGTTTGCCCTCGGCGACGTCCTCGGCGGCGACGAGGATCTCCGGTACCGGCAGTCCCGCGGCGGCCAGGCGTGCCCGCATGAGCGCCCGGGAGCCGGAGGTCACCGCAGCCCAGGACGACGCAGGCAGGGAGTCGAGAAGCTCTGCGGCACCGGGAAGTGCGACGACACCGTCGACGTCGCCTGCCTCCATCTCCTCCAACGCCGCCGCTTCAGCGGCCACTCTGTCCGCCGGGAGGAAGTCCGCGATCGTGTCGGCGGAACGGCGCCCGTGGCACACCGCGAGGACCTCGTCGGCGTCGATGCCGTGGTCGGCGGCCCAGGCCCTCCACGCCCGGTTGACGGCGGGGGTGGAGTCCACCAGGGTGCCGTCGATGTCGAAGAGGATAGCGGCCACGGTGAATCGGTTGTCGGTACCCATCAAAGCTCCTCACGAAAACGGTCGGGCCCCGAGTCTACGGTCACACGGCGACTAACGGGACCGCCCCTCCACCTTCTGCCTGAGCACCTCCAGGGTCCGGAGCATCCCCTGTTCGAGTTCATCGGCGTGCCCTTCCGCCCCGCCGAGCAGGAACCGGGCGAAGATGTCACTGAGCCCTGTCAGCCGGCCCGGCACAGGCCTGCGGAGAGTGAGCCCGGTCCCGCCGTCACTGTCCGACAGCTCGTAGACCCACCGCGCACCACTGGTCAGCGTGTCCCACGACAGTTCCCGGCCGGGGACTACCGTGCGGATCCGACTCCGTGTCGGCCACACCACCAGCTTTCGCCGGTTGATTCCGATGTAGTTCTGCCCCACCCGCAGCCCGCCCCGGAGGACAGGCACCATGGCGACGAGTTCGGGACTGGCCGCCGCGATGTTGCGCACGTCAGAGATCACCGACCAGACGTCCTGCGCCGGCGCATCGACGGTGACAGACGCGCGCAGCTCGCGTGCGCTCCCGTGGTGTCCACTGCTTCCCATTGCCCTACTCCTGACCGTTGCTCGTACGACGGTTCCCAGTATTACAGTTTCAGAAGGGAAACGGCAGACGTTTCGCTGCCACCGATCGTTCTCACCGAGAGTGAATTACGTTCATTCCGGACGCCCTGTTAGCCTGAACATGCCCGGCGGGCAGGCTGATTCACCGTGCTGACATGCACTGTTCCGTCGGCGACCGATCCACATCGACCGACTGACAGGACTGACTACCCCATGGAACTCCTGCGCGACATCGTCATCGTGCTCCACCTCACCGGCTTCGCCCTCCTCTTCGGCTCCTGGGCCGTCGAAGCCCTGGCACGGCGAATCCGCATCACCTCCACCATGCACCTCGGCCTCACCGTCGCACTCGTCTCCGGTCTGGCGCTCGCCGCACCGTGGGGCCTAGACGGCGACCTGAACTACATGAAGATCGGCGTCAAGCTCGTCGTCCTCATCGCCATCGGCGCCGTACTCGGCATCGGTGCCGCGAAGCAGAAGCGCGAGGGCACCGTCCCCGCCGCACTGTTCTGGACGGCCGGCCTGCTGACCCTGGTCAACGCGACCATCGCCGTGCTGGTCTAGGACACGAGCACGAGGGGGCGGGGCCTGCTCCACACAGCCCCGGAACATCCCCGGAAATCGGTCTCTCGAACGCGTACTGCAACTGCAGTACGTCGGAATACCATGTCTGCGGGATTCGCCACGGGGGCGGGCCCGAAACAATGGTCGCATGCCCAATCGACCGAACAACGTCAGCCACCAGCTGCGTGCCCCCAGCAAGCTCCACGCGTTTAACCGCTACGAACTGAAGTACCTCGTTCCGGAGGACAGGGTTCCCGCGATCCGTGAAGAACTCACCCACCGCATGACCCCGGACCCGCATTCCGGGCCACGCGGGTACGGGGTGTGGAGTGTCTACTACGACACCGACAAACTGCGCTTCTACTACGAGAAGATCGAAGGTCTGAAATTCCGCCGGAAACTCCGGATTCGGCGCTACGGCGAGACCGGCGGGGCGGATGAGCCGATCAGCGAGAACTCGATGGTCTCGGTGGAGATCAAGCAGCGAGTCAACCGCGTGACGCAGAAGCGGCGCGTCATGCTGCCCTATCACCTGGCCTTGGACCTCTGCGACCGTCGCCGCCGGGTCGAGTACCCCGGCGCGGACCAGAGTTTCGTCGACGAGGTCCTGGACCTCGTGGTCCGTCTCGACCTCCGTGCGACAGCCGTGACCGGATACCGGCGTGAACCGTATGTCGGTTCAGACGCGGATCTCGGCCTGCGGGTCACCCTCGACCACCGGGTCCGCGGGCGAGACCGCGACTTTGACCTGCGCTCGGAATCGGAGAACCGGTACATCATCCGCCCCGACCTCGCCGTCATGGAGGTCAAGGTCAATGAACGCGCACCGTACTGGGTAACCGACATGGCTGCACGGCATGACATGCAGGTCCAGCGGATCTCGAAGTACTGCCAGAGTGTCGAGGCCCACGGTCTCGCACCGCGGTCTCTCTTCCATGCTCCAGAGGAGGGGCATGTCGAACCAGCCTCCCCGCAGGGAGCCTGGCACGGTTCCGAGCACGCCAACAGCAACTGACCCCCTGTCGAACAAACCCCTTCCCCCCCAGGAGAACACTTCCATGGATCTCGATGTCGGTCTCACCGACCTTTCCGGCACCTTCAGCGTCGCTGACGTGCTACTCTCCCTCTCCCTCGCCTTCGTCTGCAGCCTGGTCGTGGCGTGGGTCTACCGGAACACCCACAAGAACATCAGCTACAGCCAGGGCTACGTGCAGACCCTGATCATCCTGGGGATGCTGATCTCCCTGATCATGCTGGTGGTCGGTTCGAACGTGGCACGCGCCTTCGCCTTGGTCGGTGCATTGTCTGTGGTCCGATTCCGTAACGCGATCAAGGAGACCCGCGACGTGGGGTTCATCTTCCTCGTGATGGGCATCGGTATGGCGTGCGGCACCCGGTTCTACTCGCTGGCGGTGTTGGCCACCATCGTCATCTGCGCGGTCATCCTCGTCATGCACCGGTTCAACTGGTTCGCCCTGGACGTCCAGCGCCAGGTCATCAAGCTGCAGGTCCCCGCCGACGGTGAGGACTACGCCCCGACGATCGACGACATCCTGATCCGTAACACCACGGAGTACGAACTGATCAGCACCGAGAGTGTGCGGGGCGGATCACTGGTGGAGTACAGCTACACCGCGAGGCTGAAGAAGGACGTCAAGGCGTCCGACCTCATCAACGAGCTACGGGTCATCAACGCCGGCCAGAAAGCCACTGTACTGACCGGATACGACCAGACGGACATGTGACATGACCGAACCCACGAACCCACGACGCAGACCGCTGCGCCACCGTCTGCCAGTGCGGCTGCGGCACCACTGGAAACTACTCGCAGCCGCCGTGGCGGTGTGCCTGGTCATCGCCCTGGTCTTCGGTACCAGCATGGTGCGCCCCTACATCACCTCCGCCCTCGTCTCGGAAACAGTGATCACCGACAACATCGAGGGCGGGGCCGACCTCTTCGACGACGGTGACCACACCATCGAGATCACCTTCAACCGGGCCGAGTACGACGACATGATCTCGACCTTCCAGAAGGAGGGCGAGAAGGACTTCATCAGTGCCGACATCACCATCGACGGCACCCTGATCGAGGACGTCGGACTTCGCCTCAAGGGAAATTCCACGCTGTCGTCGCTGAGCGGCGACAGGACTGGCGCAGGTCCCGGCGGCGGAGCGGACGGAGACATGCCCGACATGCCGGAGGCGCCTGAGGGTATGGAGTTGCCGGACGGTCCGGGCGGCATGGGTGGCATGGGTGGCATGGGTGGCATGGGTGGCATGATGACCCAGCTCTCCGTGGATGAGCCCGAGGATCTTCCCTGGCTGATCAGCTTCGACGAATACTCGGAAGGCCGTGCCTACCAGGGCAGGACCGAGATCGCTCTCCGTCCCGCCGCCAGTGGTTCGGACGTCGCCCTCAACGAGGCTCTTGCGCTGGAGATGACGGCGGAGAGCGGACAGACCACTCAGCACTACAGTTTCTCCTCGGTATCCGTGAACGGTGAGGAGTCGACCTCGCGCCTGGTCGTCGACACACCCGACCCATCATGGGCCGACGGACTCGGTGACGGTGTGCTGTACAAGGCTCGGGCCGGCGGCTCCCTCGACTACATCGGAGACGACCCGACCGAGTACGAGGATTCCTTCAACCAGGTAAACAGTGAGGGTGCCTATGACCTGCAGCCGGTGATGAATCTGACGAAGTTCCTCAACCAGTCCAGTGACGAGGAGTTCACTGAAGGTCTGGACGACTACATCGACACGGAGTCTTTCGCGGAGTACCTGGCCATGCAGGAGATACTGGCGAACAACGATGCGATGGACGGGCCCGGCAACAACTACTACCTCTGGTACGACACCACCGAGGACAGGTTCACGGTCCTGTCGTGGGACCTGAACATGGCGTTGTCCGGAATGATGGGCCGGATGGGGGAAACGGGCGGCGATACGACGGAGGGCACCGGCGACGGAATACCCCGGTCGCCCGAGATGCCCCAGATGCCGGAACGCGGTGACGGGGAGGACGCCGTACCTGGCGGTGGGAGTGACAGCAGCATCCTCAAGGAACGGTTCCTCGACAGCGACGAGTTCCACGCAATGTACGAGAGCGCCTACACACGGCTCTACGACCAGCTGATCGCCAGCGGATTCGCCACCGACACTCTCGATGAACTCGCCGCCAGAGCAGAGGCCGCCGGAGACACCGGTGCAACAACACTCGCGGAGTCGATCAGGTCCACTCTGGAGTCTCTCTCCGCCGCTGCCCCCGAACCCGGTATCGGAATGGGAACGGGCGTGGGCGGCGGTGGCACAGGCGGCCCCCCCCGGACGCGACCGACGACACCGGAGTCGCCGACAGTCCAGCACAGACATCGGAGGCCTGACGGCCGACGACAGACCTGGTGTCAGCGGGTCACGTCGATGACAAGCTTGCCGTTGGCCTCCCCCGCCTTCGAGACCTCCAGGGCCTCGGACGCCCGCTCCAGCGGGAACACCCTGTCGACATGCACAGACACCGCCCCCTCGACGACCTTCTCCAGCAGGTAGTGCAGCCGCCCTCCGTCCGGACGGACCCACACCCACCGTCCACCGTGCTCCTCCACCGTGTTGTCCGCGATCGAGACCAGTCGGTCGCCGCGCTCCTCCCCCAACAGTGCGAGGCTCTGGTCGAGCACGCCACCGACGAAATCGGCGACGGCGGTGACCCCTCCCGGCGCGACCTCGCGCACCCGGTCCTCCATGCCTTCGCCGTAGCTCACCGGTGCCACCCCCATTGCCCGGAGCCTGTCATGGTTCTTCGGCGACGCCGTGCCGATCACGGTGGTCCCGTAGTCGACGGCGAGCTGGGCGGCGATGTGTCCGACGCCGCCGGACGCCCCGTGGATCAGCAGCGTGTCGTCCGGCGACAGGCCCACGGTCTCCAACGCCCGCAGGGCGGTACCGCCCACCAGCGGCAGGCTGGCGGCAGTGTCCATGTCCACTCCGGCCGGCACAACCGCGGCGGAGTCTGCGGGGACGGCGACGTACTCGGCGTAGGTGCCGCCGTGGACGACCTCCTTACGCGCGTAGGCGGCGACGCGGTCGCCCACCGTGAACTCCGGGGTGTCCGGCCCGGTCGCCTCCACGGTCCCGGCGACGTCCCAGCCCGGGATCACCGGGAAGACGGCGTCGAGCATCGCGTCCAGTCCCCCGGCCATCACTTTCCAGTCCACCGGGTTCACCGCGGCACGTTCCACACGGATCAGGATGTTTCCGGGGCCCACCTTCGGCACCGGGACGTCATTGAGCTGCAGTGTGTCGGGGTTCCCGTACTCGGGGTAAGTCATGGCACGCATGTGTCCGACAACGCGGCCCCGCAGCCGGAAATTCCGGGCGGCCCCACAGACGGGGGTCCCCGCCCGCCGTCGGATGTGACGGTGGGCGGGGACGGTGCACCGGATCCGGTGCCGCTCGGTCAGTAGTGGGCGGGCGGGTCGCTGCCGGGGAAGGACTCTTCCTCCCACTGGTCGACACGGCGCTCAGCGGCCTCGGGGCTCTCCTTGCCGGAGCCTGGGCGCTCGGACTCGTCGTCGGCGATCTTCTTCTTCTCGTCGCTCATCTCTACCTCCACTTCCATGGTGTCTGGTTCGAGCCTGCAGCCCCGAGGGTACGCCTCTCAGTGCAGTTCCTCAGCCAGCGCGACGATGACGCCCTCGGGTCCGCGCAGGTAACACAGGCGGTAGATGTCCCCGTAGCGGACGATCTCCCCGACCAGCGCGGCGCCGTGGTCCCGGAGCCGGGCGACGGTGTCGTCCAGGTCGTCCACGGCGAACATCACCTGGCGTAGCCCCGGTGTGTCCACAGGCTCCGGTTCCCGCGCCCCCGCCACCGGGTCCGGAACTGGGTCCGGGCTGGTGTACCGGGTCAGCTCGATGCGCCCGTGGCCGTCGGGGGTGTGCAGCATCGTGATGTCCGCCGTCACCCCGTCGACACCGCAGATTCGGTCGACCCATTCCCCGTGGACCTGCGTGCTGCCGTCGACGTGCATCCCTAGTTCGCGGAAGAAGTCGACAGCCGCCTCGAGGTCCCGGACGACGACGGTGACATGGTCCATACGCTGCAGTGCCATGTCACCGAGACTAGGTCTTCGTTGCATCTCCGTAGGTTTCCTTGGCCATACGGAACGCGGCCCAGGCTTTCGGCCATCCGGCGTAGAACGCCGCGTGGGTCAGGATCTCCGCGATCTCCTCGGCCGTCACCCCGTTGTGTTTGGCTCGTTCAATGTGTGCCTGCAGAGAACTGTCCAGCACACCACTGGCCATCACTGCCGTCACCGTAACTACACTGCGGTCACGCGCGGAGAGCTGCTCTTCTCGGTTCCACACCTTCCCGAACAGCACGTCGTCGTTGAACTCGGCGAACGCCGGGGCGAACTTCCCCAGGACGTCCCTGCCTGCCGTCACCTTGTCTGCCATCGCATTGGTCTCCTTCTCCTGAGCTTCCGCTACTTCCCGCTGTAGACCGGAAACGCGCTGCTCTCCCCGTAGTCCCTCTCATCGAGTTTCCGCAAGACTTCCATGTCGCCTGCAGAGATCTCGAACCCGACCTCAGCGTTGGATCGCATGTGCTCCGGGTTCGCGGTCTTTGGCAGCGACACCGTGCCCAGCTGCAGGGTGTAGCGGATGCACAGTTGCGGCACGCTCACCCCGTACTTCTTCGCCATCGCGACGACGGTCTCATTACCGAGGATCTCACCGTGCGCGATCGGAGAATAGGCTTCGACCACGATGTTCTTTGACGCGCAGTAGTTGATCAGGTCGCTCGGGGTGTTTCCTGCATGGACGAGGATCTGGTTCACGTGGGGTGGCTCCGAGCCGTGGGCGAGGATGTTGTCCAGGTCGTTCTCCAGGAAATTGGAGACTCCGATAGATCGCAGCTTTCCTGCCGTGTACGCCTCCTCCAGTGCCAGCCATGCCTCACGGTTGCCCTCGGAGTAGTCACCGCCCCGGAAATCGTCCCAGGGCTGCGGGCTGTGGATCAGCATCAGGTCGAGGTAGTCCAGCCCCATCTGCCCCAGGGACCGGTCGATCGCGGCGACGGCACCTTTGTAGTCCTTTATTTCGGCGGCGAGTTTCGTGGAAACGAACAGGTCACCGCGTGCCACGCCACTGGTGCGGACACCTTCTCCGACCCCTCTCTCATTGCCGTAGGCCTGGGCCGTGTCAATGTTTCGGTAGCCGACACTTACCGCGTCCCGGACTGCTTGTGCCGCCTCATCGTCATCGATGAACCAGGTCCCCAGTCCGAGCGCGGGTATCTCCACACCGTTGGACAGCGTGAAGCTCACGTCGTAACTCATCGGTCCTCCCGTTCCAGCTTGGTGTAGTACTCGTCAGTGACCGGTTCCAGCCACTCATTGCGGGTGTCCTCTCCGGGAACTTCCACGGCGAGATGGGTGAACCAGGAATCCGCTTTCGCACCGTGCCAGTGCTTCACACCGGCGGGGATACTCACCACGCTGCCCGGGGTCATGCTCACCGGTGCATCTCCTTCTGCCTGGTACCACCCGCTGCCGTCGGTGCACAGCAGGATCTGCCCGCCGCCTGACGACGCGTGATGGATGTGCCAGTTGTTTCGGCACCCCGGCTCGAAGGTCACGTTTCCGATGGCGACTCCTTCAGCGGTGAGCATGGTCAGGTAGCTCTGACCCACGAAGTACTCGGCGTAGGCGGCATTGGGCTCCCCTACCGGGAAGGTCGGTAGATAGCTTGAATCAGTCACTCGTCGTCTCCTTCACATGTTGACTGCTGTCCATGATCGTCCCCGGTACGGGCACGCACAGCGGAGAAAAACATCCTGGGACAATTCCTTCCCCCTCACGCCTCAGCACCTCCACTGGAATACTGGTCGGCATGAGCGGAGACACCAGGATGAGCGAACTCGGGACTTTCCTCAAAGCACGGCGCAGCGAACTGTCTCCGCGCCAGGCGGGTGTCGTGGCGACCCCGGGGCCACGCCGGGTGCCTGGGTTGCGGCGTGAAGAGGTCGCGATGCTGGCCAATATCAGCACCGACTACTACACACGCGTCGAGCAGGGCCGCATCCGGGTCTCCGCGCCGGTACTGAGGGTTCTCGCAGACGTGCTGCAACTCGATGAGGACCAGCGGGCGTATCTCGTCAGCCTGTCCGGCAGGGAGCAGGTCGGAGGGCCCCGCCGCGCACGCCAGAAGGTGTTGCCGCAACTGCGGAGACTTCTGGACGACCTGCACACGACTCCTGCCATCGTCATGGGCCGAAGGATGGACGTCCTCGCATGGAACGGCCTCGCTGCCGCGATGATGATTGACTTCTCCGAGGTTCCGGATGCCCGCCGGAACTATGTCCGGTTGTTGTTCTCGGATCCCCGGATGCGCTCGCTGTACAAGGAGTGGGAGACTGTGGCGCGTACCGCAGTCGCACAGCTGCGGATGGAGGCGGCGAAGTACCCGGACGACGCCCGCCTCGCCAGCCTCGTCGGCGAACTATCGGTCGGCTACCCGCAGTTCGCCTCCTGGTGGGCGGCCCGGACAGTGGCGAGTCTGACGACTGGGACGAAAACCCTCGTCCACCCGGTTGTCGGCGAACTCGTCCTGGACTGGGACACGCTGGTCAAGGCCGATGACTCGGAGCAGCAGCTCGTGATCTGGACCGCGGCGGAGGACTCACCGACGTACCGGGCACTGGGGCGACTGGGCAGTCAGCTCTGAGTACCGACCGTGGGGTGCGGCAGGTAGACCTGCCCGCCGGTCGCCAGGAACTCCTCGCTCTTGCGTCGCATCCCGGCGAGGGCCGCCTGAGCCTCGGCGCTGCCGTAGGTGTCGCGGATGTCCTGCGAGATGCGCATGGAGCAGAACTTCGGCCCGCACATCGAGCAGAAATGCGCGGTCTTCGCCGGCTCGGCGGGCAGGGTCTCGTCGTGGAACTCCTGAGCGGTGACCGGGTCCAGCCCCAGTGCGAACTGGTCACGCCACCGGAACTCGAAGCGTGCCTTCGACAGGGCGTCGTCGCGGGTGGCCGCTCCCGGGTGCCCCTTGGCGACGTCGGCGGCGTGTGCGGCGATCTTGTAGGTGATCACTCCGGTCTTCACGTCGTCTCGGTTCGGCAGACCGAGGTGTTCCTTGGGGGTGACGTAGCAGAGCATCGCGGTGCCGTGGCGTGCGATCTCGGTCGCCCCGATGGCGGAGGTGATGTGGTCGTAGCCAGGGGCGATGTCGGTGACCAGGGGCCCCAGGGTGTAGAACGGCGCCCCGGAGCAGAGCTCCTGCTGTCGCTCGACGTTTTCACGCACCTTGTCCAGCGGGATGTGTCCGGGCCCCTCCACCATCACCTGGACGTCGTGCTCCCATGCGCGGTGGGTCAGTTCGGCGAGGGTGTCGAGTTCGGCGAACTGTGCGGCGTCGTTGGCGTCGGCGATGGACCCCGGGCGCAGTCCGTCACCGAGGGAGAAGGCGACGTCGTAGGCGGCGAAGATCTCACAGAGTTCGTCGAAGTGGGTGTAGAGGAAGTTTTCCTCGTGGTGCGCCAGGCACCAGCCCGCCATGATCGAGCCGCCCCGCGACACCATGCCGGTGACCCGGTCCGCGGTCAGCGGGATGTAGCGCAGCAGCACCCCGGCGTGCACGGTCATGTAGTCCACGCCCTGTTCGCACTGTTCGATCACGGTGTCGCGGTAGATCTCCCAGGTGAGATCCTCGGCGTTGCCGTCGACCTTCTCCAACGCCTGGTAGATCGGCACCGTGCCGACGGGAATCGGCGAGTTGCGGATGATCCACTCCCGGGTGGTGTGGATGTCGTTGCCGGTGGACAGGTCCATCAGGGTGTCCGCACCCCAGGTGGCGGCCCATTCCAGTTTCGAGACCTCTTCGCTGACGGAACTGGTCACCGCGGAGTTGCCGATGTTCGCGTTGACCTTCACCAGGAACTTCCGTCCGATGATCATCGGCTCGGACTCCGGGTGGTTGATGTTGGACGGGATGATCGCGCGCCCGGCGGCCACCTCGCTGCGCACCAGTTCCACGTCGCAGTTCTCCCGGAGGGCCACGAAGCGCATCTCGGGGGTGACGGTCCCCTGCCGTGCGTAGTGCATCTGCGTGACCGTGCGTCCCGGCAGGGCCCGGCGGGGTTCGGGTCGCCGCCCCCGCCACTGCCGGGACGGAGCACCGCGGCGGACGGCGGCCCGACCGTCGTCGGTCAACTGCCGTTCCCGGCTCCGCCGGGTGCGGGTGTCGCCACGCTCGAGGATCCAGTCGTCGCGCCAGGGCGCCAGCCCTTCTTCGGGGATGCTTCCCGGACCGGCGGTGCGGTAGACCCGGAGGGGTTCGTTGGGGGTCCCGTCCGGGGATGCCTCCTGGTGGATCTCGGTGACCGGTACCCGGATGCCGCGGTCCTCGATCCACCCGAGACGGTGGGCGGGATGCTGCTGGGCGGGGGCCGGCGGCCTCGACGGGGAGGACGGGACGGACGTGGTGGACGGATCAGTCGGGGTAGGCACAGCTACGCTCCTCACTTCCTACGCCGGTATCAACCGGATCAGGTTCGACGGTCCCGGACGATCTCAGTCCGGTCTCAGCCCCTCTGCAGGGGGCACCCGTGTGGACCACCCATGAGTATCACGGGGCGCGGCCCGTGGCAACGCCTGTGCCTGCGACCTGCGCTCAGAACAAGCGCTCAGAACATGGCCACGACACCGTTGACGACCAGCGTCACGGCACCGGCGAAGGCCAGCAGGGTGGCGAGTTTCCTGGTGCCCTCGCTGGAGATCCGGTCGTGGAGGCGGTCGCCGAACCAGGCGCCGACGAAGATCGCCGCGACGGCGAGCAGCCACAGCCAGGCGGGCAGTCCCCCGACATCAACACCGCCGAACACCACGATCTTCAGCACGAAGGACAGCAGGTTGGCGACCACGATCACCGGGTGCAGGGTGGCGACGAAGTCGCGGTAGTCCCAGCCGGTCAGCCTGGCGTAGACGGTGAAGGCGGGTGCGGCGATGCCGGCCACCGTGCTCATGAACCCGCCAGCGGCACCTGCCAACACCATGGGCAGGACGGAGCGTTCGGACAGTCTGGGGGTCTCCGGCTGGAACAGGGTCACGCCCAGGGCGGCGAGGACGAGCACACCGACGGTGACGAGCAGCCAGGGGCCGTCGATGAGCGTCACCACCGCCACCGCCGGCAGTGACCCGAGCACCAGTCCACCGGCGAGGAAGCTGAAGCGACGCCAGTCCGTCCTGTCCCGCACGGACCAGGCGTTGTTCACCGCGTTGACGGTGGACAGGCCGTTGACCACGGTCACCCCTGCCGCCGGCCCGAGTGCCACGGACAGCACCGGCCCGGCGATGAGTCCCACTCCCATACCCGTGATGCGTTGGAGCACCGCTCCGACGAGGACGGCGAGGATCAGGACGAACGCGACAGTGGACACAGGCTCCGAGCTTAAACACCCTGTGCAGGGTGTCGGTCCATCGGGCTGTCCTCGCACCGGCCCTGCGATATGCTCTGGGGGAACTAAGCGACCGATTTGACGTTCACTGACGCGACAGAAGGAAGACTGAATGCTCTACGATGTGCCGAAACCCACTGAGGCGCTGCTGATCACCGGTGGGATGATCGCCCGCAAGCCCGACAACCCGTACCGCGTGGTCATCGGCGGCGGCGCCTGGTCGGTCCCGGTGCTGCACCGGGTCCAGCGCTTCCACATCGGCGCCAACACCGTGAACATCGCGGTGCGCGCGCAGTCGAAGCAGAACGTCGACGTGGACGTCGAGGCCTCCGTGGTGTTCTCCGTGACACCGGACAAGAACAGTGTCGTCGAGGCGGCGAACCGTTTCCTGGGTGTCGACCAGGGCCAGATCGTCTCCACCGCCCAGGACATCTTCTCCGGCGAGACCCGCGCGATGATCGGCCAGCTCACCGTCGAGGAGATGATCTCCGACCGTACGGCACTGGCCAGCCAGGTGCTCTCCAACGCCGAGCCGCGCATGCTACGCTTCGGCTGGCAGATCGACAGCTTCCAGATCAACTCGATCAGTGACCCGAACGGCTACATCCAGGCGCTCTCCGCCCCGGAGCTGGCGCGTGTGCAGCGTGAGCGTGCTGTCGCAGAGGCCCAGCGGGACGCGGAGATCGCCGAGGAACAGCAGAAGTCCGAGCGCCGCAAGTCCGACTTCCAGCGGGAGACCGACACCAAGGTCGCGGAGAACACCAAGGAGATCGCCGCGGCCAAGGCGGAGGCCAACGCCGCCGGCCCGCGTGCCGAGGCGGAGGCCCAGGAGCAGGTCATCGCCGCGCAGGCCGCGCTGGCCCGGCGCCGCGCCGAGACTGACCGTGAGGTCGCCGAGGAGCAGGCCCGTCTGGCAGAGTCCCAGGCCGCACTGCGTGAGCAGGAGCTGGTGTCCGAGGTCATCAAGCCGGCCGAGGCGGAGGCGGAGCGCACCCGGATCAACGCCGAGGCGAAGGCCGCCGCGCTGCGCACCGAGGCTGAGGCGGTCGCCTCCCACAACGGGGTGATCCTGGACAAGCAGGTCGTCGACCAGCTGCCGGAGATCTTCTCCGCCATGGCCGAGGGGCTCACCGGCGCGAATCTCACCATGGTCGGCGAGGGCCAGGACCTGACCAAGCTGCTCGGCCAGTTCGCGGCGGTGATCCCGAATCTGCGGGAGACCGCGGCCGGGTCGAAGGGAACCGACGTCGCAACCACCGGGTAGGTCGGGATCGGGCGTCACTCGGTGACGTCCGGTGCCCCCTGTGGGACTCGAACCCACACTGTGCCGATTTTAAGTCGGCTGCCTCTGCCAATTGGGCTAAAGGGGCGTACTGCCCTGGCCTTCTAGCTGTTGCGCTCGATGACCTCAGCCAGGATACCGTCAAGGATATCCTTCTCACTGACGGTGATCGTGGTCAGCCCCTTGTCCAGGAACCGGCTGGCGAAGGCGTCGATGACGATCGCTCCCCCGCCGATCACGTCGGCACGGCCCGGGTGCATCGCCGGGTGGGCACGGCGCTGCTCCACCGTCTCCCCCAGCAGGGTGCGTGCCGTGGACCGGAAGTCCGCCAGGTCGATCTCGGACATGTGGGTCTTCTCCGGGTTGTACTCGGTGAGCCCCTTCTGGATCGCCGCCACGGTGGTCACGGTGCCGGCGACGCCGACCACGCGGGTGACGCCGTCCAGGTCCACGTTCTCCTCCACGGCACCCATCAGTCCGTCGACGTACCCGCGGGCCTCGGCGATCTCCTCCTCCGTCGGCGGGACGGTGTGCAGGTAGCGTTCAGTCAGCCGGACGCAGCCCATGTCCGCGGAGTACGCCTGTCCGCTGCCCTCGCCGTAGGCGTCGACGACGAACTCGGTGGAGCCGCCGCCCAGGTCGATCACGCAGACGTGGCCGTCGGTCGGTCCCAGATCCGCCACCGCACCGGCGAAGGACAGCTGCGCCTCGCGGATGCCGGTGACGACCTCCGCCTGCACGCCCGGGGCCACCCGGCCGAGGTGACGGCGGGTGATGGCGAAGAAGTCCTCACGGTTCTCCGCGTCGCGGGTGGCGGAGGTCGCGCCCATCATCACGTCGGTGACACCGTTCATGATCATCCGGTCGGCGTAGGTGCCCAGTGCCTCGTCGACACGGTCGAGCGCCGCGTCGGCGAAACGACCGGTGGCGTCCACCCCCTGTCCGAGCCGGACGATGATGTTGTCCCGGTTGATCTCGCGCAGCGTACCGTCCTCGAGTACCTCGCTGATCAGCAGGCGGATGGAGTTCGTGCCGCAGTCGATGGCGGCGTAGGTGCCGGTCACTGGCCCTCCTCGTCGGAACGGTCGTAGGTCACTTCGTCGACGTGCTCGTCGAAGGCCGCCTCGACGGAGGTGCCGAGCTCCTCCGGGGTGGGCCAGTCGGCGGGGATGGCGGTGCCGGACAACTTCGGGGTGTGCGCGGCTGCCAGTGCCACGGCCTCGGTGCCGAGGCGGACCCGCGAGGGCCCCTCGGCCAGGGCGTAGGCGATCAGCACGTGCAGGCACTTCACCCGGTCAGGCATGCCGCCGCCGGAGAAGTCCGTGCCGAGCGACTCGATGGCGTCGCGTTCGGCGAGGTAGTGCTCGTGGGCGGCCCGGTAGTCGGCGGCCAGCTCGGCGTCCTCCCGCAGGCGGGCCTGCATGGTGCGCATCACCCCGGCGACCTCCAGGCGTGACGCCTCGGCGGTGAGCCGTGGGTCGGTGAGGTAGTACAGCGTGGGGAACGGTGTGCCGTCCGGCAGTCGCGGGGCGGTCTTGACCACCGCCGGTGCGCCGTCCGGGGTGCGGTAGGAGACCTCGACCGCGCCGCGGATCTTGCGTCCGAGCTGGCGGGACATGGTCTCGTGGTCAGCCTCACTGACGGTACTGACGATACCGACGGTGCTGTCGGTGTTCTCGGACGCTTCAGACACTACTGTGCTCCCTGCTGTTGTTGCTGCTGCTGTTCCTGCAGTTCCCGTTGCAGGTCCGGGTCACCCTCCTGGGCGGGCACCTCAGGCTGGTCGGGGTCAATCGGGAGATTACCGGAACCGCCGTCGCGGCCCCCGTCCTGCCCCGGCTCACCGGAGTCACCCTCCCCGTCCTCGTCGGCGGGGGTGGCGACCGAACCCCACAGCTGGGTGTACCAGGGGTCGGGTTCGGAGTCGTCGTGCTCCACGCCGGGGTCAGTCGGCGAACTGGTGTCGATGCGCGGGTCCATCAGCCGGAAGGCCGACTCCCCCTGCTCCACGACACCGAGGCGCGTCCTGGCCTGCTCCCGGATGTAGGCCTCGCTGTTGTACCGGTCCAGCTCGGCGTTGAGGTCGTCCCGCTCGGCCAGCTGCCGCTCGATGGTGGCCTCGACCTGAGCGAGCTCGGCCCGCTGCTGGAAGTAGTTGCGCAGCGGCGTCGCCACCGACAGGGCGACGAACGCCACGACCAGGATCACCGCCACGGTGACCAGCGGGTTCATCTTCTTCGGCAGTTCGACGAACGAGCGGGCGAGCCGGCGCGGGGCGGTACGGACCTCCCGCTGCCTCCGGTCCCGCTTCTCCACCGACCGTGGTCGTGGCAGACCGGGACCGTCGGCACGGGCGCTGTCGCGCTCGTCCGACGGTCTCGTGTCTTCCCGGTCCCTCCGGTCACGTGTACCCATGGGGACCGATTCTAGCCCGTTCCCCCGGGACTACTTCGCAGTGAACCGCGGGAAGGCGGACGCACCGGCGTAGACGGCGGCACCCTCCAGGTAGCTCTCGATGCGCAGCAGCTGGTTGTACTTCGCCACACGCTCGGAGCGGGCCGGGGCACCGGTCTTGATCTGGCCGCAGTTCAGGGCGACGGCCAGGTCGGCGATGGTGGTGTCCTCGGTCTCACCCGAACGGTGGGACATCATGGACTTGTAGCCGTTGTTGTGGGCCAGTGCCACGGCGTCGAAGGTCTCGGTGAGGGTGCCGATCTGGTTGACCTTCACCAGCAGGGCGTTGGCGACGTCCTCGTCGATGCCGCGGCGCAGACGCTCCGGGTTCGTGACGAAGAGGTCGTCGCCGACGAGCTGGACCTTGTCACCGATCTCGGCGGTGAGCTTCGCCCAGCCCTCCCAGTCGTCCTCGTGCAGCGG
This sequence comes from Corynebacterium sp., assembly GCF_022712195.1. GTDB lineage: Bacteria > Actinomycetota > Actinomycetes > Mycobacteriales > Mycobacteriaceae > Corynebacterium. Next base: position 1,909 of record NZ_JALAGY010000031.1, on the reverse strand, counting down.
GTCCTCGATGGAGACCAGGGCGTACTCCTCGACGAGTTCGCCGTAGACCTTCGCCATCTCCTCGGCGGTGCGCTTGCCGCCCTCGAAGTTGTAGTGCCCGTCCTCGTAGAACTCGGAGGCGGCGACGTCCAGCGCCAGGGCCACGTCCGTGCCGAGGCTGTAGCCGGCGGCGGAGATCGCCTCGTCGATGACGTCCAGTGCCGCACGGGTGGAGTCGACAGAGGGGGCGAAGCCGCCCTCGTCGCCCAGGCCGGTGGACAGACCCTTGTCCTTGAGCACCTTCTTCAGGGAGTGGTAGACCTCCGCACCGATGCGCAGGGCCTCGCTGAAGGTCTCGGCGCCGATCGGGGCGATCATGAACTCCTGGACATCCACCCCGGAGTCGGCGTGGGCGCCGCCGTTGAGGATGTTCATCATCGGCACGGGCAGGACGTGGCCGTTGGGGCCACCGACGTAGCGGAAGAGCTGCAGGCCGGCGGACTCGGCGGCGGCCTTGGCCACGGCCATGGAGACGCCGAGGATGGCGTTGGCGCCGAGGCGGGACTTGTTGGGCGTGCCGTCCAGCTCGATCATGGCCTGGTCGACCAGGCGCTGGTCGTCGGCCTCGATGCCCGCGAGTGCCTCGTCGATCTCACCGATGACGTTGCTGACGGCCTCGAGCACGCCCTTGCCGAGGTAGCGGTCGCCACCGTCACGCAGTTCGTGCGCCTCGTGCACACCGGTCGAGGCGCCGGAGGGCACGGCGGCGCGTCCGACGGAGCCGTCGTCCAGACCGACCTCGACCTCGACTGTCGGGTTACCACGGGAGTCCAGGATTTCGCGGGCGATGATCTGCATGATTTCGGCCATGTGGGTGTCAGCCTCCTCGGCTGGAGAAGTCGGTGGAATATCAGTCACACCTATTCTGCCCTATCAGCACGACTTCCGTCAGGCGGCCTGTCCCAGCGCGTAGTTGGCCGCGGCGTCACGCACCGAGACCATGTACTCCTCGGAGCGGTTGTAGCTGAACAGTGCCCGGCTCCACCCCTCGGCGGTGTCCAGGTCCCGGTCGTGGCCGCAGAGAAGCCGTCCGGCCGCGGCCGCGGCGTCGCCGATGTCGTGCGGGTCTCCCCCCGCCCCGTAGAGCCCCCAGGACTCGGGGAGGAACTGCATCGGCCCCACGGCCCGGTCGTACTCCGGGTCCCCGTCCAGTTCACCGCCGTCGGTGTCCGGGATCTCCATGAAGGCACCGCTGCCGTCCAGCTGCGGACCGATGATCAGGCCGCTCTCGTCGTCAACACCGTAGGTTCCGTGGTGCGACTCGACGAACCCGATGCCGGCGAGGGTGTTCCAGGCGATGTTGCAGGCGGGGAGCTCGGTGGACACCGTCCGCGCGGCGCTGACGTAGCCCTCGAGATGGTCCTCGGGGATCGACAGCGCCTCGGCGGTGGCCGGCAGGTCGTGCACGGCCACGGCGCGCGCCGGTGGCACGTCCTCGGGCACCGGCACCCGCTCCTCCTCCGGCGCCTGCTCGTCGACGAGGAAGACCCCCACGACGATGACCACGAGCAGGACGGTGGCCACCAGGCCGACGAGACCGCCGCACCCGGCGCGGCCGCTCGGTCGGTGGCGTTCCGTCACGTCTCCTCCGCGAGGCAGAGGATCGCGGACAGGGAGGCGACGGAGAGCTGGACGTCGCGGCCCTCCACGGTGACCACCGCCATGTCCGGGTAGGGACGCTCGCCGACGACGATGTGCACCCCGGGGGCGATGCCGTTGTCCTGCAGGTAGCGCAGGAGTGCGCCGTCGCGGTCACTGATCCGGTCCACGAGCAGCCGCTGGCCCACCGCCGCCTCCGACAGCGGTTCGGTGTCCGGGACAGCGATCTCCCCGTCCGGCCCGGGGATGGGGTCGCCGTGGGGGTCGCGGG
>NZ_JALAGY010000030.1 GCF_022712195.1 Corynebacterium sp. | reverse complement strand
GCACCAGGCCGTCGACACCGCCGAGATCGACGAAGGCGCCGAAGTTGACGATGGAGGACACGACGCCCTTGCGGACCTGGCCCTTCTGCAGCTGGTGCAGGAACTCGGAACGGACCTCGGACTGGGTCTGCTCGAGCCATGCACGACGCGACAGGACGACGTTGTTGCGCTGCTTGTCGAGTTCGATGATCTTGGCCTCGATCTCCTGGCCGATGTACGGCTGGAGGTCGCGGACGCGACGCATCTCGACGAGGGAGGCGGGGAGGAAGCCACGCAGGCCGATGTCCAGGATGAGGCCGCCCTTGACGACCTCGATGACGGTACCGGTGACCGGCTCGTCCTTCTCCTTGAGCTCCTCGATGGTGCCCCAGGCGCGCTCGTACTGGGCACGCTTCTTGGACAGGATCAGGCGGCCTTCCTTGTCCTCCTTGGTGAGGACCAGGGCGTCGACCTCGTCGCCGACCTCGACGACCTCGCCGGGATCGACATCGTGCTTGATGGACAGCTCGCGGGAGGGGATGACACCCTCGGTCTTGTAGCCGATGTCAAGCAGGACCTCGTCGTGGTCGACCTTGACGACGGTACCTTCAACGATGTCACCGTCGTTGAAGTACTTGATGGTGGCGTCGACTGCGGCGAGGAAATCCTCAGCGGAGCCGATGTCGTTGACGGCTACCTGAGGAACGTTGTTGGTGGGCATATGTGAAGTTGCTCCGAGACGGATTGATCTTAGTGATGGACAGGGGGCACCGCTCCACCAGCGTTCAGTGTCACGGCACCGTCGCGCGCCTGCGGACAGACGGTTAACGGACTGTAGGCTACACGACCCCTCCGAGCTGTGCAAATACCGTCTGGGAGAACTCCGCGGTCCCCGCACCCCCGGGACCTGCGAGATCCGGGGTCGGACTGTGCAGCGTCGCATGGCGGACGGCGTCGGCGAGAGCCTCACCAGCGACGTGGTGGCCCAGGTGGTCCAGCATCATCGCCGCGGAGTTCATCAGGCCCGCCGGATTGGCGACGCCCCGTCCGGCGATGTCGGGCGCCGACCCGTGGGCGGCCTGCGCCATCACCGCCCGGTCCCCGGCGTTGATGCTCCCGGCGGAGCCGAGGGAGCCTCCGAGGGCGGCGGTCAGGTCCGAGAGGATGTCACCGAACATGTTCTCCGCGACGATGGTGCGGTGCCTCTCCGGGTGCACCACCAGATCGGCGCACAGTGCGTCGATGTGCACCGGAAGCAGTTCCACACCCGTGTCAGCCGCCATGGCCTCCGCCTCCTCGAGGTACATCCCCGAGGACCGCGCGAGGACGTTGGCCTTGTGGGCGACGGTGAGCGGACCGCCCCGTTCCCCGGCGACCTGCCCGGCCCTCCGGACGATCCGGCGCACCCTTTCCCTGGTGAACGTCCCGATCGCCAGGGCCACGTCCGGGGTCACCATCACGTCCCCGGAGCCGGCGTACATGTTGCGGTCGGCGTACATCCCCTCGGTGTTCTCCCGGACGACCACCACGTCCATCCCCGGAGCCACGGCACCGGGGATCCCCCGTACCGGCCGGATGTTCGCCCACAGCGCGGCACGGACCCGCAGCGCCGCCGAGGGGTTCTGCTGTCCTCTCGCCTCGGGCGGGTAGGACGCGTTGTCGTGCGGCCCGAGGATCCAGCCGTCCACCCCGGCGACCGCCGACCAGGTCTCCTCCGGGACGACCTGACCGGTCCTCATGAACGCCTCACGCCCCAGCTGCAGGGGCACCCAGCTCACGCCGTACCCGCCGTGCCGGCGCAGCGCCAGGGTCGTGGCGGTGACCGTCGGCTCCACGATCTCCGGACCGATCCCCTCTCCGGGCCAGTAGCCCAGCGTCACGGTGGAAGTCGGGGAACTCTCAGGCGTCGTACTCACAGGTCCCCATCCTAGGCCACCGGACACGCGCTCCGTGGGCGGGTTTCGCCCTCCCCTGGTGAATCCGGATACGATGACGCGCGTGAAAGACAACTCCCCCAGCCCAGAACAGTCTCCAGAGAAGACACCCGGTCAGCCCGACGTCCAGGCGCCGGTCTTCGGACGCACGCCCCTGAACCCGGGGTCGGTGGTCTTCAACCTCCTTCGCGGCGGTCTCATCGGTTCCGCCGAGCTGGTCCCCGGGATCTCCGGGGGTACGGTCGCCCTTGTCACGGGCGCCTACGAGAGGGTGCTCTACAACGCCAACCGTCTTCTGGACGCGGTGAAGGCGTTCGCCACCGACCGTAGCGAGGGGGTCCGCAAATTCAAGGCCGTGGACTGGACGATGCTCCTGCCCATGGCGGTCGGCATGGTCGCCATGGTCTTCGCCCTGGCAGGTGTCCTCGGCTCGTTCGTGGAGAACCACCCGGTGCCCGCCAAGAGCCTGTTCCTGGGCATGGTCGCGGTCTCCGTCGTGGTCCCGTTGCTGATGATCGACACCGCGGACCTGAAACGCCGGCTCCCGGTGGCGGTCCCCCTGTTCATCGTCGGTGGCCTGTTCACGTTCATCGCCACCGGGTTCTCCTCGTCGACGAACCCGGACCCCAACCTGCTGCTGGTGTTCATCGCCGCAGCCGTCGCGGTGTGTGCGCTGATCCTCCCCGGCGTCTCAGGCTCCTTCTTCCTCTACGCCATCGGCATCTACTCGGCCACGTTGACCGCGGTCAGCGATCTCGACCTGACCTACATCGCCGTATTCGGACTCGGCGCCCTGACCGGCCTGGTCCTCTTCGTGCGCGTGATGGAGCACCTCCTCACCCGTCACCGCACCCTCACACTGTTCACCATGACCGGCATGCTGCTGGGTTCCCTGCGCGCGCTGTGGCCCTGGCAGGACGACGACGCCGCCCTCCAGACCCCGGGTGACCAGGCCGGACCGGCCCTGGCCCTGTTCGCCCTGGGCGCCGGTGTCGTGGCGGCGATGGTCATCACCGAACAGGTGATGAAACGACGCCGGCAGCGTGCGCTCGCCGAGCGCCCGTCGAGCTCCGGCGGCCGCCTCCCCTGACTGACCACGGGGCGGCCGGCCGGGGCTCAGTGCCCGGCGGCCTCCCAGTCCCCGCCGGTGCCGGTCGACACGTCCAGGGGGACGCGCAGCTCGGCGGCACCGTCCATCTGCTCCCGGAGCAGATCCGTCATCTCCTCGAGTTCGCCGTCGACGACCTCGACGACCAGCTCGTCGTGGACCTGCAGCAGCACCCGCGACCGCATCCCCCGCCGCGACATCTCGCGGTCGACGCGTAGCATCGCCCGCTTGATGATGTCCGCCGCGGTGCCCTGGATCGGTGCGTTGAGTGCGGCGCGCTCGGCGTTGTCGCGGGCGACCCGGTTGGTGGAGTTGAGCTCGGGGAGGTACCGCCGACGACCGTAGAGTGTCTCGGTGTAGCCGTCCTCCCGCGCCTTCTCCACCACCTCGTCGAGGTACCGCTTCACACCACCGAAGCGCTCGAAGTAGGTGTCCATGATCTTCTTCGCCTCGCCGGCGGCGATGTTGAGCTGTTGGGAGAGCCCGAAGGCGCTGAGCCCGTACACCAGGCCGTAACTCATCGCCTTCACCCTGCGTCGCAGTTCCGGGGTGACCTCGTCGACGGGCACGTCGAAGACCTTCGAACCGACGTAGTTGTGCAGGTCCTCGCCCTTCCGGTAGGCCTCGATCAGGCCCGGGTCCTGCGAGAGGTGGGCCATGACCCGCATCTCGATCTGCGAGTAGTCGGCGGTCAGCAGGGTGGTGTACCCCGACCCGACGCGGAAGGCACCGCGGATGTGGCGTCCCGCCTCGGTCCGGACCGGGATGTTCTGGAGGTTGGGCTCGGCCGACGACAGGCGGCCTGTCGCCGCACCCCGCTGGTTGAAGGTGGTGTGGATGCGCCCGTCGTCCGCGGTGGCCTCGATGAGCCCGTCGATGGTGGTCTTCATCTTCTGGTACTCACGGTGCGCCATGAGGTGGCTGAGGAACGGATGTCCTGTCTGGGCCGTCAGCTTCTCCAGTTCCCCGGCGGCGGTCGAGTAACCGGTCTTCGTCTTCTTCGTCGTGGGCAGACCGAAGTCCTCGAAGAGCACCCTCTGCAGCTGCTTCGGACTCGACAGGTTCAGTGACTCGTCCCCGGCGAGCTCCCGGGCCGCGGCCACCTCCTCGGCGATCCTGCCGGCGTAGTTGTCGGAGAGTTCCTGCAGGGCCGGACGGTCGACCGAGATGCCGTGGCTCTCCATCCTCGCCAGCACCGTCGCCAGGGGGACCTCCAGGTCGAGGTACAGCTCCATCGCCCCGATGTCCGCGAGCTCCGGTGTCAGCGAGGAGACCAGTTCCAGCACGGCCTGGGCCCGTGCGGCTGTCGACGCCCCGTCGGGGAGCTCGTGCCCGACGTGGCGTTGCAGGACGTCGGCGAGACCCGTGGACCGGACGTCGGGCCGCAGGAGGTAGGCGGCCAGGGCGGTGTCGTGCTCGACTCCGTCGAGTTCCGCCCCGGAACCGTGGAGCATGTGCCAACCCCGCTTGGAGTCGTGCATCCACTTGGCGGCCGAAGCGTCGGAGAGGTACTCCAACAGGACCTTCTCGTCCTTGGGCGCCTGGTCGTCCAGTTCGATCTGCACGGCGTGGAGTGCGCCGTCCTCCCCCGGCACGGGATCGAGCAGGACGACCCGGTCCGCGCGCCCGCCGTAGGGGGCCCCGTCCCCGGTGACCTCGAGGACGAGCGGACGGTTGACGGCGGGGTCACCGTGGCTGCGCCCCGCCTTCCACCCGGCGCGCTGGGCGAGCCACCCGGCGAGCTTCCCCTCGGGCACGTCGTCGACGGTGAGTTCGGCCGCCGCTCCGTCCTCGAACTCGATGCCGAGCACCCGGAACGTGCGGTTGCGGAGATTCGCGCCGAACTGCAGGGTGTCGAAGAGGTCGCTGGCCTCGGTGGCGTCGACGGGCGAGGGGCGCAGGGCCGAGAGCGGGTCGCCGTCCCCGTCGAGGTCCCCGAGGTCGAGGTCGCGCACCATCTCAGTGACCTTGCGGGCCAGGATGACGTTGTCGATGTTCTCGCGGAGGGATTCACCGACCTTGCCTCCGAAGTCGTCGAGGTGCTCGATGACGGAGTCCAGGCTGCCGTACTTGCTGATCCACTTCTGCGCCGTCTTCGGTCCGACGCCGGGGACACCGGGCATGTTGTCGGAGGTGTCCCCGCGCAGGGAGGCGAGGTCGGGGTACTGGGTGGGGGTCACCCCGTACTTCTCCTCCACCCGGGCCGGGGTGAACCGGTCGAGTTCCGAGACCCCGCGCAGGGTGTAGAGCACGGTGACGTCGTCGTCGACCAGCTGCAGGCTGTCGCGGTCACCGGTGCAGATCACCGTGCGCATGCCCGCGTCACTGCCCCTGCACGAGAGCGTGGCGATGATGTCGTCTGCCTCGTAGGCCTCCTTGGTCAGGGTCCTGATCCCCAGTGCCCTGAGCGCCTCCTGGATCAGTTCGACCTGCCCCCGGAACTCCTCCGGTGCCGGCGGGCGCTGTGCCTTGTACTCCGGCAGGTCCTTCTCGCGGAACGTCGGACCCGAGAGGTCGAATGCCGCCGCGACGTGGGTGGGCCTCTCGTTCTCCATCAGGCCCAGGAACATGCCGAGGAACCCGTAGACGGCGTTGGTGTACTGCCCGCCGGTGGTGGAGAAGTTCTGGGCGGGCAGTGCGTAGAAGGCCCGGAAGGCCAGGGAATGTCCGTCGAGCAACAGGAGGGTGGGGCGTTCGTCCCCGGGGTTGTCAGTCATGTGACCTTCCTGCATGTCCGTGCACCTGTCTGTCACGTGTCCGGACACACTTCTCGTGGTGGCTGCCGCGGTTGGCGTCGTGCCCGGGCTAGTCTAGTCGCCATGAGTGACCAGACAGAGAGTATCCCGGGCGAACCGGCGTCCCCGCACGACCCTGAGCCGCACACCTCGGCACGGCGGCGTGCGGACCAGACCCGGGTGAGCATCCTGGAATGTGCGAAGGCCGCGTTCAACCGGCGCCCCTACAGCGAGGTGTCGCTCAAGGACATCGCCAACGAGGTCGGCGTCAGCGCGCCGCTGATCATCAAGTACTACGGGACGAAGGAGAACCTGTACGAGGCCCAGCTGGACTTCACCGAGGCCGCGGAGCGGCTCAACAGGGTCGATTTCCGGGAGATGGGCACGCACCTGGCGCGTCTGGCGGTGACCTCCGCCGACGACAGCCCGAATTCGCTGGTGCGTAAACTCGCCGACGCCGGCGGCAACCGGCACATCGTCGACGCCCTGGGCCAGGTGTTCCGTCGGCAGGTGGTGGCCCCTGTGCTGGAGCGGGTCGCCGCCGAGTCTCCCGGGGCGTCGTCCGCCGACGCCGAGATGCGTGCGGAGGCGGCGATGTCGATGGTGATCGGTCTGGCCCTGATGCGCCGCCTGGTGACCCAGGAGTACTTCCACGAGGCTGACGTCGAGACCTTCGTCGAGTACTACGGGGGACTGGTCCAGTGCGTCCTGGACGGTGCCGACGCCGCGCCCTGACAGCGGCACGAGCGATTCCGGCCCCGTGTTGTCCGTGCCGAGACCTCTGCCGTATGATTCCCGGGGCCGGCCCTGGTGGCGGAATTGGCAGACGCGCTGCACTCAAAATGCAGTGTCTTCGGGCGTGTGGGTTCGAGTCCCACCCAGGGCACCCCTGACCCCGTCGGTCTCCCCGGAGACCGGCGGGGTTCCGCGTGTCGGTGTCAGCGCCGTACGAGCGCGGCCAGGTCGTCCTTCTTCGCCGGCCTCATGTCCCAGGCGTCGAGACTGACGCAGAGCTGCAGTGAGCCTGCCGCTGACCGCCCGGTCTTCTCCGCGGAGTGCGTGTGCCCGTGGATGACGGGCTCGCCGCAGTCCCTCGGACGCCACTGCACGTGCCGGTCGGGGCTCGTGTGGTCCCCGTCGTAGGGGAAGTGGCTGACCACCGCCCGCCGCCCTTCCAGCTTCAGGGTCATCGCGGACGAGACCGTGTCGAAGGTCCGGAGGAACCGGGTGTGGCCGGTCAGGGCCCGGGCGTGCATCGGGTGGACGGCGTCGTGGTTGCCGGCCACGAGGTGGAGGCGGGCACCTGTGGCGTCGCGGATCCCGGCCAACAGTTCCAGGGCCCGGTCCTCCTGGTCGGGGATGCCGGAGGAGATGTCGCCGAGGACGAAGAGCCGGTCCCCGGGCAGAAGTGCCTCCCGCAGGTTTCCCGCCAGGACGGCGTCGTGGGCGGTGACATCGTCGAATCCCCTCGGCCGGGCCGGGGTGAGGTGACCGAAATGCAGGTCAGCGGTGAACCAGTCCGTCATCGTCCCCATGGTACTCGGCCCGCCGGTGCGCTACATTGGGGGGAGAAACTTCCGGGATCAGCCCGGCGAGTCCTGTCCCCAGGAGGATAACCGTGGACCTTCCCATCGCCGAAGCCGCCGAGACCGCAGGTGCCTACTCACTGAACGCCGTGTTCATCGTGGGTTCGGTCCTGTCCTCGCCCATCGGACTGCTCGCTGACATCGGGACCTACCTCACGTCCTTCCTCCCGCGGTTCTAGGACGGCGCTCCCCTACTGGGAGTCGATCTCCTCCGCAGTGGTGGCGACCTTCGTCCCGTCCTCGAACTGACGCTTGCCGAGGACGTTGTTCGGGTCGACGACCGCGACCTTCTTTCCGTTCTCGCGGATGCGGCGCAGTCCCTCCTTCACCATGCGCCGACCCACCGGGTTGCTCTCGGTGACCCGGCGGGCGTCGATGATCACCCTCGGGGTCCTGATCTCCTGGTTCTCCGCGGCGGTGAGGAACTCCTCGGCGCCGGAGAAGTCCAGTCCGCCCTGCAACCGGAACACCGTGGTCCTGCCGCGGGTGCGGATACCGCGCACCGAACTGCCCTTGCGCGTCACCGCGGACATCAGGTGGAGCCCCATGTCCTCCGACAGCGCCCTGAAGATCTTCGCGCCGCGCACACTGTTGCCTGACTCGTCCAGGCGCGGGGAGAACGTGGCGATCCCCAACTGTCCCGGCAGCGTTCCCATCAGGCCGCCGGCGACACCGGACTTCGCGGGGATGCCCACACCGGCCATCCACTTCCCCGCACCGTCGTACATGCCCGCCGAGGCCATCACCGCCTGCACCTGCCGGCACACCAACGGCTCCAGGATTCGCTCGCCCGTGAGCGGCTGGACCCCGCCGAGCGCCAGCGTGGCCCCCATCACGGCGAGGTCCTTCACCGTGACGCGGATCGCGCACTGGCGGGTGTAGCTCGCCACCGCGTCCTCCGCGGAGTCCACGATCACGTCGTAGCTGCGCAGCATGTGGGCCAGCGCCAGGTTGCGGTCGGCCGTGCCGGTCTCGGAGGCGGTGACGTTCTCGTCGACGGTGAGCTGCCGTCCCGCCAGCCGGGAAAAGTACTCCACGACGACCTCGACCCGGTCCTCGACCGAGGAGTCCTCGCCGTTGATGAGCTGGTTGACCGCGATGGCCCCGGCGTTGATCATCGGGTTGACCGGGCGGTGGGTCCTCCCGTCAAGTGAGAGTTCGTTGAAGGCCTCTCCGGAGGGTTCCATGCCCACCGTGTCGATCACCTTCTCCACACCGCAGTCCTGCAGTGCCGCGGCATAGGCGAACGGCTTGGAGATCGACTGCATGGTGAACTCGCGCTCGTCGTCGCCGACGCTGTAGATCCACCCCTGGTTGGTGCACATCGCCAGCGCCAACGGTGTCGGGTCGGCCTTGGCGAGCTCCGGAATGTAGTCGGCGACCGCCCCGTCGTCCTCGTCTCGGACCCGGTCCAAGATGTCATTGAGATAGTCTTCGACGAGAGAATCCATGGGGCCCGAGACTAACAGAATGCGGCGCCGATATACTTCCCCCCATGACACCCCATTCCGTTCCGCGACCGGGCCGGTCGGCCCGAAAGGTCGGCTCGGTCCTGGGGGCCCTGATGATCTCGGTGTCCCTGGCAGCCTGCGTCACCAACGAGGAGTCCGGCAACCCCGACGGGTGGGTGGACACCCTCCCCGAGCCGGTCCCTGAACTCCAGGAACTCCTCCCCCCGGACTACCGCGACTCCGGACGCATCTCGGCCTCGACCAACCCGACGTTCCCGCCCAACCAGTTCAAGGACCCCTCCGGGGAGATCATCGGTTTCGAGGTGGACCTTGTCCGCGCCGCCGGTGCCGTGCTGGGGCTGGACGTCGGCTTCCAGCAGCAGGACTTCAACCTGATCCTGCCGTCGATCAGCGCCGGCACGGTGGACGTCGGCACCTCCGGCTTCTCCGACACCGAGGAGCGGCAGAAGGCCTACGACTTCGTGGACTTCTACACCTCGGGCATCTCCTGGGCGACGACCCCCGGCAAGACCGTCGACCCGGCCGACGCCTGCGGTCTGACGGTGGCGGTGCAGAAGGGCACCTACTCCGACACCGACGACGTGCAGGTGAAGTCGGAGCAGTGCCTCGCCGACGGCCGTCCGGCGATCAACAAGCTCGTCTACGAATCCGCCAACGCCGCCGCGAACGCCACGGCGCTGAAGCGGGCCGACGCGATGAGTTCCGACTCCGCGGTCACCGACTACGCCGTCCAGCTGTCCGACGGCAAGCTCGTCCCCGCCGGGGACGCCTTCGACACGACCCCCTTCGGCTGGGCATTCGCCAAGGACTCTGACCTCGTGCCGGCCTTCGCCGCCGCCCTGGAGTACCTGATCACCTCCGGACGGTACGAGGAGATCCTCGAACCCTGGGGACTCACCGACGGCGCCGTCGACACCGTCACCGTCAACACGAGGGACTACCCCCTCCCCGCCGCCGCATCCGCCGATGAAGGAGCAGCCTCATGAGCGACCACACCCGGGCGCAGGAACGCACCCGCCCGACCGACAACGACGTCGTCCCTCTGCGCCACCCCGGCCGGATCATCGCGTCGGCCGTCCTGCTGGTCCTGGTGGCCCTGTTCATCTGGAACGCCGCGCACAACGAGGCCTACGGGTGGGGCATCTACGCCTCCTACCTCTTCGACACCCGTATCGCCGAGGCCGCCCTGCACACCCTGGCCCTGACGGTGCTGGCGATGATCGTCGGAGTGGTCCTGGGTGCCGTACTGGCGGTGCTGCGCATGTCGCCGAACCCGGTGACCAGCGGCATCGCCTGGCTCTACCTCTGGATCTTCCGCGGCACCCCGGTGTACGTCCAGCTGGTGTTCTGGGGCCTGCTGTCGGCGATCTACCAGTCGGTCAACGTCGGTTTCACCGAGATCGACCTGGAGTCCCTGCTCAACAACATGTTCTGGCTCGCCGTGATCGGCCTGGGTCTCAACGAGTCCGCCTACATGGCCGAGATCGTCCGTGCCGGCATCCAGGCGGTCCCCGAGGGCCAGTCGGAGGCGTCGAAGGCACTGGGCATGACCTGGTGGCAGAACATGCGCCGCACCGTGCTTCCGCAGGCCATGCGCATCATCATCCCGCCGACAGGCAATGAGCTGATCAGCCTGTTGAAGACGACCTCGCTGGTCATCGCCCTGCCCTACGCCGGTGAGCTCTACGGGCGTTCGATGGACATCGCCTACGCCATGTTCGAGCCCGTGCCGATGCTGCTCGTCGCCGCGACCTGGTACCTGGTGATCACCTCGATCCTCATGGTCGGCCAGCACTACCTGGAACGTTTCTACTCCCGCGGATCCTCGCGGGCGTTGACCAGCCGGCAGCTCGCCGCACTGACCGACGCCGAGGGCCTCCCCCCGCTGAACATCACCGTGGAGGACCCGGGCAACCCCCGCACCGGCAACGGACCGTCCGACGGTGGAACCACCCACGGAAACAACAAGGAGAACCGCCGATGAGTTCCCAGAAGAGTTCCCAGTCCGCCACCCCGATGATCGCCGTCAAGGACGTCTGGAAGCGCTACGGCCGTCTCGACGTGCTCAAGGGCATCGACCTGGAGGTCCCCGCCGGCGGGGTGACCTGTCTCATCGGCCCCTCGGGCTCCGGCAAGTCCACCCTGCTGCGCTGCGTGAACCACCTGGAGAGCATCGACGCCGGACGTATCGAGGTCAACGGTGACCTCATCGGCTACCAGGAGCGCAACGGCCGCCTGCACCAGATCTCCGAACGCGAGGCCTCACGGCAGCGCGCGGACATCGGCATGGTCTTCCAGCAGTTCAACCTGTTCACCCACCGGACCGTGCTGGCCAACATCATCGAGGCACCGGTGAAGGTCAAGGGGATCCCGAAGGCCGAGGCTGAGGCCACCGCCCGCGAACTGCTGGCCATGGTCGGGCTCTCGGACAAGGCCGACGCCTGGCCCGTGCAGCTCTCCGGCGGTCAGCAGCAGCGCGTGGCCATCGCCCGCGCGTTGGCGATGAAGCCCAAGCTGATGCTCTTCGACGAGCCGACCTCGGCCCTGGACCCTGAACTCGTCGGCGAGGTCCTCAACGTGATGCGTCGACTCGCCGACGACGGCATGACCATGCTCGTGGTGACCCACGAGATGGGCTTCGCCCGGGAGGTGGCCGACGAGGTCGCCTTCATGGACGGTGGCCGCATCGTCGAGCACGGGCCGGCACGTCAGGTCATCACCGACCCCCGGCAGGAGCGTACCCGCTCCTTCCTCTCCAGCATCCTGGACTGACGTCGCAGGAGGAGGGCCACCGCTTCAGCGGCGGATGTCGACGTACCACGGTACACGGGGGGTCCCCGGGTCGTCGAGGACCTGCTGGAAGAGCTGTTCGGCGGGCTGCTTGTCCCGGGTGACCAGCACCTCCGACAGTCGGGCGGTCAGTGCACTGACACTGCCGTCGTAGCTGGCCACGTCAATCGTGACGGTCGCCGGTTCCGGGGCCTTGCCTGCGTTGTCGGCGTCGTCGGCGAATCCGTGGTCACGCCACACCTCCTCGAGGCCGGGGTCGACCGTCTCCCCGGTCGACCCGGTCGTCACGGTGAGGTCGGCGTCGAGCGCCCCGGCGTTGAGGGCCAGCAGCTGTCGGAGATCATCGACGACGGCGGCGCGCTGCTCGTCGGTGGAAAGAATCTTGAACACGATCTGGGGCATGGGACCATCCTAGGGCAGTGGAGCACCGGCCCTCCCCCACGGCCGGGTGCGAACGACTACTGTTGGGTAACTGTGATCGGCCACTCCTCCATCTCCCCAGCACCGGTGCCCCCGTTGACGACGCTGCCCGACGGCACCATCAAACAAGTCAACCCGTTCTCCGGGACCGAAGTGTGGACCGTGCCCAGCCGGGGTCACCGTCCCGTCCGCCGGCGGCCGGAGGACGTCTTCACCGTCACCGACGGCAACCGGGACAACCAGACGGACTTCGGTGTCGCCGACCTGCTCCGGACCACCCCGGAGAAGGCCCGGATGGTCATCGACGACAACGGCGACCCACGGATCCTGCGTGGTCTCACCGTCTCGGACCTGGACAAGACTGACCCCCTGTTCCGTCGTGTGGCGAACCTGTACGAGATCCTCACCTACGACTACTGGCTGGTGAACTACGGGCACCGCATGGACGCCACCGCCGCACGCCACATGGCCGAGTACCTCTCGGAGCCGGAGGGCCGCGCCCACGTCGAACGTCTCCTGCGCATCCGCCTCGAGGCCGCCGGACGGCCCGCGGAGGAGATCGACGCCCTGTTCACCGGGGACCGCGCGGCCCAGAGCGTCAACGAACTGGGCGGCCCCCTGTTCGGCGGCGGCCACGACATCATCCTCGCCCGTGACCACTACGTCCCCGGCGCCACACGGAGCGACCAACTCCTCAGTTCCGGCGAGATGAGCTGGTCGGACCACCGGCTCTACATCGCCTTCACCGTGGACGCGATGGACCGTCTCTACCGGGCGAACCCGTACGTCCGCTACGTCGCCGCCTTCCAGAACTGGCTGGAACCGGCGGGGGCCTCCATCGAGCACCTGCACAAGCAACTCGTGGCCATCGACGAGCACGGCCTGCAGAACGAGACCGAGATCGCGCAGGTCCGGGCGAACCCGAACATGTACAACCAGTGGGCGGTGGACTACGCCGGCCACCACAACCTCATCGTCGCCGAGAACGACCATGCGGTCGCCTTCGCCGGCTTCGGGCACCGGTGGCCCACCCTCGAGGTCTTCTCCCGTTCGGGGACCACTGAACCCTGGCTGATCAGTGACGACGAGCGGGACGCGATGGCCGACCTGGTCCATGCGTGCCACGTCGCCGCCGGGCCGCACATGCCGTCCAACGAGGAATGGCTGCACCGTCCCCTGGACGTCGACGTCCCGATGCCCTGGCGCATCATGATCAAGTGGCGCGACTCCACCATGGCCGGGTTCGAGGGCGGCACCAAGATCTTCATCAACACGCTCAGTCCCGCGGCCCTGAAGTCCAAGGTCCTCGACAGGCTCGAGGAGGCCCGGGACCGGGGCCGTCTGGCACCCGGGATCCGGCTCGGCGACGAGATCGACTTCCAGCGCAACTCCCTGCGCTACAATCCGGCGGTCCGGTAGCTAGAATCGTCTCCCATGAGTACTCACGGGATCGCCGAATTCGTCGACAGCCACGGTGTGGACCTGTCCTGGACCGATGGTTTCTACACCTGGATGCACCGGCACCCCGAGCTCAGTGAGCACGAGGAGCAGACGGCCGCGTACATCCTTCGGCGCCTGGAGCCGCTGGGGGCGGAGGTCACCTCCGGGATCGGCGGTCACGGCATCACCGCGGTGTGGCGCAACGGTGACGGGCCCACGGTCCTCTACCGCGCCGACTTCGACGCCCTGCCGGTAACCGAGGACACCGGGGCCGACTACGCCTCCCTGAACCCCGGGGTGATGCACGCCTGCGGGCATGACGTGCACACCACCGCCCTGATGGGGCTGTGCGAGGTCATGGACGCCCGCCGGGACGCCTGGTCCGGGACGTTCATCGCACTGTTCCAGCCTGCGGAGGAGGTGACCCGCGGAGCCACGTCCATGATCAGGGACGGCCTGGCCGAACGGATCCCCGCCCCCGACGTCTGCCTGGGGCAGCATGTGATGCCGGGTCCGGTGGGCACAGTGTACTCGGCCGCCGGCCCGGTCATGGCCGCCTGTGACACGATCACCGTGACGCTGCACGGTGTCTCCGCGCACGCGTCGGCACCGCACAACTCGGTGGACCCGACGTTCCTCGCCGCGATGATCGTGGTCCGGCTCCAGGGCATCGTGGGACGGGAGGTGGCCGCCGACGACTTCGCGGTGGTCTCGGTGGGCACACTCACCGCAGGGCACACCAACAACACCATCCCGGACACCGCCACCCTGGTGCTCAACTGCCGGTTCTACGACACGGCGGTGAGGGACCGCACCTACGCCGCCGTCGAGAGGGTGATCCAGGCCGAGTGCGCAGCGTCCGGGACGCCGCGCCCGGCTGACATCGTCTACTCCGCCCGTGGGGAACTCACCGACAACGACGCCGGTGTCCACGACACCGTCCGTCCGGTGTTCGACGCGGTCTTCGGCGACCGTTCACAGGACGCGGCGCGGTGGACCGCCTCCGAGGACTTCTCCGAGATCCCGCGCCATTTCGGGGTTCCCTACGAGTTCTGGCTCACCGGGTGCACCGACCGGGACGAGTGGGACGCGGCCGTGGCCGCCGACCGGGTGGCACAGGACATCCCGGGAAACCACTCCCCGCACTTCCTCCCCGCCCCCGGCACGGTGGACGCCGCGACACGTGCGGCTCTCGCCGGTGTACTGGCGTACCTCTGGCGTTCCTGAGCGTGTTCACGGGGCCGGCACGACCGGGCGTCCGAGCGGTCCCGCGAGGAACCCGTCCATCGCCGACCAGTCGCGCCTCGCCTGTACCGTCCCCCGGTGCAGGGAGTCACGCAGCACGTCGACCTTGCGTTCGGTGGAGCTCACCGGGTTGTCGTCCTCGGGGAAGTAGAGGAACGCCCGACCTGCCCGTTCCAGCGCGTAGAGCCGTTCCATGGTGGCGTTGTAGCGGATGTGCCGGGTGATCAGTGCCTCCGCCACCGCAGGATAGCGCCGCAGCAGGGCGCGCCACACCGTCGACTTCCCCACCGGCGGCTTCACGTAGCCCCGCGGGTGGGTCAGCACAGCGAAGAACCGGTCGTACCCGTCGGCCAGTGCGGCGTCGAGGGGGATGCCCCCGGACGGTCCGAGGGCACCGTCGACGTAGGGCACACCGTCGATCCGGGGGACGGGCATCGCGAACGGGATCGTGGAGGACGCCCGTACGCGGTCCATCAGCTCGGCACCGGAGCTGATGTCACCGCGGCCCCAGTACACCGGGTCCCCGTTGTCCGCCCTCGTCGCGCAGACACGGAACTCGGTGTCACCGTCGAGGACCCGGCGGGCGTCGTAGGGGCGGGGGAGGTCGAGTGTGGGCGCCTCACCGTAGATGTACTCGGCGTTGAAGTAGCCCTTTCCCCGCAGCAGCCACGTCCAGCCGCCGAAGCGTGGGTCGGTGGCGAAGTCGACGAAGCTGTGCCGCAGCCGGTCGCGCTCACCGCTGAGGTAGCTGACCAGGTGGGACGCCCCGGCGGAGACTCCCCCGACCCAGCCGAACCGGACGTCGTTCTCCATGAGGACGTCCATCGCCCCGGCGCTGTAGGACGCCCGCATGCCACCGCCCTCCAGCAGCAGCGCCGTGTCACGTGCGTCGATCATCAGGTGCCCCTGCCTGCGCTAGGCGGTGTCCTCACCGAGGAGGTGCACGTGGATCATGTTGGTGTTGCCCGCGGTGCCGGGGGGTGAACCTGCCACGATGACGACGGCGTCCTCGGGGGTGAAGCCCGCCTGGCCCAGCAGGATCGAGTCCACCTCCTGCATGATCTCGTCGGTGGTGGTGACCTCGTTGGTCAGGAAGGACTCCGCACCCCAGGTCAGGGAGAGCTGGTTGCGGACCTCCTGTGACGGGGTGAACACCAGCAGGGGGAGGTCGGAACGAAGACGGGCCACGCGGCGGGCGGTGTCCCCGGAGGCGGTGAAGGCGATCAGTGCACGGGCGTTGAGCCGCTCGCCGATGTCCTTGGCGGCGAAGCTGATCACACCGCGCTTGGTGCGCGGCAGGTGGGACAGCGGCGGGACGTCACCGTCGACCTCCGCGGCGGTGACGATGCGCGACATCGTCTTGACCGTGTCCACCGGGTACTTGCCGACGGAGGTCTCACCGGAGAGCATGACGGCGTCGGCACCGTCGAGCACGGCGTTGGCCACGTCCGAGGCCTCGGCGCGGGTGGGGCGGGAGTTCTCGATCATCGAGTCCAGCATCTGGGTGGCCACGATGACGGGCTTGGCGTTCTCACGGGCGATCTGCACCGCCCGCTTCTGCACCAGGGGGACCTCCTCCAACGGCACCTCGACGCCGAGGTCGCCTCGGGCGACCATGATGGCGTCGAAGGCGAGGATGATCGGCTCCAGTGCGTCGACGGCCTCGGGCTTCTCCAGCTTCGCGATGACCGGGACCCGCCGTCCGACCTCGTCCATGATCTCGTGGACGAGCTCCACGTCCGCCGGGGAGCGGACGAAGGACAGTGCGATGACGTCGGCACCCATGGTGAGCGCGAAACGCAGGTCGGCGATGTCCTTCTCGGACAGCGCGGGCACGGAGATCTTCATCCCCGGCAGGGACACGCCCTTGTTGTTGGAGACCGGGCCGCCTTCGACGACCTCACAGACGACGTCGTTGCCCTCGACGGACTTGCAGACGAGACCGACCTTGCCGTCGTCGACGAGAAGCCGGTCGCCGGGGCGGGCGTCCCGGGCGAGCTGCTTGTAGGTGGTGGAGACGCGGTCGTGGGTGCCCGACACGTCGTCGACGGTGATCCGGACCTCCTCGCCGGTCTCCCAGTAGGTCTTCCCCTCGGCGAAGCGGCCGAGACGGATCTTGGGCCCCTGCAGGTCGGCGAGGACACCGACCGGACGGCCGGTCTCCTCCGCGGCCTGGCGGACCCACTCGTAGTTCTGCTGATGGTCCGCGTGTTCACCGTGCGAGAAGTTCAACCGGGCGACATTCATCCCCGCCAGAACGAGCTCACGGATCTTGTCTGCGGAGGCCACTGCCGGACCCAGGGTGCATACGATCTTGGTGCGTCTACTCACCTGTCCGAGGATAACCCTGTCCCCCGGCTCCCGCTACTGTCGGGTACCTCATCTGCAGAGACCCCGGCACCGCCGCCGTCCCCTTCCCCGTCTGCGGGACGGTCCGGGCCGGCGACGTCCTCGGGGGACTCCCGGGTCCGCGACCGCGTCACAACGAACAGGACGACAGCGCCGAGGAACACCACCGCGGACACCACACTGTTGATCCGGACGTCACCGAAGACGGTCGTCGCCTCGTCGGTACGGAGCAGCTCGATGAAGAAACGGCCGAAGGTGTAACCGGCGACGTAGAGCATGAAGACCCGTCCCCCGCCGAGGCGGAGACGCCGGTCCGCGACGACGAGCAGCACCACGACAAGCAGGTTCCACAGCAGTTCGTAGAGGAAGGTCGGCTGCACGGTGGCCAGGACGAAACCGTCGGAGACACCGTTCATCTGGTCGATGTTGCCATTCTCGTCGATGCGGCGGTAGATCTCCAGGGCCCACGGGGCGTCGGAGTCACCGCCGTAGAGTTCCTGGTTGAACCAGTTGCCCAGCCGCCCGATCGCCTGGGCGAGCAGGATCGGCGGCGCCACCGCGTCGGCGAAGGGGCCCAACGGCACCTTCTTGTAGACCAGCACCGCCCACACCGCGAGGCCACCGCCGACCACGGCCCCCCAGATGCCGAG
This sequence comes from Corynebacterium sp., assembly GCF_022712195.1. Lineage (GTDB taxonomy): Bacteria > Actinomycetota > Actinomycetes > Mycobacteriales > Mycobacteriaceae > Corynebacterium. Next base: position 44,882 of record NZ_JALAGY010000030.1, on the reverse strand, counting down.
CCCCCCGTTGGTGATCTTGAGGGCGTCGACCCAGTCACGCCCCTCACCGAAGTAGAGGTGGTGGTCGGTGATGACGTGGTAGACACGACCGCCGACGATGCCGGCGGGAACCGCCGCGATCGCACAGTCGATCACGGTCTCGGCCCTGCCACCGCGGGCGACGTAACGGTGGACCGTCCAGTACACCGCGACGACGATCCCGGCCAGGATGCACAGGGCGTAGGCGCGTACGGCGACGGGACCGAGGTACCACACGCCCTGGGGCGGCGACGGGATGGCTGCGAGGACGTCCGTGGTCACCGGCGGACCCCCTCGTGAAGATCAGCCGCCAGGACCTCCAGCGCCGCGACCCCCTCCGAGGCCGCGGAGATCAGGGCGGAGCCGACGATCACCCCGTCGGCGTAGTCCGCGATCGCCGCGGCGTGGTCGCCGGTCTTCACCCCGAGGCCGACGGCGACCGGAAGGTCGGTGGCACCGCGGGTCCGTGCGACCAGCTCACGGGCGTCCGACGACACGTCGTCCTGGGCACCGGTGACGCCCATGTGCGACTGGGCGTAGATGAACCCTCCGCCGGCGTTGACGGTGAGGTCGAGCCGTTCAGGCGTGGTCGACGGTGCGACGAGGTAGACGTTGTCGAGGCCGTTGGCCCGGCAGGCCTCGTTCCAGCGGCCGGACTCCTCCGGCAGCAGGTCCGGGATGATGGAGCCCAGGCCGCCGGCGGCGGCGAGCTCCCGGGCGAAACGCTCCGGACCGTACTGCAGGATCGGGTTCCAGTAGCTCATGATCACGGCGTTCCCGCCGGCCGCGGTGATCGCGCGGACCACCGTAAAGGTGTCGCTCACCCGGAATCCGGAGTCCAGCGCGGTCGTCGCGGCCGCCTGGATCGTCGGCCCGTCCATCATCGGGTCGGTGAAGGGGATGCCCACCTCGATGAGGTCGGCGTAGCGCGACAGTGCGGTCGCCAGCTCCACGGAGCCGTCCACCGTCGGGTAGCCGGCGGGCAGGTACCCGACCAGGGCGGCACGGCCCTCGCCGGTGGCGCGCGTGAAGATCTCGGACAGTGTGCTCATCAGTTGTTCTCCTCGTCCTGCCCCGGGTGCATGCCGAACCACGTGGCGGCGGTGTCGACGTCCTTGTCGCCACGTCCGGAGACGTTGACGATGAACAGGGGGCGCCGTCCGCTGCCGGTGCCCCTGGTGCCGTCGGCGTAGTCCGCACCGACCTTCACCGCGAGGGCGACCGCGTGCGCGGACTCGATGGCGGGGATGATCCCCTCGGTCCTCGTCAGCAGGCGGAAGGCCTCCATGGCCTCGGTGTCCGTGACGGGAAGGTACTCGGCCCTGCCCCGGTGCGCCAGGTAGGAATGCTCGGGGCCGACCCCGGGGTAGTCCAGGCCGGCGGAGATCGAGTGCGACTCGGTGATCTGCCCGTCCTCGTTCTGCATCAGCGCGGCGAACGACCCCTGGAAGACACCCTCGGAACCCACGGTGATCGGTGCGGCGTGACGGCCGGTCTCCACCCCGTCGCCCCCGGCCTCACCACCGATGAGCGCGACGCCCTCGTCGTCGATGAAGGTGTGGAACAGGCCGATGGCGTTCGACCCGCCTCCGACGCAGGCCATGACCGCGTCCGGCAGACGCCCCGCCTCCGCGAGGATCTGCGCACGTGCCTCGACCCCGATGACCCGCTGGAGGTCGCGCACCATCTCGGGGAACGGGTGGGGGCCGGCGGCGGTGCCGAAGCAGTAGTAGGTGTCGTCGGCGTGCGAGACCCAGTAGCGCATGGCTTCGTTGATGGCGTCCTTCAACGTCGCCGAGCCCACTGTCACCTCGATCACCTCGGCGCCCAGCAGACGCATCCGTGCGATGTTGAGCGCCTGGCGACGTGCGTCCACCTCACCCATGTAGATTCGGCAGTTCAGCCCGAGCAGTGCGCAGGCGGTGGCGGTCGCGACACCGTGCTGGCCGGCGCCCGTCTCGGCGATGACGTTCTCCTTGCCCATCCGCCGGGCGAGCAGGACCTGACCGAGGACGTTGTTGATCTTGTGCGACCCGGTGTGGTTCAGGTCCTCCCGCTTGAACCACACGTCGGCGCCGACGGCCTCGGAGAACCGTGCACCGTAGTACAGCGGCGACGGCCTCCCGGTGTACGTGCGGTGCAGCTCGTCGAGCTCGTCGAGGAACTCCCTGTCCGCCCGTGCCTTGGCCCAGGAGTCCTGGATCTCCTCGATCACGGCCATCAGCGCCTCAGGGATGTACCGTCCGCCGTAGTCTCCCCAGTGGCCGTTCTCGTCCGCGTCGTGCGCGGTCGGCACGGCGAGGACCTCCCCCGCCGTGGGCAGTCGGGGTGTGTTCTCGGCGTCACTCTTGTCGTTCCCGGATCGTGTACTCACACCCAGGAACTGTACCTTACCGGGCCGTGGTCACTTCGGGTCCGGTCGGAACGCGGGGTGCTGCCCGGCGGCGACCAACGCCCGGCAGGCCTGCCCCGGATTCGCGGCGGTGACCAGTCCTTCACCGACGAGGATCGCGTCCGCTCCGGCGGTGGCGTATGCCTGCATGTCGGTGGTGTTGCGCACACCGGACTCGGCGACCTTCACCACGGAGTCCGGCAGCAGGGGCACGATCCGGCCGAAGACACCGGGGTCGACCTCCAGCGTCTTGAGGTTACGGGCGTTGACACCGATCACCGACGCGCCGGCGTCGACCGCACGCTCGGCCTCCTCCTCGGAGTGGACCTCCACCAGGGCGGTCATCCCCAACGACTCCGTGCGGTCGAGGAGGGCGGTGAGCCGGTCCTGCTCCAGGGCTGCCACGATCAGCAGGACCACGTCCGCACCGTGGGCACGGGCCTCGTGGACCTGGTACGGGTTGACCGTGAAGTCCTTGCGCAGCAGAGGCACGTCGACGGCGGCACGCACCTTGTCGAAGTCCGCCAGGGAGCCGCGGAACCGCCGCTCCTCTGTGAGGCAGCTGATCACGGCCGCGCCGTTGGCGGCGTAGGCACCGGCCAGGATCTCGGGCTCAGGGATGTCGGCGAGATGCCCTTTCGACGGGCTGGCCCGCTTGACCTCGGCGATCACGCTCACCTCGGGACCGCTCAACGCCGCACGGGCGTCGAGAGCCGGCGGCGCGTCCAGGGACATCGCCTTGATCTCGGCGAACGGGACCGCGGACTCGCGTCGGGCGGTGTCCTCGAGTACTCCGGCGATGATCTCGTCGAGTACGGTTGCCATCTTTCCTCCCGGCAGGTCAGGTGTCTAAACGAAGCTCCATGCTATCCCCGCGCCCACCGGACGGTGACATCGGGGTGACGCGGGCGTCACACCCGCCGCTCCCCCTCGTCCGTGTCACTCCCGTCAGCACCACGGTCGGTCGGGTCCACCCCGGCGTCGAGGGCGTCCCACATCACACGTCCGGATCCCGGGTTGTCGTCCAGGTCCTTCTCCACGCCGTCCCGGCGGGCCTCCGGTGTCTCGTACCTGCTGTGCCCGGAACGGGCGGGCCCCGGCTTCATGGCCAGCAGCACACCACCGACGACCCCGAGGGCCGCGGAGGCCAGGAACAGGACCACCGGCGCGGCGTGGACCTGCCCGTCCAGGACGGTCGCCCACTCGGAGATCTGCACGGGGTCCGACTCACGCTGGGTGCCGGCCCCGCTGACGAGCAGCGCCTGCGCCCGGCTGAGGTCCGGTTCACCGGCGAGCAGGTTGACCGCGGCGACACCGGCGAGGGCGGCGAGCAGCGCCGACACCCCGCCCAGGATCCGTCGGGCCAGGGGCTGCAGCGCCATCGACAGGATCATCGCGGCGAGCATGGCCAGGGCCAGGGGTGTCCCGGCGGCGTCCCACACCGAGCCGATGATGTTCTTGACGGTCTCGCCGCTCTTGTCGTCGTCGACGGTCACGGTCAGCCAGGTCATCTGCCCGGCGCCCCAGAGACCGGCGGCACCCAGAACGGTCAGCAGCAGCGCGAGGCTCCGTCCACCCAGTCGTTTCACCGGTCAACCTCCGCCGGCGCGACGTCGACCATCGTCTCCGCCGCGGCGACGGCACGGAGGACGGCCAGGGCCTTGTTCCTGGTCTCCTCGTCCTCGGCGTCGGGGTCGGAGTCTGCGACGATCCCGCCCCCGGCCTGGACGTACACCGTCCCGTCCTTGTACAGGCCGGTACGGATGGCGATCGCCTGGTCGGCGTTCCCGGAGAAGTCGAAGTAGCCCACGGTCCCACCGTAGACGCCTCGCCGCGTGTCCTCCAGTTCGTCGATGATGGTCAGCGCCGAGGGCTTCGGTGCGCCCGAGAGCGTCCCTGCCGGGAAGGTTCCGACGAAGGCGTCGAGCGCGGTCTTCCCCTCGGCGAGCCGGCCGCTGACCCCGGAGACCAGGTGCATGATCGCGCTGTAGCGCTCCACGTGCCGGAAGTCGTGGACCTCCACGGTCCCGGGGGCGCAGACCCGGCCGACGTCGTTGCGGCCCAGGTCGACGAGCATCAGGTGCTCGGAGTTCTCCTTCTCGTCGTTGACGAGCTCCTTCTCCATGAGCTCGTCCTCCTCGAAGGTGGCGCCCCTCGGCCGGGAGCCGGCGATGGGGAAGGTCGTCACCCGGCCGTCGGAGACCTGCACCAAGGACTCCGGTGAGGAACCGATGATCTGGAAGGCGGTCTCGGTGAAGGACTCGTCAGGCACGTTGAGCAGGAACATGTACGGGCTGGGGTTGGACACCCGGAGCATGCGGTAGATGTCCAGTCCCGGCACCTCGGTGTCCAGCTCGAAGCGCTGCGACAGGACGATCTGGAAGGCGTCACCTGCACGGATGTGCTCCTTGCAGGTCTCGATGCGGGCCTTGTGGTCGTCGAGGCTGCGCTGACGGCGCGGCTGCGGTGCCGGGGTGGAGAACGTCGCCGAGGGCAGGCGGGCACCGGAGGCCAGCCGCCGTTCCATCTCGTCGACCCGGGCGACGGCGTCCGCGTAGGCGCCCTCCACCCGGTCGTCGGACCCGTCCCAGTTCACGGCGTTGGCGATGAGCCAGACGGTGCCCTCGTGGTGGTCCATGACGGCCAGGGTGTCGGCGAGCAGCTGCACCATGTCGGGGACCTGCAGGTCGTCGGTGCAGGTGTCCGGGATGTCCTCGATGTAGCGGATCACGTCGTGTCCCATGTAGCCGACCAGACCGGAGGTCAGGGTGGGCAGCCCGGGCATCGGGTCGGTGTGCAGCAGTGCGAGGCTCTCGCGGATCACCTCGAGCGGGTCGGTGCCCTCAGGCGCCCCGGCCGGCGGGGTGCCGATCCAGTGGACGTCACCGTTCTTCGCGGTCAGGGCACAGCGTGCACCGGTGCCGATGAAGGAGTGCCTCGACCAGGACTGGCCCGGGGCGGCCGACTCGAGGAGGAAGGTGCCGGGACGGCCGCCGGCGAGTTTCGTGTAGGCGCTCAGCGCGCTCTCCCCGTCGGCGAGGACCTTGCGCGCGACCGGGACGACGCGGTGACGTGCGGCCAGGCGCCGGAAGGTCTCGAAACTCGTGATCTGGTAGGGGTCGGTGGAGTCGTTCTGGTCACTCATCTACTGGTCTTTCAGGCTGGAGGAGCCGGTCGGCGTCGAAGCAGGTGTGGTCTCCGGTGTGGCAGGCGCCGCCGGTCTGGTCGACGGTCAGCAGGACGGTGTCGCCGTCGCAGTCGAGGCGCACCTCGTGGACGTACTGGGTGTGCCCGGACGTCTCCCCCTTCACCCAGTACTCCCCGCGGGAGCGTGACCAGTAGGTCGCGTGGCGGGTGGCGAGCGTGTGGGCCAGGGCGTGGTCGTCCATCCAGGCGAGCATCAGGACGTCACCGGTGGCCTTCTCCTGAACGACGGCGGCGACGAGGCCGGCGTCGTTGCGGTTCAGGCGGGCGGCGATGTCCGGCGCGAGGTCGACCCGGCGGATGTCCGCGTCGGTGGTCACCGCACTCATCGGCGGACCTCGACGCCCTCGGCCGCCATCGCGTCCTTGACGTCGTGGACGGTGATCTCGCCGAAGTGGAAGACGGAGGCGGCGAGGACCGCGTCCGCCCCGGCGTGCACGGCGGGCGGGAAGTCCCCGACCTTCCCCGCCCCGCCGGAGGCGATGACCGGGATGGTGACCGCAGCACGCACCAGGGCGAGCAGCTCCAGGTCGAAGCCGTCGCGGGTGCCGTCGGCGTCCATGGAGTTCAGCAGGATCTCCCCCACCCCGAGTTCCTGCCCGCGGACAGCCCACTCCACCGCGTCGATGCCGGCGGACCGGGAGCCTCCGTGGGTGGTCACCTCGAATCCGCTGGGCTGCGGTTCGCCGCCCTCAGGCACCCGCCGGGCGTCGACGGACAGCACGATGCACTGGGCGCCGAAGCGCGCGGAGAGTTCCCGGAGAAGTTCGGGACGGTGGATGGCCGAGGTGTTCACCGAGACCTTGTCGGCACCGGCGCGCAGCAGCTGGTCCACGTCCTCCTCGGAGCGCACCCCGCCGCCGACGGTCAACGGGATGAACACCTGGTCCGCGGTCCGGCGCACCACGTCGAGCATCGTGCCACGCCCCGCCTTCGACGCCGAGACGTCGAGGAAGGTCAGCTCGTCGGCGCCCTCGGCGTCGTAGCGTGCGGCGAGTTCGACGGGGTCGCCGGCGTCCCTGAGGTTCTGGAAGTTCACCCCCTTGACCACCCGTCCGTCGTCGACGTCGAGACACGGGATGACCCGTACTGCAACACTCATCGGTGCGTCACCTTATTCCTCCCCGGTCCATGATCTCCTGGGCGTTTCGTGCGGCGGTGCCGATCGGCACCGAACGGATGTGGTCCAGCAGGATCGAGTGGACCTCGGGTTCCCCGGCCACCAGACCGGAGACGCCGGGACGCCACGGGTCACCGTTGAAGTCGGTGACCACTCCCCCCGCCTCACGCACCAGCAGCATACCGGCGGCGTTGTCCCAGAGGTTCGGGCTGAATGTGACGGTGCCGCCGAAGACACCGGCGGCGGTGAAGGCCAGGTCGATCCCGCACGACCCGGTGACCCGCATGCGCGGGTACGTCCGGCCGATCGCGTTGAGCATGTCCTGCCGGTACGAGATCGGCAGGTTGCCGCGCCGCTGAGACAGGATCGACCCGAAGCTGATCTGGGTGACACCCGGGTCGGAGGGCAGCATCGGCCGGGCGGGGTGCCCGTCGACGTAGAGTCCGTGGCCCTTCCTGGCGGTGATGCGTTGGCCCAGCAGCGGCATCTCGGTGACCGCCACCACCGCCTCCCCCTTGTGCACCAGGGAGACGAGGATGCAGCAGAAGGGGTTGCCCACCGCGTAGTTCGCCGTGCCGTCGATGGGGTCGACGACCCAGCAGGTCTCGGGGAGCTCGTCGAGGCCGGGGTTCTTGTCGGCGTCGGCCCGGTCGAGGGCGTCGGCGTCGGTGACCCTCGTCCCGGTGTCGGAGCGGTCCCGCCGTGGCCCGTCGAGGTCGTCGGCCTTGTCGTCGTTCGGGTTGACCTCGACCGGGTCCCCGGGACGCACCACGCCGTACTCCTCGCCGTGGACGGGCAGGCCGGTGTAGCTGGTCAACAGGTGGCGTAGCTGGCGTTCCACGCTGAGGTCGGCCTCGGTGGCGAAGTCACCGGGGCTCTTCATCACCGACGGTTCGGCTCCGACGGCGGCAGAGAAGGTCGTCTCGGCCTCGTCGACGGCCGCCTCGGCGATGGCCAGCAGTGCCCGGGTGTCGATCTCGTCACTCACCAGGCACCGCCTGTGACCCGCCGCGTGCGGCCTCCAGAGCTTCCTCCAGGGTGAACTTCCCCGCGTACAGCGCCTTGCCGACGATCGCGGAGTCCACCCCCTCCTCCACGACGCCGGCCAGGGCCCGGATGTCGTCGAGGCTGGAGATCCCGCCGGAGGCCACCACCGGTGCCGACGTCGCCGCGGCGACGTCACGCAGCAGGTCGATGTTCGGGCCGTTGAGCATGCCGTCACGGGAGACGTCCGTGACCACGAAGCGGGAGCAACCCTGGGAGTCGAGTCGTTCCAGGACCTCCCACAGGTCGCCGCCGTCGGAGACCCAGCCGCGTCCGCGCAGGCGCCATTCGCCGTCGACCTGACGGGTGTCGAGGCCGATGGCGACCCGGTCCCCGTGCTCGGCGATGATCTTCTCGCACCAGTCCGGGTTCTCCAGTGCCGCGGTGCCGATGTTCACCCGCCTGCACCCGGTGGACAGCGCCCGTTCCAGGGAGGCGTCGTCGCGGATGCCCCCGGACAGCTCCACCTTGACGTCGAGCCGGCCGATGACCTCGTTGAGCAGGTCGAAGTTGCTCCCCTTGCCGAAGGCGGCGTCCAGGTCCACCAGATGCACCCACTCGGCACCGGCGTTCTGCCAGGCCAGGGCCGCGTCCAGGGGTGCGCCGTAGCTTGTTTCGGTGCCTGCGGCCCCCTGGACGAGACGGACAGCCTGACCGTCGGCGACGTCAACGGCGGGGAGCAGAGTGAGAGTCATGTGAAGTATCCTATCGCGAGATTCAGGGCGGGACGGTCTAGAACGTGGCGAGCCAGTTGCGCAGCAGGCGGGCGCCGGCGTCGCCGGACTTCTCCGGGTGGAACTGGGTGGCCCACAACGGGCCGTTCTCGACGGCGGCGACGAAGCGGCACCGTTCATGGGTCGCCCACGTCACCGACGGGGCCACGGTGTGCCCGTCGGTCTCGAGCTCCCAGTCACGCACCCCGTAGGAGTGGACGAAGTAGTAGCGCTCGTCCGGCGCGGCGCCGGCGAACATCCGGGACCCCTCCGGGGCGTCGACCGTGTTCCACCCCATGTGCGGAAGGACGGACGCCTCCAGGCGGGTCACGGTGCCGGGCCATTCGCCGCACCCTCCGGTGCCCGCGCCGTCGTCACCTTCAGCACCTTCGACCCCACGGTCGAAGAGGACCTGCATGCCGACGCAGATTCCGAGGACCGGCCGTCCCCCTGCCAGCCGTTCCCCGATAAGCCGGGGGCCGTGGACCGCGCGGAGGCCCGTCATGCACGCGGCGAAGTTCCCGACGCCGGGGACGAGCAGCCCGTCGGCACCGAGGACGGTGTCCGGGTCGGCGGTGACTGTGACCTCCGCCCCGGCGTGCTCCAGGGCCCGCTGCGCCGAGCGCAGGTTGCCGGAGCCGTAGTCCAGGAGCGCGACCGTCGGGGATGCTTTTTCCACCATGGTCAGTGATCCTACAAGGCGCGGTGGCGCAGGGGACGCTCCGGCCCTACCGCTCGCCGCCCGGACGCAGCCTCCGCAGCCGGGTCCGCACGTTGTGGTGCTCGGCGACCCTGTGCCGGCCGAGCACGCGGTCGCCGGCGAGGGTGGCGGTACCGAGACCGACCAGACCCGCACCCACCACGAACGCACCACCGTACCCGGTGGTGGCGGCGGTGACCCCCAGCACGGAGGACCCTGCCCCGGTGCCGGAGTCGAACCCGATGTTCCACATCGCGGAGGCGTCCGAGACACGTTCCTTCGGCATCCGGGAGAACATCATCAGCAGCGTCTCGGACTGGATCGCGCCGAAGCCTAGGCCGAAGACGGCCGCGGCCCCGAGTGCCCCGCCGACCAGCGCTCCACCGACAGGGGCGGCGGTGATGAGCAGGGACATCGCCAGCATCCCGCCGACGCAGAACAGCGAGGCCACGACCACCAGCCGGCCGGGTTCCCCGACCCGGTCGGCCCACCACCCGGAGACGGTGCGTCCCAGGATCTGACCCGCGCCGATGACCGCCAGGGTGACCCCGGCGAGGGTCGCGGCGGCGGAGGCGTCGATTCCCCCGACGGCGGGGGCGGTGAAGGTCGAGAAGGCGCCGAAGCCCATGGCACCGGTGCACAGCCCGACGATCGGCACGAGGACCAGCTTCCACAGCGGCGCCCGGGTCCGGGTCGCCTTCTCCGTCCGGTCTGCGCCCTTGTCCGGACGGGCGGCCTGCAGGGCCGGGATCCCCAGGGCGCCGGCACCGCCGACGGCCCCGCACCCCACGGCGACGAGGAACACCAGGTCACCGGCGTGGGTGTACAGCGGCAGGCCGACGGTGAAGCCGATGATCTCGCCGATGCCGATCGAGGCCCCGAAAAAGGCGTTCGCCCGCCCCAGCTGGTGGGCGGGGACCAGTTCGGCGAGGAGCGCGGACTGGGCCACCGTGACGGCCCCGAAGCCCACGCCCCGGACCGCCGAGACCAGCAGGACCAGCCATGACCCGGCGTCGATGAGGTAGAGCACGGACGGGACGCCGAGCAGCAGCGCCCCGGAGACCATCACCGGCACGTACCCCCACCGGCGCAGCAGTCGCGGCACGAAGACCTGGGTGAGCACCGTCGCCGCCATGAACACGCCGGTGGACAGCCCCGCCAGGGAGTCCCCGTAGCCCGCGTCGAGCATCGCCACAGGGATGACCGGCAGCAGCATCGACCATCCGAGGAAGGCGCAGAACACGCTCAGCAGCATCAGGGGCACGCCCCTGACCGAGAGAACGGTCACAGGGTCCCCTTCGTGGACGGCACCCCCGTCACCCGCGGATCCGGCTCCACCGCGGCACGCAGGGCACGGGCGACCGCCTTGTACTCGGCCTCGGTGATGTGGTGGGGGTCGCGGCCGTACAGGCACCGCACGTGCAGCGCGATCCTGGCGTTGGCGGCGAGGGTCTCGAAGAAGTGCTCGTTGATCACGGTGGCGTAGTGTCCGCCGATCACGGTGGTGAGCATGGTCTCCGGCTCACCGGTGGCCACGAAGTAGGGGCGACCGGAGACGTCCACCACGGCCTGCGCGAGGGTCTCGTCCATGGGGATGTAGGAGTCCGCGAACCGGCGGATGCCCTTCTTGTCGCCGAGGGCCTCGCCGATCGCCTGACCGAGGACGATGGCGGTGTCCTCGACGGTGTGGTGGGCGTCGACCTCCGTGTCACCGTCGGCGTGCACGGTCAGGTCGAAGCAGCCGTGGGAGCCGAAGGCGGTGAGCATGTGGTCGAAGAAGGGCAGGCCGGTGGAGATGTCGGTGCGTCCGGTCCCGTCGAGGTCGATCTCGACGGTGATCGAGGATTCCCTGGTGGTGCGTTCGATGCGGCTGGTTCTCACGTGTGTTCTCCGATGATCGTTGCTGCTGCGGCGAGGAAGGCGTCGTTCTCCTGCGGGAGACCGACGGTCATCCGCAGGTGGCCGGGCACCCCGACGTCCCGGATGAGGACGTCGCGGTCGAGGAAGCGCTGCCAGACCCCGTGTGCGTCGCCCGCGTCCCCGGGGACGGCGAAGAAGACGAAGTTCGACTCGCTCGGCACCACACCGTATCCGAGGTCGGTCAGCGCCGCGACCACCCTGTCGCGTTCGCTGCGCAAGGCGTCGACGGTGGCCAGTGTCTCGTCGCTGTGCCGCAGCGCGACGGTCGCCGCGGCCTGCGAGAGGGTCGAGAGGTGGTACGGGAGCCGGACGAGCATCACCGCCTCGATGAACGCCGGGTCGGCGACGAAGTAGCCGAGCCGCCCGCCGGCGAAGTCGAAGGCCTTGGACATCGTCCGCGAGACCACCAGAGTGGCGGGGTACTCCGCGATCAGCGCCGTGGCGCTGGGCCCGGCGGAGAACTCGGCGTAGGCCTCGTCGACGATCACGACCGCGCCGGTCTCCCGGGCGGCGTCGAGGATCCGGCGCAGGTCCGCGACTGGGGTCACCCCTCCGGTGGGGTTGTTCGGGGTGGTGACGAAGACGATGTCCGGCCGCCTCTCCCCGATGTGCCGGACCGCCTCCCCGACGTCGATGGCGAAGTCCTCCCCGTTGCGGGGGACGTCGATGAACTCCGTCTGCGTACCGGCGGCGAGGATGGGGTGCATCGAGTAGCTCGGGGTGAACCCGAGTACGCTGCGCCCCGGTCCGCCGAAGGCCTGCAGCAGCTGCTGGAGGATCTCGTTGGACCCGTTGGCGGCCCAGACGTTGTCCACGCCCACCGTCACACCGGTCTGCCGTGTCACGTAGGACGCCAGCTCCCGGCGCAGTTCGACGCTGTCGCGTTCCGGGTAGCGGTTCAGCGTGGACGCCAGGCGCCTGACCTCCGCGACGAGGTCGTCCACCAGGCCCTGGCTCGGCGGGTACGGGTTCTCGTTGGTGTTGAGCTGGTTGGCGACGGTGAGCTGCGGCGCACCGTAGGCGGACTTGCCGCGTAGTTCGGGGCGCAGGGGGAGGTCGCCCAGTGAGACTGTGCCGGTCATCATCGCTCCCTGGTCTCGAAACGGGCGCGCACGGCTTCCCCGTGCGCGGGCAGTTGCTCGGCGTCCGCCAGTGCGGTCACGGTGTCCGCGACCTCCTTGAGCGCGTCCCGGTCGTAGGAGATGACGTCGACGTGCTTCAGGAAGGTGTGGGTGGACAGCCCGGAGGAGTGCCGGGCTGTCCCGGAGGTCGGCAGCACGTGGTTGGACCCGGCGGCGTAGTCGCCCAACGGCACGGGTGCGTAGTGGCCGACGAAGACGGCGCCTGCGTTGGTGATCCTGGCGGCGACAGCCGCGGAGTCCGCGGTCTGCACCTCCAGGTGCTCGGCGGCGTACGCGTCGGCGACCCGGACCGACTCGTCGAGGGAGTCGGTGAGGATGATGCCGGACTGCTCGCCGGTCAGCGCCTCCGCCACACGGTCGGCGTTGAGGGTGACGCGGTAGCGGTCCCCGATCTCGCGGTCGACGGCGTCGGCGAACTCGACGGAGTCGGTGATCAGCACCGACGCCGCCATGACATCGTGCTCTGCCTGGCTGATGAGGTCGTAGGCGACGGCCACCGGGTCGGCGGTGGCGTCGGCGAGGACCGCGATCTCGGTGGGGCCGGCCTCGGAGTCGATCCCGACGACCGAGCGGCACAGACGCTTGGCGGCGGTGACGAAGATGTTGCCCGGGCCGGTGATCATGTCGACCGGCTCCAGGTCCGCGTCGCCGTAGGCCATCAGGGCGACGGCCTGCCCGCCGCCGACGGCCCAGACCTCGTCCACGCCGAGCAGGGAGCACGCCGCGAGGATGGTCGGGTGCGGCCACCCGCCGAAGTCGGCCTGCGGCGGTGAGGACACCACCAGGCTCCCGACGCCGGCCTCCTGGGCGGGGACGACGTTCATGATCACCGACGAGGGGTACACCGCGTTGCCGCCGGGGACGTACAGGCCCACGCGGTTGACCGGGATCCACCGTTCCGAGACGACACCGCCGGGCGCGACCTCCACCGAGACGTCCTTCGGTTTCTGGGAGCCGTGGAAGGCACGGACCCGCCGGATGGCCTCCTGCAGCGCGTCGGTGACCGTGGGGTCCAGGTCGCGGAGCGCCGCGGCGACGACGTCCTCGGGCACCCGGACCGACGACGGACGGACGTGGTCGAACTTCTCGCCGTACTCCAGCGCCGCCTCCGCACCACGTGCACGGACGTCCTCCACGACCGGTGTCACCGCCGGGAGAACATGGTCGATGTCGGTGCCGCCACGCGGCAGGATTCGACGGAGTTCGGCGGTGGAGGGGGTCTGGCCCCTCAGGTCCAGGCGCGAGAGCATGGCGTGGGATCGTCTCCAGGGTCGGTGAACGGGTAACGTGTTGTGATTCTAGCCCGTTACCACAGCGAAGAAAGGACGGAGGGTCACCAGTGGCACCGCAGTCATCACTCGTCGAGCTGCTGCAGGCGTCCGTCGCCGCGACGTCCGCCGGAGACCACGCCACGAGCTGGCGCCTCACCAGTGAGTTCGGGACACGGCACTGGTTGTCGGACCCGGACACCGATCTCCCGGCGGACACCCCCGCACACCTGCGGACCGAGTTCCACGTCCTGCGTGCGGCGGTGGCCGACCGGCTCGAACTCCACGAGGAGGCCGCCGAGGCCGTCTTCGAGTGGCGGCACCTGGCCCGGGACAACGACGACCACGCCTCGGCGGTGCTCGCCAACTCGGCCCTGTGCCTGGTGGCGATGGTCGTGGAGTCCGACGGGGTCGACCTCGGTGCCCTGCCGCCCGCGGCGCACCTGCTCGAGGACCTGAAGGGGTCCATCCTGTCCTTCCGCCCCGTGGCGGACGGCCCGACGGTGGCCGACGACCCGACGGTCACCGGGGCAGACCTGTCCCGGCACCAGGCCACCTGCCTGTCGCTGGCGGCGATGGGCGGGCTGACCTGCGCCACGTCGCTGGCGACGCCGGAGACCGCACCGTTGCGGCCGGTGTTCCGGGAACTCGCCGACCGGTTCACCCTCGGGTCGGTCTCGCCCGGGGACCTGGAGCTGACCCGCGCCCAGCAGCTGCACGCCGACGGTGACGTCGACGCCGCTGTGGCTGTCGCCACCGGCATGCTGGAGTCCGACTCCCCCACCACGCGTTACGAGGCCCACGACCTGCTGGGGTACTTCGCCCTCACGGCCGACGACAACGAGTCGGTGCTGGCGCACTGGCGCCGGTGCGCCGAGATCGCCCTGGAACTCGGTGCTCCCCTGGAGGGCATGCACCGGGCGGAGCAGGCCTGCCAGCTGCTCAACGCCGAGGGCGACTACGCCGCGGCGCATGATCTGGCGGTCCGTGTCGACGAGGCCGCCGCCGGTGCCCCGGTCTCCCCCGCCCTGCTGAACCTCCGTGCCGTGCGGGCCCGTGCGGCGATCGGGGTGGGCGACCTGGAGGAGGGCCTGGCACTGGCCGTGGCGACGGCGGACTGGTCGACCCTCACCCCGGACACCGAACGGACACTGGCGTGCCTCACCATGGCCTGTGTCGCCGCGTCCTCCTCCGGGCAGCACGTGGTGACCGCGGGCCTGCTCGAACGCAGTTGCGCCCTCTACCGTGACCTGGACCGTCCTCTGGCCGCGGCACAGGCGTTGCGGACCGGTGCCCGTGAACACCTGAACGTCGGCGACACCTCCCGGGCGGTGGAGCTGATGGAGCGGTCACGCCGGATCCTGGAGGAGACGGGGGACGACCCTATGCTGTGCTGGCACCTGGGTGACTGGAACGAGGACATGTCGGCGATCTGGGAGGAGGCCGGCCGTGAGGACCTGGCCCTGGAGTACGCCACGCGGGCGGCCCGGTCCTTCACGGAGGCCAGGGACCACAGCAGTGCCGCGATGAACTGGGTGGCGGCGGCGTCGCTGCACCTGGAACGCGGCGAGGACTCGTCGTGCGACGTGGCACTCGACCGCGCACACGGCGAACTGATGCTCGTCCCCGAGGAGACGGTGCCCGACGTCGACATCGACGGGGTCGATGGCACCGGAGGGTCGGTCTGGCAGGCCTACCGCGAGCTGCGCCAGCTCCGGGGGCGGTGAGAACCACCCCGGGTCAGCGTTCGAAGGCCGTGTCCGGGGCGAAGAGCGAGCAGGCCCAGTAGACCACGGCCGCCGCGGCGGGGGCGGCGAGGTATCCGGCGGCGCCGGATACCCTGGAGATGACGGAGACGCTCTCCCCCGGGCTGAGACTGTCCGCCGTCCCGGCGGTGACCTCCGTGCCGTGCAGGGTGTCGGCGAGCCAGTTGCCGAAGAGCAGGAACACCGCGGCACCGAGGAAGGCCAGGGCGGTGACCGCCAGCAGCATCACCGGTCCCCGCAGGCGGGGTGAGCGCCAGAACGACCATCCCGCGAGAACACCGCCGAGCAGGCCGGTGGCCAGCGCGAACACCGCGAAGGACTGGAAGGGCGCCCCGGCTGTGGCGGGGTCGAGTTCAGCGGCACCGGTGTCGGTGACCACGGCGGTCACCGCGGGCCGCCACCAGCCCCACAGAAGTCCGGAAATGCTGAAGACAGCCAGGAAGACCGTGAGGGTCTTCGCCGACTGTCCGATCAGTACGCGACGAGATGCCATCAGGCGATACAGGTCCTCCACTGCCCGTTTTCGCGGACATAGTTCTTCGGCAGCGTCTGGCGGTTGCCGTTCATCGTCTGATCGAGATTAGCAGTCGCCCGGTCACCGTTGACG
The DNA here is from genome assembly GCF_022712195.1 of Corynebacterium sp. Taxonomy (GTDB): domain Bacteria; phylum Actinomycetota; class Actinomycetes; order Mycobacteriales; family Mycobacteriaceae; genus Corynebacterium. Next base: position 28,988 of record NZ_JALAGY010000030.1, on the reverse strand, counting down.
CGGATGTCGTTGACACCGTGGATAACGGGGAGCGTACCCATCACTTCGCTGGTCGGCTTCTGCGCCAGGTCACCGTTGGCCCCTGCGTCCTGCATCAACGCGTCCCGGCCGCCGGCCTGGTCAAGGTCCGCGTTGCAGGTGTGCTCATAGGTGTACCGCAGATAGTCGCTGTAGGAACGGTCCTCCCCGAACCCCTTCTCCAGGGCCGTGATCTGCGCAGCATCGTCACCGTTGGCGGCGTTCCCTGCCGGGGCGTTCGCGGGTGCGGGCGGCGGGGCGTCCGCCGGTCGATCGCCCTCCCCGTCGCCCTCCGGGCGCTCGTCCGGTGCCGGCTCCGCGGATTCGTCGGCGTCCGGCGCGGCGGACTCCGAGGCTTCCGAGCTCTCCGATGCCCCGGTCGACGTCTTCTCACTGGTGGCGGCGGCGGAGGAACTGGCTGTCGTGCTGGTGGCGCTGTCCCCGTCAGCGTCGTCCGAGCCGCAGGCGGCCAGTCCCAGGGTCGTCGCGACGACCCCGGCGAGTACGGCCCTGGTTATTCCCGGCCGGTGGCCTGACACCCGTGGTGACATTCGTGGTTCCCTTCTCACGCTAGTTGTACAGCTACGACCCTACAACGTCGCCGGCCCCGGGAACGTTAGCCGCGGGCGGACGGGAGTGCCCGGGAGCACTACACTGGGCCGCGTGCAGCTCAACCGTGACCGAATCCTCACCGCCGCCGTCGACATCCTCACCGAGTACGGTCTCGGCGACCTGACCATGCGGAGGCTGGCGCGCACGCTCGATGTCGCCCCCGGGGCCCTGTACTGGCACTTCCCCAGCAAGCAGGACCTCCTCGGCGGCATCGCCGGACGGATCCTCGCCACGGAGGTGCCGTCGGATGCCGCCGGGGAGGGGACGTCGCCCGGCTCCTGGCGGGAACGCACGTACTCCACGGCGTCCCGGCTGCTGGGGCAGTTGCTGGGGATCAGGGACGGTGCCGAGGTCGTCGCCGCCGCCCTGGCCGCCGGTACGGCGACCCGGGACCCGGCGGAGACTCTCGCCGAGGCCCTGGAGGGGTCCCCCTCCCCGGACCGCGGGCTGACCGGGTGGGTGTTGTCGCGGTACCTGCTGGGCGCTGCGACGGACGTGCAGACCGCCCAGGCCGCGGGTGTGGAACCCCGCACGGTGCCGCAGGTGCTCTCCGGGGTCGACCTCGTCCTGGACGGTCTCGGGAACTAGGATCGGACGCTATGAGTACCACGGCTGCAGCGCACACGGTCACCGCCCACGGGGCAGACGTCACGGTCGACGACGACGGGGTGCGGGTCCGGAGGACCCCGATGGGGCAGACCCTGTTGCCGGCCGAACTGACGCTGTCCCCGGCCGACCTGCGCGGCTGGTACCGACATGCACCGACCGACGACTCCCCCGGTTGGATCCAGTTCTCCCCGGCGGCCCCGGCGGAGGACGCGGTCCTGCGGCCCGTGCGGGGTTTCCCGGCGACGCGGGGGGCGTCGAACATCGTGGTCTTCGGCCCCGGCCAGCAGGAGCAGTTCACCCGGGTCCACCAGCTGCTGACCAACCTGCAGTCCGGTGTGCCGCTCGACACCGTCCCCGCCGCTCCTGCGGAGCAGGGGGAGAACGACCCGGCACAGCAGGCGCAGGCCTCGGCCGACCCCCAGGCTGATGTCGCATCCCCGTCCTCCCACAGGTCCCCGCAGCAGACTTGGCAGCGCGTCGCGACACCCGACACCGTCCCGGAACCGAACCCCGGGGCCGACGCCAACGGGCCGATCTTCGGGCAGCATGTCACCGTCACCGGTGACTTCGCCCCCTACGAGAAGGGAGAGGTCTGGGACATGATCGCCGAGGCCGGGGCCTCGGTGGGCAAGAACGTCACCAAGAAGACGACCCTGCTGGTCATCGGCGAGTGGGGGTCTGTGACCAGCAAGGAGAAGCGTGCCCGCGAACTCAGGGAGAAGGGTCAGGACATCACCCTGTGGAGTTTCGACGAGCTGCTCTCGGCGCTCGGGAAGTCACGCCGGCCCGACCTCGACGAGGTGAAGGGAACCTCCGCACCCTTCTAGGAGTCTCTCTACCGGTATGAACCGGAAACTGCGTCTCCTCGTCGTCCCCGCCACCTGCGACCACGACCCCTACGACCCTGCCTCGCTGGTCACCGTGCCCCTCGGCGGCGGTCTCGGTGCGGTCGTGCAGGACGGTCCGCTCAGGGTCACCGTCGGCGACCTGGGGTCACGCCGCACCAGCGCGTCGCTCCTGTGGCAGGACGCGGCTGACGCCATGCTCACCGAGCTGGGGTCCCTCACACGGGCGCACGGGACGGCCCTGCGTCACCGTGAGCACGGTGCGGGGGTCAGGGAGATCGCGGTCAGCGGGGCCCCGTTCCCGGCGGCGGGGCTGATCGCCCACCCACGGCTCGCGGTCCCGACCCACCGCATCCTCGCCGAGAGGTCCTGCCCCACCCTGTTCTTCGTCACGGCCGACCAGCGCCTGTTCGTGTCCCCGGGGTCCGCTCCCCCGGTGCCCTGCACCGGACCGGTGGACATCTCTACGGGTCACTGTCAGGCGCTAGAGTCGGTGACATGAAAGACTCCGCCGTCCTGCGCGACTTCGACACGTGGCTCGCCGAGCACCCCACCGTGGTCACGGACATCCAGAAGGTACTCTCCGACGAGCTCTCCGACGCTGGCATCGCCTTCGACCAGGTGTCGGTGCGGATCAAGGACCGCGGCAGCTACCTCGCGAAGATCCACGACACCGTCCACCCGGACTACCGCGACTTCGACTCCGCCTACGACGTCCTCGGTGTGCGCGTCACCGTCTACACCACCTCCGACATCGTGCTGCTGGTCGGTGTGATGCGCAGTCTCTTCGACGTGGTCTCGGTCACCGACAAGTCCGCGCAGACCGCGGAGCGCGGCGAGTTCGGCTACGCGTCCTCCCACGTGATCGCCCGGATCACCAGTTCCACGCTGCCGTCGCTGGTGGAGCTGGAGGGACGCCTGATCGAGATACAGATCCGGACGGTCCTGCAGCACGCCTGGGCGGAGTTCGAGCACGACGTGCGCTACAAGAACCCGGGCCACGAGATCAGCCCGGAGGTGCACCGCGCCTTCACCCTGGCCGCCGGTCTCATTGAACTGGCTGACCAGCAGTTCGACTCCATCGCCCGCGCCACCAGCACCGACGGTGACGCCACCGACGAGACCGAACTCACCGCCACGATGCTGCCGGGGGTGCTCACCATGCTCATCGGCAACGGCTACCCGATGTCCAAGGCCGACTACTACAGGTTCGCCGTGGACATGCTCGCCGCGAACGGGGTCACCACGATCGGCGAGCTCAGTGTGCTGTGTTCACCGGAGGCCCTGGCACGCCTGCAGGAGACGATGGGCTACGGCTACCCTCCGGGACAGGTCCGGCTCATCGACGACCTGCTTCTGTTCACCTACGGCCGCGACCACATCCGCCGCACGGTGCACATCGGCGACCATGCCTCCTCGCGCCCCGGACGTCTCGGCAACAGGTGGCAGAAGATGGGTCAGCGGCCGCGGAGCTGATCGATCTGGCGCCGCTCCCGCTTCGTCGGGCGTCCGGCACCCCGGCCCCGCCGGGGGATGGAGGCCAGCACCTCCTTCGGCGGTGGCGGCGGTGAGTGGTCCACGTAGCACTGCCGGGCCCGCGGGGCCCCGACCCGTTTCGACACCAGTTCGGCGACCTCGACGATGTGCTCCCGGTGGTTCACCCAGGCCCGGACACGGTCACCCACCGCCACGGTCTGCGCGGGTTTCACCGCGGCGTCATTGAGTTTGACGTGGCCGGCGCGGCAGGCCTCGGCGGCGGCGGAGCGTGTCTTGTACAGACGTACCGCCCACACCCAGGCGTCGATCCGGGTCACCGCTCACCACTCGTCCTTGTGGTTGAGCACCTCACGGACCTTCACCGCGTTCCACCCCAGGACCACGAGCGCGACCACGGCGATCGTGAGGAACAGCCCCGTGGCCGGTGTCAGCACCGCGAGCACCCCTCCCGCCACCGCGACACCCCCGGAGACCTGGATGGACCGTGAACGTGTGCGAACGTCCTCCTTGCGACGGGCGACGGGATTGTCGGAGTAGTTGTTCATGGTCATGACCGTCATTCTACCCCGGTTCACCCCGCCGCGACGTCCTCCCAACGGGCGCCGGCCCGTACAACATCCAGTGTCCCGGCTGAGATTTCCCTGACAAGCCCGCCGGGGTCGTCACCGGCGGGGAGAGTGAGAGTCAGCGTCACCGAGGCACCGTAGGACGCCTCGACGGACAGTCCCCGGGCCCTGAGCTCCGACTCGACCTTTCCCGCGTCAGCGTGGCCCACCTCGAGGGCCCACACGTCCCGTGGTTCACGACGCGTCACGGGGACACCGTCGAGGACCTCCCGGGTGGCGTCCTGGTAGGCGCGCACCAGTCCCCCGGTCCCGAGCTTGACGCCGCCGAAGTAGCGGACCACCACCACGGCGATGTCCTGCAGTCCCGAGCCGCGGAGCACCTCGAGTATCGGCTGCCCGGCTGTGCCTGCGGGCTCGCCGTCGTCACTGGAGCGTTCCACCGGGTTGGCGCCGTCGACGTGCAGGACGTAGGCGCTGCAGTGGTGCCGGGCGTCGGGGTACCCCGCGCGGACCTCGGCGAGGAACGCCCGGGCACTGTCCTCGTCCGTCACCCGGGCGGCGCAGGCGATGAACCTGGAGCGCCTGACCTCGGTCTCCGCGACGGGACGTCCGGGGCCCGGGCGCCGGTACGCGACGTTCACCGGCCGGGTCACCCGAGGACGCCGGCCCAGGTGGACGCCTTGAGATCGCCCATCAACGAGGACGTCCGCGCGACACGGAGGTCCGGGGGCAGCATGTACTGGAGTTCCTCGGTGCCGTCGGTGAGGGTGAGGTAGACGTCGGAGTCACCCTTGTTGTTGTGCAGCACGCCCTTCAGACGGTCCATGTTGTCCGGGGTGCACTGGTCGACCCGCATGCGCAACCGCAGCGGCACACCGGCGCCGGCGCCGACGGACAGTTCAGCGGGTTTGAGGTCGTTGCAGAACAGGCTGGTCCGGTCGTCCCGGATGCTCACCTCGGCCTGGGCGAGGATGATGTTGTCCTCGGCGATCATCGGCGCGACCATCGCGTAGGTCCGGGAGAAGCACAGCAACTCGATCTGGGCGCCGTGCTGGTCCTCGATCGTCACGATGGCCCAGGGATTGCCCTTCTTGTCCACACGACGGTCCACGCTGGAGATGATCCCGCCGACCTTGATCGTGCGCTTGTCCGGCAGCTCGCCGGAGATCACCGTCGTCAGCGGGGTGTCGATCTGTGCGTCCAGGGACGCCTCGAATCCGTCGAGGGGGTGACCGGACACGTAGAGACCGAGCATCTCACGTTCCAGGGTGAGTTCGTGCTTGCGCTCCCAGTGCTGGTCGGGGACGTCGACCTTGAAGGCGTCGTCCTCCACCGCGTCGAGCCCGGAGAACAGGTCGTACTGGCCCCTCGCCGCCGCCTTCTTGGTCGAGGTGACGGAATCCACCGCATCCTCGTAGACCAGCATCAGTCCCTTGCGCGGGTGCCCGAGGGAGTCGAACGCGCCGGCCTTGATCAGTGACTCCGTCACCCGCTTGTTGCAGGCGGTGGCGTCGATCTTGTCGAGGTAGTCGGAGAAGTCGGCGAACGCCCCCTTCTCCTTGCGGGTCGCCACGATGGAGTCGACGACGTCCTCGCCGACGTTGCGCACCGCGCCGAGTCCGAACCGGATGTCCCGGCCGACCGGCTTGAAGGTGTAGTCGGACTCGTTGACGTCCGGGGACAGCACCTTGATCCCCAGGTGGCGGCAGTCGGCGAGGTAGATCGCGGACTTGTCCTTCTTGTCCGCCACCGAGGTCAGCAGAGCGGCCATGTACTCGGCGGTGTAGTGCTCCTTGAGGTAGGCGGTCCAGAAGCTGACCAGACCGTATCCCGCGGCGTGGGACTTGTTGAACGCGTAGCCGGCGAACGGGAGGATCGTGTCCCAGAGTGTCTTGATCGCCTCACCCGAGAAACCGTTGGACTTCATGCCCGCCTCGAAGTTCTCGAACTCCTTGGCCAGCACCTCCGGCTTCTTCTTGCCCATCGCCTTCCGGAAGCCGTCGGCCTGACCGGCGGTGTAGTTCGCGACCTTCTGCGAGATCCTCATGATCTGCTCCTGGTACACGATGAGACCGTAGGTCTCCTCCAGGATCTCGTCGAGGGCCTCGGCCAGCTCGGGGTGGATGGGCTCGATGGGCTTACGCCCGTTCTTGCGGTCGGCGTAGTCCCAGTGCGCCCCCACTCCCATGGGTCCCGGACGGTACAGGGCCAGGGCGGCGACGATGTCGTTGAAGCCCGTCGGCTTCATCCGCTTCAGCAGCTCCTGCATGCCGCCGGAGTCCAGCTGGAAGATGCCCAGCGTGTCACCACGCGCCAGCAGTTCGTAGGACTGCGGGTCGTCGGTGGTCAGGCCCTCGAGGTCGAGGTCCTCGCCCCGGTTCTTCTTGATGTTCTCGATGCAATCACCGATGACGGTGAGGTTGCGCAGACCCAGGAAGTCCATCTTCAGCAGGCCGATGGCCTCACACGCTGGGTAGGGCCACCCGGTGATGATCGCGCCGTCCTGCTGTCGTTTCCACATCGGGATGTGGTCGAGCAGCGGCACCGACGCCATGATCACCGCACAGGCGTGAACGCCGGCCTGGCGGACCACGCCCTCGAGTCCGAGGGCGTCGTCGTAGATCTCCTTGACCACCGGGTCGGTCTCGATGAGGTTGCGGATCTCCGCGGCCTCCTGGTAGCGCTCATGTCCGGGGTCCATGATGCCGGACAGGGGGATGTCCTTGGCCGCCTGGGCCGGGGGCAGCGTCTTGGTGATCCGGTCGGCGATCTGGAACCCCGGCTGGCCGTGGTGGGCACGGGCCGCGTCCTTCAGCGCCTGCTTGGTCTTGACGGTGCCGAAGGTGATCACCTGGGCGACCTTGTCCTGGCCCCAGTTGTCCGCGGCGTAACGGATCATCTCACCGCGCCTACGGTCGTCGAAGTCGATGTCGATGTCGGGTGCCGACGGTCGCTCAGGGTTGAGGAACCGCTCGAACATCAGACCGTGTTCGATCGGGTCGATGTTGGTGATGGTCAGGGCGTACGCGACCAGGGCTCCGGCGGCGGAACCACGGCCCGGCCCCACGCGGATACCGATGGACCGGGCGTGCTTGATCAGGTCGGCGACGACGAGGAAGTAGGACGGGTAGCCCTTCATGTCGATGACGTCGATCTCGTACTCCGCGCGGTCGACGTACTCCTTGGGGACCTCGCCGCCGTTGAAACGCTCCCTGAGCCCCTCGTGCACCTCGTGGCGCAGCCAGGTGGTGGGGGTGTGCCCCTCCGGGACGTCGTAGTTCGGCATGCGGTCGTGGGTGTGCTCCTCCCACAGCTCACCGTAGTCCTGCACCCGCTCGGCGATCCACAGGGTGTTGTCGCAGCCGTCCGGGACGATCGGGTCCCAGTAGTTGCGCAGTTCCTCCGCCGGTTTGATGTAGTAGCCGTCGCCGGAGAAGGCGAAGCGGCGTCCCCCTTCGTCCAGGGTGGGCTCGTCCATGGTGGCGCCGGTCTGCACGCAGAGCATGACCTCGTGGGGTTTCGCCTGCTTCTGCAGCACGTAGTGGCAGTCGTTGGTGACCAGCGGGGGCAGGTCGAGTTTGCGACCGATCTCCAGCAGCTCGTCGCGGACCCGTTTCTCGATGTCCAGCCCGTGGTCCATCAGCTCGAGGAAGTAGTTGTCCCTGCCGTAGATGTCCTGCCACATCGCGGCGGCCTCGAGTGCCTTGTCGAACTGCCCCAGCCGGAGCCGGGTCTGCACGTCCCCGGACGGGCAGCCGGTGGTGGCGATGATGCCGTCGGCGTGCTCGGCGACGATCTCCGCGTCCATCCGGGGGTACTTGGAGACCTGCCCCTCGTAACTGGCCAGCGAGGACAGCCGGAAGAGGTTGCGCAGGCCGGTGGCGTTCTCCGCCATCATCGTCTGGTGCAGGTAGTAGCCGCCACCGGCCACGTCGTCCCGTTTCTGGTCGGGCTCGCCCCACCGCACGCGGTCCTTGACCAGCCGGGACTCCGGTGCCATGTAGCACTCGATACCGATGATGGGCTTGATGCCGGCACCGGTCATCGCGCGGTAGAAGGCGTCGGAGCCGAACATGTTGCCGTGGTCGGTCATGCCGACGGCAGGCATCCCCTGGCGTGAGACCTCTTCGGCGAGCAGGTCCACCTTCGCCATCCCGTCGAGCATGGAGTACTCGGTGTGGTTGTGCAGGTGGACGAAGGAGGACTTCTTCATGGGGGTCAGTCTACCGGCGAGGGCAAGTCACCTCATCCGTGCACGTCTACAGACACAGCCCGCCGCTCACACCGCGGTGGCAGACCAGCGTGCGCTCGACCTTGCCGACACGGTGACCGCCGTCGGCCTGGACCACGGTGACGAACAACCGTTCGCCGGCCTGGGCGTCGTCCTTCATCCCGGTGACGTCCAGGCGGTAGAACGGCTCACCGGCGTAGTCCGGGGTGGTGAGGATGATCCAGTCGGCCATTCCCCCGGTCGCCTCCTCTCCGACGGCCTCGAGCAGCTCATCGTCAGTGGCCGCCGTCGGCAGGTCCCGGTAGTCGTCGGTCACGTCGGTGGTGCCTCCGAAGTGGAAGAGGTTCCCGCTGGGCATCCATCCGCGGTGCCCGTCGACCCGGACCTCCGCCCAGTACCCTTCGTCGGGGTCGTCGGTGTTGTTCCACTCACGACCCGCCAGTTCCACCGCGCCGAGCCGGTCCACCTCGGCCACCGGGCGGCCGCCGGCGGACGGCACGTCACGCACGACGATCGGTTCCCGGTCCGGTCGGAGGCCCGCCACGCCGACCTCCTGGCCTTCCGTGGAGAAGTAGGTCTCGACTTCTTCGCCGGGCACGGTGATCCCGCCGGTGTCGTCAGGGGACTCCGTCTCTGCCGGCGGTCCCGGCGGCACGGTGACCTCCACGCTACGGGTGGCCGTCGCCGTCACCGTGACGACCGGGTCGTCCCGGCCACCGTCACCCGTTGCCCCCGTGCACGCCCCCAGTACCCATGCGACCCCCACCCCTGCCACGAGTGCCGTCGCCTGCAGTCCGTGGTTCTTCATCGGTGAAGCACCTCCTGCTTTCACCATCGAACACGTCTGCGTCTCCGTTTCGCCGGCCGGGTCCGTCAGGCCTCTTCCCCCGCCGTCATCCGCGTCTCGTACCTCACAGGTCCAGCCCGATGTCCAGTGCGGTCACGGAGTGGGTCAGCGCCCCCACCGCGAGTGAGTCCACACCGGCGGCGGCGTACTCCCCGGCGACGTCCAGCGTCAGCCCGCCGGAGGACTCCAGCAGGACCCCCGGCGCGAGTCCGTCGCGCACCTGCACCGCGGTCACGGTGTCGGCTACCGGGAAGTTGTCGAGCAGGACCTGCTGTGGCGGCACGTCGACCTCGAGCACCGCGCGCAGCTGGTCCAGGTCGTCGACCTCCACCTCGCACCACAGCGACGGGTTCTCGGCCCGGACGGACAGGTAGGCCGCGACCACCCCGCCTCCCGCGACGACGTGGTTGTCCTTGACCATGGCCTGGTCGGAGAGGTTGTAGCGGTGCGGGGTCCCGCCTCCGTGCACCACGGCGCGTTTCTGCAGCAGCCGCAGTCCCGGCAGTGTCTTACGCGAGTCCCGTACCACGGTTCCGGGGCGGGCGGCGGACACCGCCCCGACCCACCGGGCGGTGTGGGTCGCCACCCCCGAGGCGTGGGACAGGACGTTGAGTACGGTGCGCTCCAGCTGCAGGATCGCCCGTACCGGCCCGGTCAGCCTCCCCAGGACCGTGCCCGGGGTGACCGGTGCGCCGTTGGCCACCGGTTCCTCCAGAGTCACCCGCCCGCCGAGGACCTGGTAGGACGCACCGGCGTCCAGCACCGCCTGGACGGCGTCGGTCCCGGAGACGACCCCGGCCTGCCGTGCCACGAGGTTGCCGCTGCCGACGAGGTCGGCGGGGACGGTGGCCAGGGTGGTGGCGTCCCCGGAGGCGATGTCCTCCTGCAGGGCCGCCCAGGCCAGGGAGGAGAACAGGGTGGGGTCGCCGCTGATCTCACCGAGGTCGGTGTCGGGGAGTACCGCGGTCACTCCCCTCCTCCCGGCGTCCCGACGGAGATCATCCGTTCGACGGCGAGCCGCGCGCGGTCGGCGACGTCGTCGTCGACGTCGACCTCGTCGGTTCCGAGTGCCAGGCAGCGCAGCAGCGCCGCCGGGGTGATCATCTTCATGTAGGGGCAGGACGCCCGCTCGTTGACCGGGGCGAAGTCGACCTCGGGCGCCACTCCCCTGAGCTGGTGGAGCATGCCGACCTCGGTGGCGACGAGCACCTTCTCCCGCCCCGACGCCCCGGCGGCCTTCGCGCTGCTGAGCATCTCACCGGTGGAGAGCATGTGGACGCGCTCCGGGTCGATCACCCCTTCGCCGGCGAGGTAGATCGCCGAGTTGGCGCAGCCGCACTCCGGGTGGATGAACAGGTCCGCCCCGGGGTTCTCCTCGGCTCGGCGGGCGAGCTCCGGGCCCGAGATCCCGGCGTGGACGTGGCATTCCCCGGCCCAGACGTGGATGTCGTCCCGTCCGGTCTGCCGGCGCACATGGGCACCGAGGAACTGGTCGGGGCCGAAGAGGATCTCCCGGTCCGCGGGCAGTCCGGCCACCACGTCCACGGCGTTGGAGCTGGTGCAGCACACGTCGGTGAGGCCCTTCACCGCGGCGGTGGTGTTGATGTAGCTGACGACCAGGGCGTCGGGGTGCTCGGACTTCCAGTCGGCGAGCTCTTCGGCGGTGAGGGAGTCCGCCAGGGAGCACCCCGCGTCTTCGTCGGGGATCAGGACGGTCTTGTCCGGCGACAGGATCTTCGCGGTCTCCGCCATGAAGTGCACACCGCAGAAGACGATGACGTCGGCGTCGGTGTCGGCGGCGATCCGTGACAGCGCCAGGGAGTCCCCGGTGTGGTCGGCGATGTCCTGGATCTCGGGCAGCTCGTAGTTGTGCGCGAGGATCACCGCGTTCCTCAGTTCCTTGAGCCGACGGACCTCCGCGGCCCATTCCGCGTCCCCGACGACCCCCTCCCATCGGCCGATGTCACCCTCTGGCCCGGTGTGCCCCGGGGCACGGAAGACCCTCTCCAGCAGGGGACTCCCGAATTGTTCAACAGTCGTCGCAGTCATGTCCCGTGATGATATCCGAAACCACCACACACCGGGGGGTTTCGGGACGTATCCTCGTCCTCGTGAGTACACCACGACCTGCGGTGCGCGAGGCGGTAGCGCACCTCGACGCCCCGTTCTCCGTCCTCGACCTGGACAATGCGCTGGCCAACGCCGGTGACATGGTCCGCCGCGCCGGCGGCACGCCGATCCGGTTGGCGACGAAGTCGGTGCGTATCCTCCCCCTGATCCGCCGGCTGCTGGACCGGCCGGGGTTCCGCGGACTGCTGTCCTATTCCCTGGGCGAGGCACTGTGGCTGGCCGACGAGGGTGTCAGCGACGACATCCTCGTCGCCTACCCCAGCGCCGACCGTCAACTGCTCCACCAGCTGATGTGCGACGAGGCCTACCTGCGGACGATCACCGTCATGGTGGATTCCGTGGAGCACCTGGACTTCATCGACGCGGTGGTCCCGCCGACCGAACGCGGCGTCCTGCGGGTGTGCGTGGACATCGACGCCTCCCTGGCCGTGGGACCGGTGCACCTGGGGGCACGGCGCTCGCCGGTGCATTCCGTGGAGCAGGCCCGCACCCTGGCCCGGCAGGTCCACGAACGGGACGGCTTCGCCCTGGTGGGACTGATGGCCTATGAGGGGCAGATCGCCGGCACCACGGACTCTTCTCCGCTGGTCACGGCGGTGAAGCGGGTGTCCGCCAGGGAACTGGCGGGTCGTCGGGCGGCCATCGTCGACGCGGTCCGCTCGGTGGGGGTGGACCTCGAGTTCGTCAACGGCGGGGGCACGGGGTCGATCGAGTCGACGGTCGCCGAGACCGCCGTCACGGAGATCGGCGCGGGCTCCGGTGTCGTGGGGCCGGGCCTGTTCGACAACTACTCCTCGTTCCGGCCCCTGTCGGCCGAGTGGTTCGTGCTGCCTGTCGTGCGACGGCCCGCACCCGACTTCATCACCGTCGCCGGCGGCGGCAGGATCGCCTCCGGGCCGCCCGGCACCGACCGGCAGCCGGTGGTCGACTACCCCCGCGGCCTGTCGCTGACCTCCACCGAGGGCGCCGGCGAGGTGCAGACACCCCTACGTGGCGAGGTGGCCACGGCCATGAACCTGGGTGACCACGTGTGGTTCCGGCACGCCAAGGCCGGCGAACAGGCCGAGTTCACCGACACCGTCCTGGTGGTCAGTGACGGCGACATCATCGACGAGTGGACCACCTACCGGGGTGAGGGAAGGATCTTCACATGAGATGGCACAACTGGTCCGGCGCGCAGACCGCCGAGCCCGCACGGTTCGTCCAGCCCGCCACCGAGGCCGAGGTCGTCGAGGTGGTCCGGCGTGCGGTGGAGGACGGCCTGAGGGTGAAGGCGGTCGGCGCTGGCCACTCCTTCACCCCGGTGGCGGCGACCGACGGGGTGCTGGTGAACCTCGACCGCCTCAGCGGTGTCGTCGCGGTCGACACCGACGCGATGGAGGTCACCTTCCTCGCCGGTACCCGCCTGCGTGACGTCCCCGCCCTGCTGCGTCCGCACGGCCTGGCGCTGGCGAACCAGGGGGACGTGGACCCGCAGGCGTTGGCCGGGGCGGTGAGCACCGGCACCCACGGTACCGGCATCGGGCTGACCGGGTTCGCCGGGATGGTGCGTCGGCTGCGCACCGTCACCGCCGACGGCGCCGTGCACGACGTCGGCCCCGGTGACCCCCTCTTCGACCTGGGACGTGTGTCACTGGGCGCGTTGGGTGTCACCACCCGGATCACGATGTCGGTGGTGGAGTCGTTCGTCCTGTCCGCCGTGGAGAGGGCCGAACCACTGGCTCCCCTGGTCGGGGAGTTCCCGGCGCGTGCCGCGGCCGTGGACCACCTGGAGTACTACTGGTTCCCGGGTACCGACGTCGCCCACGTCAAGACCAACACCCGCTTCACCCCGGCCGAGGCCGCCAGGGCGGGTCTGCCGGGCCCCGTCCCGCGCTGGCGGTCCGTCATCGACGACGAGATCGTCAGCAACGCCGCCTTCGGTGCGATGTGCGGACTGATGCACCTCGCCCCGCGCACGACCGGGGCGATGAACCGGCTGGCCGCGGCGACGCTGGCCCAGCGCGAGTACGCCGACACCGCACACAACGTCTTCGTCTCACCCCGCCGGGTGCGGTTCAACGAGATGGAGTACGCCGTCCCCCTCGCCGACGCCTCCGAGGTGCTCAGCGAGGTGCACCGGGTGATCGGCGCCTCCCGCCTGCCCGTCGGCTTCCCCATCGAGGTGCGCTGCACCGCGGCGGACGCGGTTCCGCTGTCGACCGCCTACGGGAGGGAGTCCTGCTATGTCGCGGTGCACCGCTACCACCGCGACGACTACCGCGAACTGTTCGCCGTGGTCGAGCCGGTGCTCGTCGCCGCCGGGGGGCGTCCCCACTGGGGCAAGCTGCACACACTCGACCATGCGTCGCTCGCGTCCGTCCACCCGCACCTGGGCGACGTCGCCGACCTCCGGGCGCGCGTCGACCCGGACGGGGTGTTCCGCAACACGATGGTCGACCGGGTCTTCGGGCTCTAGTGTCCGGGCGTCAGCTGCCGGACGCCAACCTCTTCAGGCGGTTCGTCTTCCGCGCGTGCAGCAGTGTGTCGGTGATGAACACCAGCAGGGCGACCCAGATGATGGCGAAGCCGACCCACCGGGCCGGTGGGATGTGCTCCCCGACCACCAGCACCGCCCACAGCATCTGCATCACCGGTGTCAGGTACTGCAGCATGCCCAGGCTGGTCAGCGACAGTTCATGGGCGGCGCGGGCGAAGCACAGCAGTGGCAGCGCCGTGACCGCGCCGGCGGTGACCAGCAGCAGGGCGTGGCCTGCGCCGTGTCCGCCCTGGACCATCGTGTTCTCACCCTGGGTCTGCAGCCACGCCAGGAAGAGCACTCCGGCCGGCGCCAGGACCGCCGTCTCCGCCGTCAACGACTGCAGCGGTGTCAAGGGCACCCGCTTCTTCAGCAGCCCGTAGCCCGCGAAGGACAGGGCCAGCCCGAGGGAGACCACCGGCGGCGAGCCCAACGCCACGGTGAGTATCACCACGGCGACCCCGGCGACGCCCACCGAGACCCACTGCAGCACCCTCAGCCGCTCCCGCAGGACGAGCACACCCAGCAGCACGCTGACCAGGGGGTTGATGAAGTAGCCGAGTGCGGCGTCAGCCACATGGCCGTTGTTGACGGCGTAGATGTACAGCCCCCAGTTGCCCGCGATGAGCACCGCGGCGGCCGTGATCCGCAGCCACAGGGACAGCGGTATGCCCCGTGCCCACCGGAACCCGGTGGTGCAGGCCATGACCACGACGACGAAGGCCAGCGTCCACACGAAACGGTGCGCCAGGATCTCCGTCGGCACCGCCGGACGCAACAGCGGGAAGAACGCGGGGAAGAACCCCCACATCAGGTAGGCCAGGACGCCCCAGATCACCGGAGTTCCTCCCGGTCCGCCACAGTCACCGGCCGCGACCCGAAGCGTCCGTACGCGGCGTCCGGCGGCAGCGCCTCCACGGCGAGGACGCCGGGACGCCCGTCGAGCTCCCGGAGTTCCTCCGGCGTCCCGTGGACGAGGACCCCGAGGACGTCGAGTGAGGGGTCCCCGGGCCCCACCCCGGCATTGGCCGCCACCTGTTCCCGGGAGGCGGTGAAGACGTCGGCTCTGCGGTGCCCGTCCGCCGGCTCGGGGATCTGCCAGCGTGACTCCCCCGCCAGCAGCGTGGAGACCCGCAGCCCGGACATTCCGGAGAAGATCTCCGCCAGTTCGTCCGGGCCGGCCGGTGTCAGCGGTGTGACCAGTGCCCAGCGGGGTTCACCGGAGTCCGCGCCTTCCTGGCCGTCCTGGCCGTCCTGGCCGTCCTGCACCGATTCAGCGGCACGGGCGAGGTAGTCGTCGACGGTCTCACTGTTGTCGGGGCCGAGGACGTCGCCGTTGACGGCCTGCGGTCGCGACATACGCTCCGAGCCCGCCAATGCGACCACGGTGACCACGAGACAGACCAGGCACACCACCGACAGCCACATGACCCACGCGGGACGACGGGTGTCCTCCCACTCGCGCCGACGACGGACCCTGCGGTCCGGCGCGATCCTGCGGGACGGGCGGGGGCCGACGTCCGCCATCAGTTCACCTCCCGCAGTCTGTCCAACGCCGTCCGGAGATCCTCCGGGTACGGTGACTCGATGTCCATCCACCTGCCGTTCGGGTGGGTGAAGCCCAGGTGCACGGCGTGGAGCCACTGCCGTTCCAGTCCGAGGAAACCGGTGAGGGCGGGGTCGGACCCGTACATCGGGTCACCGCAGCAGGGGTGGTGCAGCGCCGAGAAGTGGACCCGGATCTGGTGGGTGCGGCCGGTCTCCAGGTGCACCTTGACCAGCGTCGCCTGCCGGAACGCCTCGATCGTCTCGTAGTGTGTCACGGCGTGGCGCCCGTCCTCACGGACGGCGAACTTCCACCCCGCACCCGGGTGACGCGCGATCGGCGCGTCGATCGTCCCCACCGTCGGGTCGGGGTGCCCCTGGACCAGCGCATGGTAGGTCTTGTCCACCGTCCGGTCGCGGAAGGCGCGCTTGAGGACGGTGTAGGCGCGCTCGCTGGCGGCGACGACCATCACACCCGACGTCCCGACGTCCAGGCGGTGCACGATCCCCTTGCGTTCCGGGGGCCCGGAGGTGGAGATACGGAACCCCTCCGCGGCGAGACCGGAGGTGACCGTGGGCCCCTCCCAGCCGATGGTCGGGTGCGCGGCGACGCCGACCGGCTTGTTCACCGCGATGATGTCGTCGTCGGAGTAGAGGATCTCCATGCCCTCGACATGCTCGGCGGGTTCGTCGGCGAGGTCGGGCTCGGGCTCCGGCAGGGTGACGTCCAGCCAGGCGCCGGCGACGAGCCGGTCCGACTTACCCGCGGGCCGGCTGTCCTGGGTCACGTCGCCGGCCTCTGCGAGTTCCGCGACGACGGTGCGTGAGAGGCCGAGCAGCTTCGACAGGCCGGCGTCCACCCTCATCCCGGCCAGCCCGTCCGGAACGGGCATCATCCGCGACTCCCTGGGGGCCGCACTCACGACGACGCCACCTCCCCGCGCTCCTTCCGTGGCTCAATGAGCAGCGCATACACCAGGTACACCACCACGCCCACGCTGATGGCGGCGTCCGCCACGTTGAAGATCGCGAAACCGCCGACCGAGACGAAGTCGACGACGTGGCCGTGCAGCCCACCCGGGTCCCGGAAAACCCGGTCGACCAGGTTCCCGGCCGCGCCGCCACCGATCAACGCGACGGCGGCCACCGCCCAACGGTCACGGACCCGGAAGGCCAGGACGACGCAGACCAGTACCGCGACCATCTGGATCACCGAGAAGACCACTGTCGCGTCCTCCCCCATGGAGAAGGCCGCACCGGGGTTCCGGATGAGGTACAGCCGTGCGACGTCACCGATCACCGGGTACGCCGTCGCCGGCTCCAGGTTCTCCACGACGAGCCACTTGGTCAGCTGGTCGGCGACGACGATGCCGGACAGCGGGAGAAGCGCCCACGGGCGGACGTTGAAAACAGTCACGGCGACGATCTTATCGCGTCGCCGCCTGTGGACCTCAGTCGGTGCGCCGCCGGTTGGTACGCTGACGGGTGTGCGCACTCAACGACGTGTACCCCTGCGACGGGTACTTCTGCCGACCCTGATGACCGCTCTTCTGACCGGGACAGTGCTCACCGCATGTTCCTCCGGAGACGACGCCTCACCCGAGGCACCTGTCGACGCACCGGTGTCGGGGGTGTCGGTGACGGTGGAGGACACCGGCGACGCCCCCAGGGAGCCCCTGGTCTGGTTCAGCGACCCCGGGGAGAAGCAGACGGTCTTCCGCGCGACGCGGGGCCTGGAACAGCGCACCGAGGGCGGCGCAGAGGAGGACGACCTTCCCTACGAGGACGTCACCATGGAGATCCCGCTCACCGTGTCGACCTCCACCGACGGCGACGAGCTCGAGTCCCACGTCGTCGCCGGACGTCCGAGCGGCGACAACGACGACCGCAACGACGACATCTCCTCGGCGGAGGGGTTCACCATGAACCAGAGGTACAACCAGGACGGCAGGGTCATCTCCCGTGGGTTCGCCGCACCGGAGGAGGCCACCGACTCCGCGCGCGCCAGCGTCGAGCAGTCCTTCAGCCAGATGGCGGACATTCCCGTCGTCTTCCCCTCCGACGACCTGGGCGCCGGGGCGGTCTGGACGGTGACAGGCCAGGTCGACGACAACGTGTCGATGCGGCAGGCGGTGACCTACACCCTGCTGTCACGGGAGGGGTCGCGGATCGAACTGGACGTCGACGTCAGACGCACCCCGTCCGTACGGCAGCTGCCGGGGACGGACCTGCAGGTCATGGACTCCACCAGTGACTCCAGCGGTAACATCACCGTCGATCTGCGCCGTCCGGTACCGGTCTCGGGCATGATCGAGACCACGACCAGCGTGACCTACGGGGAGGCCGAATCACCGGTCCGAGTGGTGCAGACCTCGCGCACGAGGTCCAGTTGGGAACCAGCCTAGGCAGCCGGGGCCGGAGCCGGGGCCTCACCTTCCGGGGCCGGCGCGGGGGCGTCCTCGAGGAAGGGTGCGCACGAGTCGGGGATCTGGTCGGGGGCGACATTGCTGACCAGGGTGCACGCCCATTCCTGGGACAGCTTCCACTGGCCGTTGTCGTTGACGAACTTCACCCCGTCCATCCTCACCGGTTCAGCGTCCGGTTGAATGAGGTTCATGGTGGCGGTGACCTCCTGCGGGGTGATCCCCGGAAGGATGGGGTCCACGACCTCGAACGTCGCGCCGGACTCCTGCTGCGACTTCATCATCACGTCGAAGAGCTCCACGGCCTGCTCCCCGTTCTCCACGGTGTCGGCCTTCTCCTCGGCGGGCACACCCGGGTCAACGGCGCGGCCCAGGATCTCCCCGAGTTCCTGGGCCGTGGGCAGCGGCGCCTGCTCGACCGTCTCCTGGGCGGTGGTCTCGCTGGCGTTGTCGTCGGCGTCGTCCGAGGAACAGGCGGTCACGGACAGCCCTGCGGTAACGGCGACGGCTGCGGCGATGGCGCGGGTTCGCTTCAATGATCTCACGGTGACGAGGCTCCTTCTGCGGGTGGATGAACTACGGATGACGAGAGTCTACCGCCGATGGGACGGTAGCCTTGAAATCCGTGACCGACTCGACTGCTGACACTCCCACCGTGCTCGCCACCGGCGGCACCATCTCCTGCACCTCCGACGAACACGGCGACCTTGTCCCGACACGGGGCATCGCCACCCTCCTCGACGACGCGGGCATCGACGGTCCCGCTGTGACGGCGCGGGACGTCCTGCGCCTCGACTCGTCCACGATGGACCTCGCCGACCTCGACGCCCTGCTCGCCGAGATCCATGCCGCCCGGTCCGACGGGCCCGTCGTCGTCACCCACGGAACCGACTCGATGGAGGAGACCGCGATGGCCGTCGACCGCCTGGTCGGCGGCCGAGTCGTACTGACCGGCGCCCAGCGCCCGGCGGACGACCCCACCCCCGACGGGCCGGCGAACCTGCGCGACGCCGTGGTCGCCGCACCGCACGTCGACGCACCCAGCGTGGTCTTCGGCGGGAGGACACTGCCGGCCTACGGGGTCCGGAAGGTCCACACGACAGCCGACGACGCCTTCGACGCCCCCACCATGCCCCGTCCCACCATGGCCACGGGGCACCTGTCTGCACCGGTACCGCTGGCGGGCCTGAGGGTCGACATCGTCCCCGCCTACCAGGGGACGGACCCCCGCGCCGTCACGAACGCCCTCGACGCCGGCGCCGCGGGCGTCGTCATCGCCGCGTTCGGTTCCGGTAACGTCGGGACCCTCGCTGAGGGCGTGACCGCCGCCCTGGACGCCGGCGTTCCCGTCGTCGTGTCCAGCCGTGTCCCGGCCGGCGGGGTGCAGCTGGTGTACGGCGGTGCCGGCGGAGGACGCAGCCTCGTGCGGGCGGGGATCCGCTCCGCCGGTCAGCTCACTCCGCCGCAGGCCCGGATGGAACTGCTGTGCGAGCTCGCGGTTCAACGGGCGCAGGGGTGAACCCGGCCGCTCAGCCGAGACTGTCCAGCGGGTCCGCGAGGCGCAGACCAGGGTCGTCGGCGGCGAGTGACCGGGCCCGCCCGGGGCCCGTCGACCGGGTCTCGAACCTCACACTGACCACCCCGGCACCGGTCCCCTGGACCCAACCGTGACCGAACTCCGCATGGTGGACGTCCACGGTCGGGCGCCAGGAGACAGGGTGCTCCTCCCCGGCGGGCTCGTCGGTGACCGTGGCGTCGGTCTCAACCTCCCTCACCTCTTCCGCGCCCGGTTCCGGGAAGAGAACGGCCTGACGTTCCTCCGTGAGTCCGGACAGACTCACCCCGACGAGCCGCACCGCCCCGGAAACCTCGGGGCGGGGCACCACGGACCGCGCCGCGGAGATGATCTCGTCCAGGTCGTCCGTCGGGGTGACCAGTGTCGTGGACCGGGTGTGCGCCTTGAAGTCCGCGGTCCGCGTCTTCACGGTCACGGTCCTCGCCGCGCGGCCGTCGTTGAGCAGACGTCTCCGCGCGGCGACGGCCGCCCGGACCAGGACAGGGTCCACCTCAGTGGTCGTCGTCGCGTCGACCTCGAGAGTCCGCTCCGCGGACACCTGTTTCGCCCGGGCCCGCGGGGCGACAGGCCGGGAGTCCCGGCCACGCGCGTACCCGAGAACCTGGAGCCCGACCGAACCGAGCAACCCCTTGACGTCGATGTCGTCCATCTGCGTGAACTCACCGATGGTGGACACCCCGATGTCAGCCAGCTTGTTCTGCGCCACAGGCCCGATGCCCCACAACTCCCCGACCGGCCGAGGTGAGAACACCTCCTCACGGCGGTCCTCTCCGACGACCGTCACACCGTGGGGCTTCGCCAGGTCAGAGGCCATCTTGGCGTCCAGTTTCGTCGACGCCACGCCGATGGAGCACGGCAGACCGACCTCACGGTCCACCCTCGCCTGGAGATCACGCGCCCAGCGCTCGACCTCCGCGGAACCGCACCCCGCCAGAGACACGGGCTCGACGAAACCCTCGTCGACACTCAGCTGTTCGACCGTGTCCCCCTCCCGACCGAGCAGCTCGAACACCTGCGCGGACACCGCCGAGTACACCGTGAACCGGGGGGACACGACCACGGCCCTCCCCCGGCACAACCGCACCGCCTGCTGCATGGGCATGGCTGAACGCGCACCGTACACACGGGACTCATACGACGCCCCCGCCACCACCCCGCGCCCCGATGCACCACCCACCAGAACCGGACGGCCGGCGAGCGTGGGCCTGGTCAGTTGCTCGACCGAGGCGAAGAACGCGTCCATGTCGAGGTGGACCACCCAACGCTGCGTGGTGTTCATGTCCCCGATTCTAGGCAGGGGCCGTTCCGCCAGCCTCAAAACGGCACCAGCTTCTGCGCCTCCTCCGCTGCGGCCACGGTCTCGGCGATCCACCGCATCCTCGCCTCGTTGTGACTCGCCAACGTCCGGACCCTGCGGTGAAGCCGGGTGTCGAAGTCAAGGACCGCCTCCGCCAGTGGCCCGGTCGGAGTCGACACATAGACGTGCCCGTCCTCCACGCTGGTCCACCAGTCGGATCCGTCCGGATTCAGGGTGACGTCGTACAGTCCACGGGTCTTGAGACTGTGGCATCCGGGACACAGCGAATGCATCGCCCAGGTCGCGGTCGCGCCGCCACCGGCCCACCTGGCGACATGGTCGAGCTGGGCGGTCGCCGCGGGACTGTCACAGCCCGGGAACCTGCAGGTCCCGTCTCGGCCGGCGTCTGTGGCACGCTGGTGCTCCGAGGGGGTGTAGCCGGAGACCTCACTGTGCCCGGCCACGCAGAGTTCAGTGACCCGGGCCATCCACCGTTCGGTAGCCACCTCGTGCAACCAGGTGCTCTCGAGGTGCATCCGGCCGTCATCGAGGTTGCGGTAGCAGTTCAGGGTGACCGACACGTCACCCGCGCGGCCGTGCACCAGATCCACCAGCGCACGTGCCCGGCTGCAGCCCCGGGCCGAGGCGACCGCGTCGATGATCCTGACCATCCCCACCCCCTCATCCGTGGGCACAGTGACATGGAATGTCGTCGCCGCGTCCGCGCGGGTGTCGACACCGAAATCGTGCTGGTATCCCGGAGGCGGCGGCTCACCCCTGCCCTCCGGATCCAGGGGGCGCGCCGACGGCTGAATCTCGGCAACCACCTGCTGCGCAAGTCGGCGAAGGGTGAGTACCCCGGGGACGGCCTGTCGGGGCGTCGTCGGCGTCACCAGCGCAACTATCCCGCCCTCCACCTCAGCGAGATGTCCGTCGTCCACCGCCGCGACCGAATCCGCGAGCGCGCGGAGATGCTCGAAGGAGAAGGCACCTCCCTGCAACGCGCGCGCCAACGTCGGCATCCTGGCGATCATCGTTCCGATGTCGCAGTACGCCAGTGCACGGCCCTTCGACACCCCCAGCCCCACCGACAGTTTCCTGGCGTGCCTCGACACCTCGTCCGTGGGCGACGGCGTCGCCGCACGCGCGATGTCGAGTTCCAGGGTGTTGATCTCCCTCTTCGCGCTGTACATGACCTCCTGCGCACTCACGGCCCAACAGGGTTCGTCGACGTTCTCCTCGACATACTCGACATCGCACTCGAAACAGAGCTCCTCGAAGTCCCGTTCGATAACACTGAGATCCACTCCACCCTGCACCACGACATTCCCCTCCCTGTGACCGACAACCCGTTCGATACCGACCGACACTACCGAACGTCCGTTCGAATGGCAAGGGTGAGGAAAACCCCGGACGGCAGGTACACCGTCCGGGGTCCGTCCCGGCCGCTAGACCTTCACGACCTCCGCCGTCGCACCGTCACCGACGTCATGGGTCAGGGTCTCGCCGACGACCACGGTCACCGACGTGGCCAGAACCTCACCGGCGATCGTGCCGACATGTTCGTCCGCCCATGCCTTGCGGGCCTCCGGGACCGACAGTGTCAGCGCAATCCGGTCGGACACGTCGAGCCCGGAGGCCTTACGCGCGTCCTGCACACCACGCACCCGGTCCGCGGCCCAGCCCTCGGCCTCCAGCTCCGGGGTCACGGTGGTGTCGAGGACGACGAGACCGTCCTCCCCCGGGATCTCCGCCGTGTTCTCCGGATCCACGGCCACGAGCTTCCGGCTGAACTCGCCGTCGACGAGCGCGACACCGTCAGCGGTGACCGCCCCGTCCTCCGCCACCGTGTAGTTTCCGGTCTTGACCGCCTTGATCACCTTCTGGACGTCCTTGCCCAGACGGGGGCCGGCGACCCGGGCATTGACCACCACGTCGAAACGTCCCACGGACGACACGTCATCAGTCAGTGTCACCTCCTTGACATTGACCTCGTCGCGGATGATCGACGCGAAGTCCGCCAGCGCACCGGAGTCCGGCAACGCGACCGTGAGCCCGGGCAGCGGAAGACGGTTGCGCAGCTTGTGCGACTTACGCAACGACGACGTCGCCGAACACACGGCACGCACCGCGTCCATCGACGCGACCAGGTCGTCGTCCGCCGGCAGGTCGTCCGCCGACGGCCAGTCCGTGAGGTGCACCGAACGCCCGCCCGTCAGGCCACGCCAGATGACCTCGGTGGTCATCGGCAGCAGCGGCGCAGCGACCCGGCACAGCGTCTCCAGCACCGTGTACAGGGTGTTGAAGGCCTCCGGGTGACCGTCCTCACCGGAGTCCCCCGCCCAGAAACGGTCGCGGGACCGCCGGACGTACCAGTTCGTCAGGACATCGCAGAACTGGCGGATCTCGTCGGTGGCGGTGGCGATGTCCGTGGCGTCCAGCGCGACGGTGACCGCGGAGACCGCGTCATGCAGCTTCGCCAGGATGTAGCGGTCGAGGACATTCGTCGAGGAGGTGTCCCGCTGCGCCGGGGTGTGCGCGTACAACCGCAGGAACGAGTAGGCGTTCCACATCGGCAGCATCGCCTGGCGCACCCCCTCACGGATGCCCTGCTCGGTGACGATCAGGTTCCCTCCCCGCAGGATCGGCGAACTCATCAGGAACCAGCGCATCGCGTCGGAACCGTCCCGGTCGAAGACCTCGTTGACGTCGGGGTAGTTCCCCTTCGACTTCGACATCTTCAGGCCGTCGTCGCCGAGCACGATACCGTGCGACACGACCTTGGTGAACGCCGGACGGTCGAACAACGCCGTGGACAGCACATGCAGCAGGTAGAACCAGCCACGGGTCTGACCGATGTACTCGACGATGAAGTCCGCCGGCGAATGGGAGTCGAACCACTCCTTGTTCTCGAA
The DNA here is from genome assembly GCF_022712195.1 of Corynebacterium sp. Taxonomy (GTDB): domain Bacteria; phylum Actinomycetota; class Actinomycetes; order Mycobacteriales; family Mycobacteriaceae; genus Corynebacterium. The sequence goes on along the minus strand of NZ_JALAGY010000030.1, from coordinate 5,359 downwards.
CGGGTAGTGCACCTGGGCGAAGGGCATCGACCCCGAGTCGAACCACACGTCGAGCACGTCCGGCACACGACGCATCGTGGACTGCCCCGTCGGGTCATCCGGGTTCGGACGCGTCAGCTCGTCGATGTAGGGACGGTGCAACGACTCCGGACGCACCCCGAAGTCCGCCTCGAGCTCATCCAGCGAACCGTAGACGTCGACGCGCGGGTACTCGTCGTTGTCCGACACCCACACCGGGATCGGCGAACCCCAGTAGCGCGACCGGGAGATGTTCCAGTCACGGGCCCCCTCGAGCCACTTGCCGAACTGGCCGTCGCGGATGTGCTCCGGGATCCACTCGATCTGCTCGTGGTTGAGCTCGACCATCCGGTCCCGGAAGGACGAGACGGACACGAACCAGCTGGGCAGCGCCATGTAGATCAGAGGCTCGCCCGAACGCCAGGAATGCGGGTAGGAGTGCTCGATGGTCTGGTGACGCACGACCCGGCCGGCGGCCTTGAGGTCCCGGATGATGTCCTTGTTGGCGTCGAAGACCAGCTGCCCCTGGTAGTCGGGCACCAGGGAGGTGAACTTGCCGTCCATGTCCACCGGGACCACCGTGTCGATCCCCGCGGCGTTGCAGGTGTTCATGTCGTCCTCACCGAACGCGGGCGCCTGGTGGACCACACCGGTACCGTCCTCGGTGGTGACGTAGTCCGCCGCCAGGACCCGGAAGGGCCGCTTCTCCCCCAGTTCGGCCCGGTCCGCGAAGTAGTCGAAGATCGGCTCGTAGGTCAGACCGACCAGCTGACCACCGGTGAACTCCGCCACGACCTCCGCGGACTCACCGAGCTCGGGACCGTAGGCGGACATCAGGTCCGCAGCGAGCAGGATGGACTTCCCCGCCACCGCGTCCGCTCCGTCCTGCGCGACCTTGACCAGGACGTAGGTGACCGAGGGGTTGACCGCCAACGCCAGGTTGGACGGCAGTGTCCACGGCGTGGTCGTCCAGGCCAGGGCCGAGGCGTCGGCGAGCTCAGGATGCTCCGCGAGCGTCTCCACGGCGGCCGTCCCCGGGTGCGCACCGGTGACCGGGAACGTCACCGTCAACGTCGGGTCCTGGCGCATCTTGTAGGAGTCGTCCAGGCGGGTCTCCTGGTTCGACAGGGGCGTGTGCTCCGCCCAGGAGTACGGCAACACGCGGAAGCCCTGGTAGATCAGGCCCTTGTCGTACAGGTTCTTGAACGCCCAGATCACCGACTCCATGTACGACAGGTCCATGGTCTTGTAGCCGTTGTCGAAATCGACCCACCGTGCCTGCCGGGTGACGTAGTCCTTCCACTCGTCGGCGTACTTCAGCACCGACGTCGCACAGTACTCGTTGAACGCGGCCAGACCCATCTTCTCGATCTCACCCTTGTCGGTGATGCCGAGCTGCTTCTCCGCCTCCAGCTCCGCGGGGAGCCCGTGGGTGTCCCAGCCGAACACCCGGGGCACGCGGTAACCACGCATCGTCTTGTAGCGCGGGACGATGTCCTTGACGTAACCGGTCAGCAGATGGCCGTAGTGCGGCAGGCCGTTGGCGAAGGGGGGACCGTCGTAGAAGATGTACTCCGGCGCCCCCTCGCGGTTGTCGAGGGAGGCCTGGAAGGTGCCGTCCCGCCTCCAGTAGTCGAGGACGGACTTCTCCATGGCGGGGAACGAGCTGCTGCCGTCCGACATGTCGGTGTGCGGGTATGCTCCGCCGGCGGGGGTGGTCATCGCGGACTCCTCGTAAGGTCGTGTGCTTTCTCACGGTCCGCGGGGACGTCGCCGGTGACGGCAACGCGGTACCACCCCGCTTGGGCTCCCCGGCGACACCGCCGAGCCGGGCAATCCCACTTGTTCCTACGGCTGTGACGTGCCGCGACCACGTCCGGGTCTACCGGGTCCGTCCCACGGAGGGGCCGGGCCTTTCTTCCGGAACGCTCCCCGGTGATGGCCGGATCAGTGCGTGTGAAAAGCCCCGCACGGCGGTGCGGGGCCGGTCAGTACTGAAGTATACGCCTCATCGCCTGCGGTGGAGAAACAGGTCGACGACGAAGACCACGATCCCGACCACTGCGATCCCGATGCAGATCCACGCCCACAACGTCGACCCCACGTACAGGGCGACGAGCAGGGCGAGGAACCCCAGGAGGGACATCAGGAGTGACAGTGCGAGCATCGTCAACGCCGTCCGTCGTCCATGTCCCCCACCGCCGGCCTACTTCTCGCCGAAGTCGATGTTGGAGTTCGGGGCCGCGGTGCTGCGGCTGTTGAGCTCCTCCAGCTGGGACTCCAGGAACGTCTTCAGGCGGGTACGGTACTCGCGCTCGTAGGTGCGCAGTTCCTCGATACGGCTCTCGAGCGCGGTCTGCTGCTTCTTCACCGTTGTCATGATCTCGGTGTGCTTGCGCTCGGCGTCCTTCTGCAGGGCGTCCGCCTTCTCCTGGGCGGCGCGGACCTGTGCCTCGGACTGGGCGGTGGCGTCGGAGATCAGGGTCTCCGACTTCTGCGTGGCGTCGGCCACCAGCGTGTCCGCCTTCTGCTGCGCCTCGGCGACGGTCTTGCGAGCCTTCTGGTCGGCGTCCGCGAGCTGCTTCTCCGAGCGCTTCTGCGCGTCAGCCAGCTGCGAGGTGGCCTTGGCGTTCGCGTCCTCGAGAGTGCGGTTCGCCTCGTCGCGTGCCTCGTCCAGCATCGCCTGGGACTCGGACTTGGCGTCGCCGGTGAGGCGGTCCGCCATCTCCTGGGCCATGCTCAGGACGCGGGCGGCCTGCATGTGGGTGTCGGCGTTCGCGGTGCCGGACTCCTGCCCACCGTCCGTCGCGGCAGCCTGGGCCGGTGCGGCCTGGGCCGACGCCGCCTCAGCGCGCTTCTCCGCGGCGGCGGCCTTGTCCTCGGCGGTGGCCGCACGCTTCTCGGCGGCCGCGGTGGCGTCCTGGGCCTTCTTCAGCTCAGCCTCGAGCTCGGAGACACGCGCACGGGCCTCCTCGAGTTCCGCGGCAAGCTCCGAGTCGTCGGAGGAGGTGGACGCGGCGACCGGAGCGGCGCCCGCCGACCCCGAGGCCACCTGGCCCCGGAGGTCGTCGTTCTCGTCCTGGAGTTCGGCCAGCGTGTCTTCGACGAGATCGAGGAACTGGTCAACCTCGTCCTCGTTGTAGCCACGCTTGCCGATCGGCGGCTTGCTGAATGCCACGTTATGAACGTCAGCGGGAGTCAACGGCATCGGTAGTTCCCTTCACAGTCGATATGTTCCGCCGGCCGGGGTGGGCCGGACAGTGAGTCAGTCACGATCTTATCAGCGACCACGTCCACGAGGTTTCAGGGTCAACCTCATGTGCAGTCTTTCAGGTCAGTTATACAGCAGGGCTTTTCCCACCTGCAATATGTCAGGTAAGGACAACGACTCCGCACGGCGGGTCACATTGCCGCAGTGGCGGCCGCCGTCAGTATGCCGATCAGAATCGAGATTCCGAAGAACAGCACCAGAACCGACACGTCCAGCGCCACCCCGCCCAGACGGAGCGGCGGGATCACCCGCCGCAGCGGACGGACCACGACATCGGTGAGAACGAAGACCGGTTCAGCGAACAGGGCGAACCGGCGCGACGGACGCCACTGGCGGGAAAAGGACCGGATCATCTCGATGATGACCCTGGCCAGGAGGATGAACCAGTACACCCTGAGGAGCAGTGCGATGAGAAAGAGAGTTGCGGCCACGGTGTTCTACTGGTCCTCCACCAACTGGTCGAGCTGGCTCTGGTCAAGGGTCACGGAGGCGGGGATCAACGCGAAGTTGCGCAGCCCGCCGAGCTTCTTCAGTGTACCGTCGAGTCCCTTGGCGAGCCCGACGGAGAAGTCGAGCACCCGGCTGGCCTCCGCTTTCTCCATGCCGGAGAGGTTCAGGACGACAATGTCCCCCGCCTTGAACTCGGTGGCCAGCTCGCCCGCCTGCTGGAAGGAGCTCAGCGCCAGTCGCACCACCTGGGGTTCCCGCGCGGGGGTGGCCGGCACCGGCGCGACGGGGGCGGCACCCACGTCGGCCCGGCGGGACGGACGGGCCGCACGGTAGTCGTAGTCGGTCCGTTCAGACCGCCCCACACGCTCGGTGCGCTCCGGACGCTCGACCCGGTCCCGCTCGTAGTCGCGCTCCCTGTCGTCCTCCCTGTCCTGGTACCGCCCCGGCTGGCGGTACCCGCCGCGGTCCTCCTCGAACTCGTCGCGGTAATAGGGGTCGTCGAAGCTGTCAACGTCACCGAAGCCGAAGAAATCCTTGACCTTCCCGGTGATTCCGTCTGCCATGGTCTGTCTCGCTTTCTCTGGGATATGTCGTACGAGGGTGTCTTCTGTCAAAAATACCGGGAAGTGGGATCAGGTGTCGGCAATCCAGACCACCGACGCCTGACGTCCCGTCCGGCCTTCCCTGCGGTACGAGAAGAAGTTCTCCTCGGTGATCGTGCTCCGCGGGTCCGCGTCGACGGCGGTGACGCCGGCGGCGAGCAGCTGACGGGTGACGCCGGCCCGGATGTCCAGCCCCGGGGTGCCGCGGGCCGTGGTCGTCCGTGAGCCGGGCAGCCGCTCCTCGACGTCGCGGGCCATCTCCTCGGGAACCTCGTAGTCCTCCCCCGCGGCCGCGGCACCGATCAGCGCGTGGATACGGGCGGGGACGGCTCCGAGACCGACCATCGCCTCCACCGTCGCCGGCACCACACCGTTGCGCGCACCCATCCGCCCGGCGTGCACGGCGGCGACCACGCCGGCGTCCTCGTCGGAGAGCAGCACGGGCACACAGTCGGCGGTGAGCACGACCAGCGCCAGCCCGGGCTCACGGGTGACCAGGGCGTCGCTGAACTCGACGGGCCCGCCGTCCAGCGAGTCGAGCAGTTCGGCGGTCACCTCGGTGACGTTGGGCGAATGGATCTGCTCCATGTAGACCATCCGCGCGGGGTCGACCCCGATCAGCTCCGCGAGCCGGCGGCGGTTGGCCGCCACGTCGGCGGCGTCGTCACCGACGTGGTCGGCGAGGTTGAAGGACGCGAAGTCCCCCGACGACACCCCGCCGTGGCGGTCGGTCACCACCTTGCGGACACGACGCTCAGAGGAAGGTCGGGACATCGAGGTCGTCATCCCCCTCATCACGGCGGTCGTCACGACGGCTGTCCCGGCGCTCACCGTTCGAGGTGAACAGACCCGAGTTCCCCTGCGTCTCCGAGGAGCCGGGGACACCCGAACGCGACCGGCGGGTGAAGCTCGTCGACCCGGCGGACTGCGGCTGCGGCTCGGCCTGCTGGGCGGCCGGAGCCTCCTCGCCGTTGAAGATGCCCGGCTGGGACTGCTCGGCGGCGGGGGTGGCGGGGGT
>NZ_JALAGY010000029.1 GCF_022712195.1 Corynebacterium sp. | reverse complement strand
GGAACAGGGTGGGGTGCATGCCGTTGAGGGACAGGTCCGGGCCGATCCTGTCCTCGACGGTGGACGGGGTCACGGCCCCGCCGCAGGCCCCGATGAGACGGGCGACGACCCGGTCGTCCATCATCCGGGTGAACCACAGCGGTGAGTTGCCGCGGGCGTCGACGACGAGGTCGACGACCTCCGTGCGGTGGCCGATGTGCAGTTCCGCCATGCCGTCGCGGTCGTGGACGGCGGAGACGCGGCCACGGAGATGGCTGACGCGGTCCTCGGCCATGAGCTTCTCCTGGACCTGGGCGGAGAACACCCCGCGGTCGCAGCGGGTGATCACGTCCCTGCGGTCGGCGTCGTCGAGGCCGGTCCAGAGCTGCGGGTCGGTGTAGAGCTCGTTCTCGAAGGGGCCCTCGGCCCGGGTGAAGATCGTGGGGGCGGGGGAGACCACGGCGATGTCGACCACGTCGTGGGTGATGAGCTCCTCGACGACGCTGGCGGCGGTCTCGCCGCCGCCGATGACCGCCACGCGGGATGCCGGGGGCAGCTGTGCCGAGGACACGGCCTGCCAGAACGCCGCCACCGAGTACACGGTGGGCAGGGGGGCGATGCGACGGTCGGAGCGTCCCGGGCCGGTCAGCATCAGTGCGTCGGCCTCCAGGCGCGAGGTCGTCCCGTCGATCCGGTCGACCGACAGCGACCAGCCGTCCGCCCCGCGCAGCCCGATGCGTGTGACCTGGCCGTTGACCAGGGCCATCCCGGACTTCTTCGCGGCCCAGCGCAGGTAGTCCGCCCACAGGTAGTGGCGGGGGTTGGGGTGGCCGTGGTCGACCCACCAGGCGTAGCGGTCGGTGTCGACGAGGAAGCCGGTCCATCCGATGTCCAGCAGGGCGCGGTCGACCGCCCGGTTCATCTCCGTGCCGCCGGCGATGCGGGTGCGGTAGGGGAATCCGATGTCCTTGGTGGGGGAGGTGCCGAGCTGGTGGCGTCCGTCCGTCCAGCCTCCGCCGGAGCGCCAGTTTCCGCCGACCCCCTGGTAGTCGACCACGGTGACCGACGGGGCGGGGAGCCCCAGGCGGCGCAGTGCGTGGGCCTTGGCCTGCACGGCGACGGCCTTGGGACCGGCACCCAGGACGACCAGGGACGATGTGGCGGCGCGGTCGGCGGAGCCGTGGTGCGACGGCAGGGGCTGGTCCGGCTGGTCCGGCTGGTCCGGCGGATTCGGCGGCTGATTCGGCACGGTGAGGGGTGCTCCTGTGGTTGGGTGGCGGTCGGGTGACAGAGCGTTCAGGGGGCAGGGTACTCTGTCACGGCAGGCCTTATCAAAGGGTAGGAATCCCTAAGTAGCACATGTGTTGCATAACCAGCAGGAGAGGGACGTCACCGTGACCGACAAGAACACCCCCACCACCGAGCCGCAGCCGACGACGGACGACCGTGCCGTGGACCTCAGCGTCCTGCACCGGTTGCGCACCGACCTGCCGGAGAGCGAGTTCCTCGACGAACCGCCCCGGATCCCCGTGGAGTACCTGCGGGGCACGGACGGGATCACCCTGCGCGTGGCGGACCCGCAGACCGACGCGGAGACGGTGTCTGCGTGGATGAACCGGCCGCACCTGGTCGAGACCTGGGACCAGGCCTGGAGCCCCGGGGAGTGGGCCGCCGACTGGCGGGCGAAGCTGTCGACGACCTACGCCGTGCCGCTGATCCTCTCCTACGGCACCGGGGACGACCGTGAGGAGGTCGGCTACATGGAGATCTACCGTCCCCGTCGCGACGAGATCGGACTGGCGTACCTGTCCGAACCGCACGACCTGGGCTTCCACGTCGCCGTCGGGGAACCGGCCCTCACCGGACGGGGGATCTTCGGCCCGTTCGTCGGTGACTTCGCCTCGCGTCTGCTGCAGTCGGACCCGGAGTGCCGGCTGGTCATCGCGGAACCCGACGTGAACAACCACCGCGTGCACCGCGTGATGAGCCGGGGCGGGGGAGTCGACGCCGGTCAGTGGCAGCAGCGTGCCGACCGGCGCGTGCGACTGTTCTTCTGGCCCGGTGCCGGCGTCGACCCGCGGGCGCGCCTGAAGGGTGACCCCGAGGACGGCGACCTCGTCTGACGGTTCAGCCGGTGATGAGCCGGCCGGTGACCCCGCTGCCCACCCGTCCGGACCTGCCGCCGGTGCTCTTCGGGTCGGTCACCCCGGGCAGGCGCACCAGGGTGGTGCCGCCGGCGTGCTCACGCTGCAGCCGCTTCGCCACCTCGAAGCCGTTGACCTCGGGGAGCCGGGTGAGGTCCACGGTGTGGTCCGGCCGGTAGTCCCCGTCGGGACGGAAGAGGTTGGTCGCCTGTGCCGGCGTGGAAGGTGCCGCGGCACCGGACAGGGCGCCGGACGGGGTGCCGGAGTGCGGCCCGGTCTGCGGCAGTCCGGCGTCGATCAGCCGGGCCAGGGAGGAGAGGCTGATCAGTGCCTGTTCCAAATGTTCCCACAGCAGCACGCCGTCAGCCCCGCCACGCTCGTCGACGACGGTGACCCGGGCGAGCCGCTGCGTGCCCAGGATCACGTGGGGCACGCCGTCGACCGGGCGTACCGGCCCGGAGACGGAGAGTTTCGCCGCGCTGACCTCGACGGTCGCCCCCGGAACGGCCTCAGGTGCGGAGGCCGCCGGCTCGTCCCGCAGCCGGTCACGGACCCACTCCACCGTCCGGCGCACCACGGGACCTCCGGTGAGCAGTCCGTCCCGGCCGGCGTGCAGTCCGGTGTGGAGACCGGTGTGGAGACCGTCGGGTGCCGGCACCACGAACTGCCGGTCGAGACGCCCCACCGTCCTCCCGGGACCGGGGGAGGACGGCGCGCCGGCCTGCCTCGCGCGCAGCGCCACCGGCGCGGCCGGGGTGCCGGCGGCGGCCCGGGCCAGCAGGACGGCGGCCAGCAGGACGCCGTCGTGGCTGACATCCAGCTGCGCCGGGAGCATGTCGAGCAGGGCGTCGGCGTCGCTGACGTCGAAGGTCTTGTACGTCGACGGCCCACCACCGGCGAACGGGGCGGGCGGGGCCGCCGTGGCCTGCCGGGCCCAGTCTCCACCGGGGCCCACGGCACTTCCCGCGAGCAGCGACCTGGCGTCGTCCACCACGGTCGACCACGATTCGGCGTCGACGACCCCACGGTGCACACACAGCAGCAGCCGGGTGTCCGAGAGCCGGCTGACCCGCCAGACCCGGCCCCTCGCCGGGTCCAGGGAGGCGGCCAGGTCCCCGGGGCCGGTACGGTCGGCGGCGACGACGTCGGACAGGGGGAAAGCGACCTCGTCGGGCACGGCGACGGTGCACTCCGGGCCGTCGGTGGTGAGCACGGCCCGCAACGCCCCGTGGGCGCCGAGCAGGCCGGTGACGAGCGCACCGAGCCCGGCGTCGTCGACGGGGCCGACGGTGTCGAGTGCCGTCCAGTAGACGGCGGAGGTCGGTACCGGGGGAACCCTGAAAGTCATGCCCTGCAGGCTACCGCCTGTGCCCGCTCACGGGGCCGGACACCTCACAGCTTCCGCCCCGGGACGGGGGCCCTTCCGGTGAGCGCGGCGTGCCCCAGCACGGCGAGCTTCTCCCGGTGCCGGTCGTGCAGGGTGTGGGTGCGCAGGTCGCGCCAGTGCCGGGCGAGGTCCGGGCCGACGGGGCCGGTGGCACCGCGGGTGCCGGTGAGCTCGAACACCCGGGACGCCAGGTCCACCGTCAGGGCGCCGGTGGTGGCCTTCGCCGCGGCGACGTCGAGGGAGGCGGCGGTGGCGGTGCGTGGGTCGTCCGGGGAGGCCCAGGCGGCGTCGACGGAGCGTCCGGCCTTCTCCAGGGCGGCCTCGGCGGCGAACTGCCGGGCGACGAGGTCACCGGCGAGGTGGGAGGTGAGGGGGTCCGGGTCGTCGGTGTGCGCGATCCCCAGGGCGGAGGACAGGGCGGCGCCGGAGACGCCGACGTCGACGGCGGTGTGCAGCAGCTGGGCGAAGGCACCGTAGGCCGGTGGTGCGGTGGCCGGTGGTGCGGTGGTCGGTCCGGAGGAGTTCACGCCACCTGCCCTGTCCGCACTGTCCTCACTGGCTTCACCGCCCACGTGACCCATGGTGCGGACGGCGGTGTCGGGGACGTGCACGTCGTCGAGGACGACCGTGCCGGAGGCGGTGTACTCCTGACCCAGGGCCGACCAGTCGTCCAGGACACGGACACCGGGGGTGTCCACGGGCAGGAAGACGACCACCTCTGACACCTCTGACACCTCCGGCTCCTTCGGGCCGTCCGGCGTGGACCCGCCGGTGGTGCGCCGGGCGGTGACGGCGAGAATGTCGGCGTAGGCCGAGCCTGTGCAGAAGACCTTCCGGCCGCTCAGCCGGTGGCCGTCCAGGACGGTCGGCTCCCGGTCGACCTGCGCGTTGGCGATGAGCGCCCCGCCGAGCAGGATGTCCGCCCATCGCCGTTCCTCCTGCGGGTGGGTGCCGGTGAACAACCATCGGCTGAACGTCATGTGGCTCTGCGGGACCTGTCCGAGGGACCCGTCCCCGGAGGCCAGGATGCGGAACACCTCGGCGATCACGGACGCGGGCAACCCGTCCCCGCCCAGCCGGGCGGGGACGGTGGCGGCGAGCAGGCCGGACGCCTTGAGCGCCTCCACCGCCTCACGGACCTGCGACGCCCGGTCGGAACCGCTCATGAGGCGGTCGGTACCGGCTGTGCCTGCCGTGCCGCCGCGCCGGCACGCAGAGGCAGGATGATCTCCCGGCCGAAGCGTTCGACCTCCTCCTGGAAGTGCAGGTACCCGGTGAGGACCAGGTCCACCCCGATGCGGCGCAGCTGGTCGATACGTTCCTCGATCTGTTCGGCGGTCCCGATGAGACCGGTGCGGAAGCCGTCGTTGTACTGGACGAGGTCCTCCACTGTGGAGTTGGCCCACATCCCCTTCCCGTCCGCCGTGGCCTGCCCGGCCTGTCTCACCGACCGGCGGAACCCCTCCACGGCCGGGCGGTTGGCGTTGTCGACGATGTGGCGGAGCTTGTCGTGGGCCTGGCGTTCGGTGTCCTCGAGGATCACGAAGGCGTTCACGCCGATCCGGGTCTCACGTCCGGCGGCCTCGGCGTGGCGCCGCACCTCGGCGATCTGCTGTTCGAGCTCGTCGACGGGGGCGCCGTTGATGAAGTACCAGTCCGCGTAGGCGCCCCCGTTGGCCTGGGCGGCGGTGGAGTTGCCGCCCTGGAACAGTTCGGGGACCACCGTGGGACGCGGGCTGACGGAGTAGTCATGCAGGCGGTAGAAGTCGCCCTGGAAACTGGCCGGGGACTCGGTGAACACGGCACGCAGGACCTGCAGGAACTCCGCGGACCGGCGGTAGCGTTCATCGTGTTCGAGCCAGGGCTCCCCGAACTTCCGGAACTCGTCCTTCAGCCATCCGGAGACCACGTTGAGCGCGAAGCGTCCGCCGTGGATCTCGCTGGCGGTGGTGGCCAGGTTCGCCAGCACGGCCGGCTGCCAGAAGCCGGGGTGCACGGCCGCGATGACCTTGAGCCTCTCTGTGGCCTCGAGCAGGGAGAGGGAGAAACTCACCGACTCGTGCTGCGACTCCGCTCCGTAGGAGCCCAGGTAACGTACCTGGGTCAGGGCGTAGTCGAAGCCGACCTGTTCAGCGGTCCGGGCGAGGGTGCGGTTGTAGTCGATGCCCCAGTCGGTGCGCTGGTCGACGTCGGAGACCACCAGTCCGCCGGAGACGTTCGGGGTCCAGTAGGCGAACCGGAGGTCCGCGGGGGCGGGTGTGGTTGCGGTGGACACGGTGCCGGCTCCTCTCAGATCTCGCCGACGACGGTGACCTGCGAACCGTGGAAGACCAGCGGGGTCTCCGAGGGCGCCTCCTCGTGGACCCGGTCGATCTGCAGGACGACGGTGGTGTGGTCGCCGGTGTCGATGTCGTCGATGACGTGCCCGGTGAGGTGGACGGCGGCGTCGTCGACGAGGACGGCCCCGCGGTCGGTGCTCCAGCCGACGCTGTCGAACCGGTTCTCGACAGGCCCGGCGAGCTGCCGGACGTGCCCCTGGTGGGCGCGGGTGAGCACCGAGATGCCCAGGTGCTCGGCCCGGCGCAGCAGCGGCCAGGTGCGTGAGGACTTCTGGACGCTCACCGCCACCAGTGCCGGTTCCAGGGACAGGCCCACGTAGGAACCGACGATGAGGCCGACGGGGTGGCCGTCGACGACGGCGGCGACGGTGGTGATCGGGGTGGGGATCGACGCCCAGGCGCTGCGCAGCGACGTGGGGGTCAGGGTGGTGGCGGGGGTCACGGGGCCGGCTCCTCTCAGATCTCGCCGACGACGGTGTCCTGCGAACCGTGGAAGCCCAGCGGGGTCTCCGCGGGCGCCTCCTCGTGGAGCCGGTCGATCTGCAGGACGACGGTGGTG
>NZ_JALAGY010000028.1 GCF_022712195.1 Corynebacterium sp. | reverse complement strand
TTTCGGGAGAGTCGGAGAGAGTTTCTGGAGGGCGGGGGCGTGGAGAGGAGGGTGCCCCCGGGATGTCCCTTCATCCTAGGCAGGAACAGGCAGGTGGGCAACGCGGCGTCCCCCGGGGCCGCGTCCGGCGGGGCTCTGCGGGCCGGCGTCCCGGGCACGGTGGGCGAGCCCGGGCCCCGGCGCCTACACTGTTGTCCATGACCAACGTCGACAGGTCCCTCACCCTGCCGTCGGAAGCCAGGACACTCTGGGTTCACTGGGGTCGCACCGGTGGCGGCCCCCGATTCCTCGCCGATCTCGTCGACGGGGACCTGAACCGGGAGCCTCTCCAGGTCGGCCCCGCCGACCAGCCTGTCCGGGCCTCCGCCACGTCCGCAGCGTCGCAGACCGCGTATCCCCAGTCCTACCTCTCCTACAACCCGGACGCCGAGATCGCGCCCCGGTTCGCCGCGCAGGCGCGCGGCGGGGTGCCGGCGTTCCCGGTGCCGACCTACAACTCCACCGCGGGTGTGGTCTACGGGCTGCCCCGGCTGCTGTGGAATTCGCTGCGGTTGCGCCGGTGGATCCGGCGGCACCGAATCGACCGGGTGGTGTGCGTGATGGAGAGCGTGTACCAGTCCCTCGCTCTGCCCGTGCTGGTCCCCGGCGACGTAGAGTACGTCGCCTGCATCCACGACGGGTCGGCGCATCCCGGCGAGGGCAGTGTGGTCCAGTCGGTGGGCCGGCGCAATGAGCTGCGCCGGGCTGACCGGGTGGTCACGTTCTCTGAGGCGGTGACGTCGATCCTCGCTGACCGGGTGGACGTCCCGATCACCACGGGTGACCACCCGCCGTTCGATCTGGCGGACGCGGCGACGCAGCCGCGTGAACTGCCCGACACCGGCGCCGACACCGACGCTGACACCGACGGCGCGCCGCGGGTGCCGGTGATCGGACTGTTCGGACGCCTGCAGAAGTACAAGGGCATCGACGTCGCACTGGCGGCGATGCGCATCCTCCGGGAGCGTGGCGCGCCGGAGTGCGAACTGAGGATCATCGGCTCCGGCCCGGAGGAGCGGCTGCGTGACACCGACCTCGGCGGCTACGCCACCTGGGACAACCGGTGGATCCCGGAGGAGGAGGTCACGGAGGTCGTCCGTGGCTTCGACATCATGCTGCTGCCCTACACCGAGGCCAGCCAGTCCGGCCCGGTGACTCTGGCACTGGCGCACGCGGTACCGTGCGTGGCCACACCCGTGGGGGCGATCCCCGACCAGGTGGACGGGTTCGGCGTGGTTACCGACGACGTCAGCCCGGAGGCCGTCGCGGACGGGATCGAGTCGCTGCTCACTGATCCGGCGCTGTACCGCGCACTGTCGTCCGGGGCGATCCGCCGGGTGGCGGAGCAGCCGGACTGGTCGGACCTGGCGGACCTGATCCGCCGTGGGCAGCGGGAGCCGTCCGCGGAGCTGCCGTCGGCACCGGTACCGTCACCAGAACCGGTGCCGTCGCCGGCGCAGCGGCTGGTGTCCCGGGCGAAGTGGGCCGGCCAGCGGGTCTTCGGAGTGGTGAACACCCACCGTCCGCTGCCGCGGGCCCGGCCGGCCGCGCACGCGGGGACCGGGCGGGTGCGGGTGGTCCTGCCGGCGTCCCACGGCTCCTTCGGCGACGAGGCCATGGGCCTGGTGGCGGCGGCCTCCCTGCGGGAGCTTCTCGACGACGCAGCTGTCGGGACAGCCACCGGTACCGGTGTCGATCTCGTCGTCCCCGGGGACGCCGAACCGTGGCGTCGGCTGGTGCCCGAGGGGGTCGACGTGCTGCCCCTGGGCGGGCTGACCGCCGGGCGCGGCACGGTCCCGACGGCCACCACGGTGCGGGAGCTCGCGTCAGGGCCGCTGGTGGTCATCGGTGCGGACACGCTGGCCGGTGACTATGAGCTGGCCCTGTTGGCGACCCGCGTGCGGATGCTCAACGTGGCCGCCGCGGCAGGCCATGCGGCGGCGTTGGTGAACTTCAGTCTGCCGGCCACGGTCCACCCGGCGGCGGCGCGCATCCTGCGGCGTCTCGACCGGTCGGTGGTCGTCCGCGCCCGCGACGCCCTGTCGGCGCGCAGGGCGGCGGACATCCTCGGCCGGGAGGTGCCCTGCACACCTGACATCGCTGCCCTGCTGGAGCCGGCCCCGGGCACGGGTCGGCCGGTGGAGGACGGTGTGCGGAAGGCACCCGTGGTCTTCGTGCCGAACGCCCACCTGGGCGGCATGTACGGTGTCGGGACGGATCACCTGGTCACGTTGTGGCAGGAGCTCGGCCGCCGGATGCGGGAGCAGGGCGACGGCCGTCCTGTCGAGGTCGTGGTGCACGACGTCCGTGACAGCGTCGGCGACGTCGAGCTGGGTCGACGCATCGTCGGTGCGCTGGCGGAGGTGGGTGTGGACGCCACGATGACGGTGCCGGCCACGGCAGCCGAGGCGAAGGCGGCGATCGCCGCGGCCGCCTACTGTGTGTCGGCGCGGATGCACGCCTGTGTCGCCGCCTTGAGCAGCGGGGTGCCCACGGTGGGCATCGGCTACGTCGGCAAGTTCAGCGGCCAGTTCGACTGGTACGGCGACCTGGGGTCGGTGCTGGAGTACAGTCCCGACCTCACCGCGGACGAGATCCTGGAACGGGTCGCGATCGTGCGGGGAGGTGCGGTGACCACCCGTGCCTCGGTGGTTGACCTGGTGCGCGGGGACTACGGCGCGCTGGTCGGCGCGGCGGCGAGGTAGAGAGAGCCGGCACCCGCCGTCTCTCTGCCGGCGTTGACGGTGGACGTGGTGCCCGGTCATCTCGCCACGGTCGGCTTCCGCGCACCGATGACCAGTATGAACCCCGTGCGCGTCCCGGAGGTCACTGAGTACGGCGACGATTCAGTCTGCGAATTCCTGGACGAGCAGCTTCACCCTCGCGTCGATGTCGTCACGGATCATCCGCATACGCCGGCCCCCCTCGATCCCCCGGTCGGCCGGCTCATCGGTGTGCCACCGTTCCAGCGTCCCGGCTGCGTCGGCGGGAAGCTCCAGCTGCGCCTGCGCCCCGACGATGATGACCCGGTCCGCCCGCCGTAAGAGCGCCGGATCCACACCCTTG
>NZ_JALAGY010000027.1 GCF_022712195.1 Corynebacterium sp. | reverse complement strand
CCCCCTGCCGTCCGTCCCGACCCCGTCTGCCGCACTGTGTCCCTGTCACCGTCGGCATCCGATACCCTTTTCGTGTGACTTACCTCAGGAACGCGGCCACACTCCTCCTCGCCATCGTCATGGTCGGGGTGTTGACCGCGTTCGCCGTCGTCCCGTTGGTCGGCGGTGCCGGACTGGCGGTCAACGCCGGATCCGACACCGTCGACAGCGACCTCGCCGACATCGACGACAACGAGTCGCTGCCCGAGGTCAGCACGGTCACCGACAGGGACGGCAACACCCTGGCCACGCTGTACGACCAGCGCCGGTACTCCGTCGGCACGGACGAGATCGCCGACAGCATGAAGGAGGCGATCGTCGCGATCGAGGACCGTCGCTTCTACGAACACGACGGCGTCGACGTCCGGGGCACCCTGCGAGCCCTGGCCGCGAACTTCTCCAGCGGCGGCGTGGAACAGGGCGCCTCGACCATCAACCAGCAGTACATCAAGAACTACCTGCTGCTCATCGACGCCGCGAATGACGAGGAACGCGCCGCCGCGACCGAGACCTCCGCCGCCCGCAAGCTGCGCGAGATGAAGATGGCCACGGACCTGGAGAAACGCTACTCCAAGGACGAGATCCTCACCCGCTACCTCAACCTCATCTCCTTCGGCAACGGCGCCTTCGGCATCGAGGCCGCCGCCCGGACCTACTTCTCCACCAGCGCCGCCGACCTCACCGTCCCCCAGGCCGCCCTGCTGGCCGGCATGGTCCAGTCCACCAGCGCACACGACCCGTGGGCGAACCCGGACAGCGCCAAGTCCCGGCGCGACGACGTCCTCAGGGCGATGGAGGCCTCGGGCGCCCTCGGCCCGGCGGAACGCGACCGGTTCATCGCCGAACCCCTCGGCGTCAACGAGTCCCCCGCCGGGGAGGACAACGGGTGCATCGGCGCGGACAACGCCGGGTTCTTCTGCGACTACGTCCTGTCCTACCTCGAGGACCACGACCTCGACCGCGAGGAGATCGCCCGCGGCGGCTACACCGTGCGCACCACACTGGACCCGGATGCGCAGGACGCCGCGGTCGACGCGGTGCGTTCCCAGGCGGACCCGTCCACGCCGGGGGTGTCGATGGCCTCCAACTTCATCGCCCCCACCGATGACGCCCACGAGGTCGTCGCCATGGCCTCGTCCCGGACCTACGGTCTCGACGCGGACGTCAGCGAGACCGTCCTGCCGGTCACGCACACCTCCGAAGGCAACGGTGCCGGAAGTGTCTTCAAGCTCTTCGCCGCCGCCGCGGCCATGGAGAAGGGGCTGGGCCTGGACACCACCCTCTCCGTCCCGTCGCGCATCGAGGTGTCCGGCATGGGCAGCGGAGGTGCCGCCGGGTGCCCCGCCAACCGCTACTGCGTGGAGAACGCCGGCGACTTCAAGTCCAGCATGAGCCTGCGTGAGGCCCTGGCCACCAGTCCCAACACCCCCTTCGTGGCGATGGCGGAGAAGCTGGGAACCGAACGTATGACGGACATCGCCGTCGACCTCGGCCTGCGCTCCTACGGCGAGCCGGGCTCCTACGACGGGGAGAGCTCCGTCGCCGACTTCATCAAGGACAGCAACCTCGGCTCCTTCGTGCTGGGCCCGTTGGAGGTCAACCCCCTGGAGCTGGCCAACGTGTCCGCCAGCCTCGCCGACCACGGACGGTGGTGTGAGCCCTCCCCCGTGCTGTCGGTTACCGACCGCAACGGCGACGAGGTCGAGCTGGACACCCCTCCCTGTGAACAGGCGCTCTCCCGCGACGTCGCCGACGCCCTGGCCAACGGCATGGGAGGGGACGTGCGGAACGGTACCGCGTCCGACGCCGCCGACGCCTCCGGGTGGAGCGGGCCGATCTCGGCGAAGACCGGGACGACCGAGACCAGTCTCTCCGCCGCGTTCCTCGGCTTCACCCCCGGGCTCGCCGGCGCGACCTACGCCTTCAACGACGGTTCCCAGACCTCCCCCCTGTGCACCTCCCCGCTCCGGCAGTGCGCAGAGGGCGACCTCTACGGCGGCAATGAACCCGCCCGGGCCTTCTTCACCGCGGCGAACTCCATGGCCTCCAGCTACGGCGGCACCGGCCTGCCGCGCTACGACCGCGACTACGACCGGGGCAGCCCCAACCGCTACCGCAACGCGACAGCCACCACCGATGCCCCGGCACCCCGGCAGGAGAGCCGCAGCACCGGGTGGGACATGACACTCGACGAGTTCGACTAGACCCACCGGACCGACGTGCCCGGCGCAGGCCCGGCGCGTGCCGGGACCGCCGTTACACTGGTCAGGGTGAGCATCCGACGCAGCCCAGAACAACAGCCCGCCCTGCACCGACATGAAGGGGAGACGGGGCGACCGCGCAGCCTGCCGTCCCGCGTGGTTTCCGGGGCCCTCGCCTCAGTGGGCACCCTGGCCGCCGTCGGTGCGGCCACCGCCCTGGCGGCGGTCGCCGAGACCCGCGCCTTCGTCCTCCACGAGGTGACCGTCCCGGCGCTCGAGCCCGGCACCCTCGACGACGGTCGGGAGGCCTTCACCATCCTGCACGTCTCCGACCTGCACATGCTGGCCGGTCAGCGTGCCAAGCAGAACTGGGTCGCCGGTCTCGACGCCCTCGCGCCGGACCTCGTGGTCAACACCGGCGACAACCTCGGTGAGGAACAGGCCGTGCCGGGCGTGCTGCGTGCCCTGGGCCCGTTGCTCCGGCGCCCCGGGGTCTTCATCTTCGGCAGCAACGACTACTACGCACCCCACCCGGTGAATCCCTTCAACTACCTGCTGGGCAAGCGCAACAAACCCAGCGACGTCGAGCTGCCGTGGCGCGGCATGCGCGCCGCCTTCATCGAGCACGGGTGGGAGGACGCGACGCACCGTCGGGTGGATTTCGCGACCGCCGGGGTGAAGCTGGCCGTCGGCGGTGTCGACGACCCGCATCTCGACCGGGACGACTACGACCTGCTCGGCGGCCCGCCGAACACCGAGGCGGACCTGGCGATCGGACTGTCCCACTCCCCTGAGCCGAGGGTGCTCGACGAGTTCGCCGCCGACGGCTACCAGCTGATGATGTCGGGTCACACCCACGGCGGCCAACTGTGCCTGCCCGGGGGGCGGGCGATCATCACCAACTGCGGGATCGACCGGTCCCGGGCGTCCGGGCTCTCCCGCTGGTCCGAGCGGATGTGGCTGCACGTGACCAACGGACTGGGGACGTCGAAGTACGTTCCGTTCCGTA
This sequence comes from Corynebacterium sp., assembly GCF_022712195.1. Taxonomy (GTDB): domain Bacteria; phylum Actinomycetota; class Actinomycetes; order Mycobacteriales; family Mycobacteriaceae; genus Corynebacterium. Next base: position 6,078 of record NZ_JALAGY010000027.1, on the reverse strand, counting down.
CGTTCTGCCGCCCCTCCGCCACGGTCCTCAGGGTGGTGGAGCGCCCGGCCTGACACCGACGTGTACAGCTGTTTTGCCAGTGGGCCGTCCGGCCGTCTATAGTGCTTACCTGTTGCGACACAGCGATTCCCGCCAGGGATGAGGTGTGCCGTTCCAGACCGGGGTATGGCGCAGCTTGGCAGCGCGCTTCGTTCGGGACGAAGAGGTCGTGGGTTCAAATCCCGCTACCCCGACAGCCAGAGGAACACCCTCCGACCTGCACAGGCAGGACGGAGGGTGTTTTCTCGTTCCCCACGCTCACGCGGTGCGGCCCTGCCGTGGACCACCCTCAGGGGTGTGTCCGGCGGTCCGGAGTTCTCCTAGCCTTGGCCGGATGACGAGCTTCACACCGTACGACTGTCACGATGTACTTCCCGTGTCGCTCCAGTCCGCTGTCCGGTGGTCGCGGGGGGACGCGCCGAAATCACTGGAACTGGCCCCCGACGTGCGGAACACCCTCGGGCTGCAGACGCCCGGCAACGCCCGCCGTCTGTGGCGGGGCCTGGCCGAACTCGGCTGCCTCGACCTCACGGTCGCGCGTGTGGTGGAGCCCCACCTCGACGCGCTCAGCATCCTGGAGCAGGCGCGCGACTTCAATCCCGTGGTCTTCGTCCCCGACCGGTCCACCTGGGGAGTCTTCGCCGCCGAGGGAACCTGCCCGCCTCTGCGTGCGGAGCGGGACGCCGACGGCGGTTGGCGTCTGACCGGCCGCAAACCGTGGTGTTCCCTGGCCGGCTCCCTGAGCCATGCCCTGGTGAGCGCCTGGACCTCGGAGCGCGGCCGGACACTGTTCGCCGTACGCCTCACCGGGGACAACGTGTCCGTCAGCGGGGCCCCGTGGGTGTCACGGGGACTGCGGGAGGTGGAGACGGTGACCCTGGACTTCGACGCGGTCCCCGCACACGACGTCGGCCCGGAGGACTGGTACCTGTCGCGACCGGGGTTCGCCCTCGGCGCCGTCGGCGTCGCGGCGGTGTGGTGGGGCGGTGCCTCCGCCCTGGTGCAGCAGTTGCACATGCACCTGGCCCACCGCGCCGACTCCCCTGCCGACTCCCCGGCCGGAGTGGACCAGATCAGTCTCTGGCACCTCGGGCGGTGCGACGCGGCCCTCGTCGCCGCCGGGGCTGTCCTCGAGCAGCTCGCCGGACGGGTCGACGGGGACGGTGACGCGGGCGATCCGGAGTGGGCCGAGGCACTGCGCGCCCGCGCCGTCGTCCACGACGCCTGCGAGACCGTCCTCACCAGCGTGACGCACGCCCTCGGCCCCGCGCCGCTGACCGGGGACGAGGACTTCGCCCGCCGGGTCGCGGACCTGCAGGTGTACCTGCGGCAGCACAAGCCGGAGAAGGACCTGGCGACAGTGGGCTCACGGGCACTGGACGGTCTCCCCACGGTGTGGGGCGGGCGATGACGACCTTCGACCACCGTGACCGCGGGACCGACGAAGCCGTGTGGGAAGCCGCAGGAGTGAACCGCACCGCCGGCACTGCCGGCATCGCTACCCCCTTCGACCTCACCGGGTTCACCGGCCTCGTCGTGGTCGCCGCCCACCCGGACGACGAGTCCCTGATGTGCGGCGGACTGCTCGCCCTGGCCGGGGCGAAAGGCATGCACGTCGAGGTGCTGGTGGCCACCGACGGGGAGGCCTCTCACCCGGACTCGCCCACCCACACCCCGGAGCGACTCGCGTCCCTGCGCCGGCACGAATGCTCCTCGGCGGTGGCCGAACTGGCGCCCCGGGCGCGGCTGCGGTTCCTCGGACTCGGCGACGGCCGGACCGCAGAGCACGGCGACACACTGACCGCCGAGGTGGTCCGTGCGGTCACCGGCGCCGGGGCGGCCGGCTGCCTGCTGGTCTCCACATGGCGCGGTGACGGGCACCCGGACCACCGGGCCGTCGCGCTGGCGACGTCAGCCGCCGCCTGGCGGACCGACACCGTCCACCTGGAGGCACCACTGTGGTTCTGGCACTGGGGGCGCCCGGAGGATCTCCCGGCGCTGTCCGGGGACGGCCGGGCCGTGTCCCTCAGCCTGGACCCACGCGCCCGGGACGCCAAACGCTCCGCCGTCGCCCGGCACCGCTCCCAGGTGGAGCCGCTGGGGCCGGAGCCGGGCAACGAGGCGCTCCTCAGTGCGTCCGTCCTCCGTCATTTCTCACGGGGCGTGGAGATCTTCGTGGAGACGCCCCCGGACCGGCGCTCCGCCTTCGACGGGCTGCACCGGGGCACCCCGGACCCCTGGTCGACGCGGACCAGCTGGTACGAACAGCGCAAGCGGGCGCTCACGCTCGCGGCGCTGCCCGACGCGCACACCGGGACAGTGCTGGAGATCGGCTGCTCCGTCGGTACGCTCGCCGCCGACCTCGCCGGACGGTGCGACCGGGTCATCGCCGTGGACGACAGCACCGCCGCCCTCACCCGGGCCCGACGCGCGGTCGACGACCCGCGTGTCTCGTTCCGCCAGTGCATGGTGCCCGAACAGTGGCCGGCCGGGGACGCGGGCGGTCCGTTGCGTCCCGACGTGGTCGTGCTCTCCGAGACCGGTTACTTCCTCAGCCCGGGGCGGATGCGCGCCCTGGCACGCCGGATCCGGGACTCGGACGCCGGGGCTGTGCTGGCCTGCCACTGGCGGCATCCGGTCGAGGGGTGGCCGCTGGACGCCGCGGACGTGCACGCCGTCCTCGCCGGGACGCTGACGCAGCCGGAGTCGCTGCGCGTCCGGGACCGCGACTTCGAGATCGTGCTGTGGCGCCACGGTGCAGACGGAGCGGACGGGACAGACGGGGGTGCCCGACGATGACGGGCAGCACAGTTCCTCCCCGCCCCTCCGGGCCGATCGAGGCCGTGTCGGTGATCCTCCCCGTCCACGACGAGGAGGAGACGGTCGCCGCCGCGGTCCGCTCCATCGCCGGAGCCGCCAGGGCGCTCACGGTGCCGGTGTCCCTCACCGTGGTCTTCGACCGGTGCAGTGACGCCAGCGAGACCAGGGTCGCCGAGGTGGTCGGGTCCCCCGGCGCCTGCGGCAGGCTGGAGGTCCGGACGATGTCCGGCTACTTCCCCCACATCGGGGCCGTCCGGAACGCCGGTGTCGCCGACGCGACGACCTGGGGAGCCGTCGCCGGGGTGCCGCTCCACCGGCACTGGACGGCGCACACCGACGCCGATTCCGTGGTGCCTCCCCACTGGCTGCGGACACAGCTGGAGGACGCCGACGCCGGCTACGGGCTGGTCACCGGGACCGTGGTCCCCGATGAGCCACCGGGGACCCCTGCCGCACGACAGTGGGCCGCCCACCACACGCTGGGCGAAGGGCACACGTCGGTCCACGGGGCGAACCTCGGCGTACGGCTCGACCTGCTGCTCGCCGTAGGCGGGTTCGTGGACGTCGCGGTGGGTGAGGACGTCCGCACCGTGGCGTTGCTCAAGGACATGGGCGTGCCCTGGACGGCGACGGACCGGGGCAGGGTGCTGACCTCGGCACGCCGGACCGGACGGATCGTCGACGGATTCGCCGGGTACCTCCGCACGTGCGACGGTTCCGCCGGGTCGGACGAACCACCGGTCGGCACCTGAGCCGCCGGAGAGGAAAGGAGGAACACACCGACACGACAGCCGGAATTACATTGACAATTGCCGTCTCGGAAGTCCTTTTCCGACACGGCCCATTTCGCATGCATTTTCAACGAATAAAGGGGTGTGGGCCTCGATAATTAACGCTCAGAATTACCCCACGGCCACATCTGATTCACGTATACTCGGGCCCCGCAAGCGTTTCCGACGATCGAAGGGAGAACCACCATGGGACTCGACGACAACCTCAAGAGCACCGCAGAGGATGTTTCCGGCAAGGCCAAGGAGGCAGCCGGCAACGTCACCGACAATGACAAACTGAAGGGCGAGGGAAAGGTCGACCAGGCGAAGTCGGACGTCCGGGATGCCGCGGAGAAAGCCAAGGGAAAGATCTCCGAGGGCGTCAACAAGATCACCGGCGACTGACCACCCCGCCACCACCTGACCTGTAACCGACTTTTCACGAACGGAGAAAATGATGGACTCCACCACTCTCATCCTCGCGGCGGAATCAGCACCCCCGCTGGGATTCATCGGCTGGATCATCGTCGGCGGTCTCGCCGGCTGGATCGGCTCGAAGATCATGGGCACCGACGCGTCCATGGGGATCATCCTCAACATCGTCGTCGGCGTCGTCGGCGGCTTCCTCGGCGGATGGCTTCTGACCCTGTTCGGCGTGGACGTCGCAGGAGGAGGCATCATCTTCAGCTTCATCACCTGCCTGATCGGTGCGGTGATCCTGCTCTGGATCGTCGGCCTGGTCACCAGGAAGAGGTAGCCGGGAGCCACAGCAACGGCCACAGGTGAACGTGAGCCCGCCCGGGGACGCCGCGAACGGCACCCCGGGCGGGCTTCCTCGTGCCTGCCCCGCCCTCTGTCAGCTGCGCTGCGGTTCCCGTCCCCGTGCAGACGGCGGAGTCATCCCGTGCTCCATCCCCCAGCGGACCGCCTGGGAGCGCCGCTCCACACCCATCTTGCGGTAGGCCGACCGGATGCAGGATTTCAGGGAGTTGATGGTGATGTAGCAGCGCTCGGCGATGTCCGCGTTCGTCAGGCCCTGGGTGACCAGGGCGATGATCTCGGCCTCCCGCGCGGTGAGCCCCACGTCCTGCCCGGGCCAGAAGCCACGGCGGGACACCGGCTCCCCCGGCTCATCTGTCTCGGGCCTGATGAAGTCCGCGGTGTCGGAGACCATCACCTCACCCCGGTGGATGGCCTCGAGGCACCGCACCAGGTCTTCGGCACCCATCGACTTGTCCAGGTAGCCGCGGCACCCCTTGTCCAGGGCGCTACGGATGAACTCCGCCCGCATGTTCCAGGTGTAGACGACGACCTGCCCCGCGTCGCTGTCGCGCAGGACCTCGTCCAGGTCGAGGCCCTCCACCTGGGAGCGTCCGAAGGTGTCGTAGAGGGTGAGGTCGGCCGTCACGTCCGAGACCGACCCGACCTCCGTCTCGACCACCCTGATCCTGTCGGCGAACGGCTCGAGCATGGACCGGAGCCCGACGACGACAACCTCGTAGTCGTTGAGGAGACGCAGATTCAGTGGCCGTGGGGGACGGCGGTAGGGCGAGAGAGTCACGCGACCATCCTACTGACACGCCGCCGACACAGTGGACACTGTGGACACTGTGGCCCGACGGGTCAGAACTCCTCGTAGGTGGCGGGGTCCTGGCCCTTCAGCCGCCCGTCCGGGTTCCCCAGCGCAGTGATCGCCGTGACCTCGTCGTCGGTGAGCTCCACCGTCAGCGACTCGAGGTTCTCCTGCTGCCGTTGACGTCCGGCGGCCTTGGGGATCGCCAGTGAGCCGACGGCCCGGTGCCACGCGAGCACGACCTGCCCGGGCGTCGCCCCGTGGGCGCGGGCCGCGTCCTGCACCGGCGCACTGTCCAGTGCCGCCCCGCGCCCCAGAGGGCTCCACCCCTGGGTGATGATCCCGTGGGCAGCATTCCACTCCAGTGCACCGACCTGGGGGAAGGCCGGGTGCAGCTCGATCTGGTTGACTTCCGGCAGCTCCCCGGTCTCCTTCTCCAGGACCTCCAGGTGCTCGGGCAGGAAGTTGCACACACCGATGTGCCGGACCAGGCCACGCTCCCGGGCCTCGATCAGGGCCTTCCACGCCTCGACGTAGTGACCCTGCTTCGGGTTGGGCCAGTGGATCAGGTAGAGGTCGATGGGGCCGACGCCGGAGCGGTAGTGGGACTCCGCCACGGTGGCGAGCGCGTCCTCGCGTCGGTGGTACCGTCCCGGCAGCTTGCTGGTGTAGACGATCTCGTCGCGGGCGGCCGCACCGCTCTCGACGGCGGCGCGGATACCTGCACCGACGCTGCCTTCGTTCTCGTAGTTGTAGGCGGAGTCGATGAGCCGGTACCCGAGTTCGATCGCCCCGGTCACCGCCTCGGCACCTTCGGCGCCGCGCAACTTGTACGTGCCGAAGCCGATGCCCGGCAGTGCCAGCGGGGAGGGGGTG
>NZ_JALAGY010000026.1 GCF_022712195.1 Corynebacterium sp. | reverse complement strand
GGTCGGTAGCGTTCTGCTTGGCGGGGACCTCTACTACTCCCCGCCAAGCAGAACGCTACCGACCCAAGGCCGCCTCCACTGGAAAACGCTGAAACCCCACCGAAGCGCAGTGCTGAACACTCTCCGAAGAGGCCCAACCGCGTGCCGGGAGGGATCAGAATTCTCCGGACCGTGGACGCTGGTTACTGATAGCCCCCGTCGTCGACCCACTGGGAGTCCTGCTTGCCGGGAAACACCCTGGCCCACAGTGGCACACTCTCGTCGGGGTAGACCACATCGAACGTCAGCGACCGGTCATCAGTCAACCACAGCCGCGCCTCGTTCGAACGGAGATGACTGACACTGACGACCGGGACCTGCGCACCCATGACGACAAGTTCACCATCGGGGACTATCCACTCGCCGTCGGGCACCTCGACCTCCACGACCAGCCCAACGTTGATCGCGATGCTCTCGAGGAGGCCGGGCAGCTCTTCTTCGATGTGGTGGGAGGCTGGCCACCACACGAGCCGGAACGACGCGCTCGTCCGTGAGATGAGATTGGTCACCGCTTCCGGCTTTCGGGTGAATCTGTTGGAGAGGTCGTTGAGCCACTGGGGTTTACGGATGTTTGCAGTCATGCTGCACCTCTGAACCGGCCCGTCCCCGAGCCATTAAGGTCAATCGGCGGTCCCGATTGTCCTGATGATTCCATCCTACGCCCTGTGGTCGACCCGCCGACTGCCAATCGGAGCATTGGATGCCTCTCGACGCCCGATAGAGCCTCAGAAGCCCCCGCACCGAAGTGAGGGGGCGTGGCGGCGGCGACACCACTCGGACCGCCAAAATGAATGATATCAGATACAAATGCAGATGAGTGTAGATGCTTGAAGCGCAGAAAACCCCCACACCGGAGTGCGGGGGTTCCGGTCGCTAGTGCGACTTAGGCAGCGCCGCCGCCCTGGATGGAGCCGGTGATGAGCTCGAGGCCGGAGGCCAGGAAGTCGGAGATGGCGGTGACGATGTCAGAAACGATGGGCAGCATGATTGTGCCTTTCAGTTGGAGAACGATGTTCTGCAGCGTGGGTGGTCCTCGCTGCTCCACGTAGTCTACCGATGCCTCTGTGTCGGTCGTTACGATTGCAAGACTAAATTCCCCCATAAGGGGGTGCTTGGGCCCGTTCACGCTGGTTATGTCCGCGGGTGAGCGAACAGAGACGCGCACCCCGGGGAATCACAACCCAGGGTGCGCGTCATCACCGAAAGATCGATGCATGCTGTCACATCGTGCGCGAAAGACATCACTCTTCGCACATCGAGACGTTACCTGAATCACGGTTGGACGTCGATCCCCACATGCCATCCGGGGCTACCTTCAGTTCGTGGGCTGGCCGAGATCCTCCCGCAGCTCAGGCGGGATCGGCGGATGCTCATCCGGGTGAAGCCGCTCCATCAACGTCTTCATGAACCGTAGCGCAGCCCACCGCCACGCACGCATCCCCTCAACCTCGGCGCGCAGCACCTTCACCTCTTCGCGCAAAGCCTTCACGTCCTCAGATAATGTGCGGTACCACTCCGGGCCCTGCTCCATGCTCTTGCCCCGTAGTGCCATTATCGCTCCGATGATGCTAACGATGCCGCCGATGATCGCGACCGTGAGGGTTATGTTTCCTCCGTCGATAGCGCATCACCTCCGGGCTGGATTCGCTGGTGGAGCAGTACGTAGTACGCAGTCGACAACAGTGCGGTCACGCCGTAGGTCAAGGCGGTGACGTACCCGGCCCGGCTTTCCCCTTGGAGCCACGACCCGAGGTACAGCACGGACCACATGATGGGCAGCCCGACGATGATCCCGATTCCGACGTGCATCCACCTGCGAAGGAGGGCGCAGAGGACGGCGATGACTCCTCCGCCTATCCAGATGACAGCCCACACCCACAGTGGTGCGTAGTCCTCGACGGTGGGGAGGCGGTCACTGTCGCGCACGACGGCCGGCAGGTAGAAGAATCCCCGTGCGGTTGATGCCAGGCCCACCGCCCCGAGTATCACCCATCCCGAGCACAGGGCGCGGACCAGAAACGCCCATGCGCGGGTCACACTGCACCTCCGGGGTATATGCCGGGGCCGGCGGTGTCCGGCTCGGGCTCGGGGGCCGCGGCGTCGTGGCGGCCGTAGGGCTGGTCGTACACCGCCCGGACGGCGTCAGACACCGACGGGCGCAGGTAGTCGGGCAGCTCGTCGAGCTTCGCGGCGAGGATGTCGCCGACCTGGTTGGCAGACGTCCGGGCCTCCTCGCGGACCTGCGCGAGCATCTTCTCGGCCTCTGCGCGGGCCTCGGCCAGTGCTTCGGACTTGGCCTCCTCGCGGGCCTTGGCACGTGCGGCCTCCACCTCCTGGCTCGGCGCGTCGACGTTGCGGAATGCCTTGATGCCGACCAGGGACAGCAAGGGCCCGCCGACGTCGAGGACGCGCTGGACAGTCGAGTCGATCTGGTCGGGGTCGTTCAGACCGATTCCTGCCAGGATCACGCCGAGGGTGACAGCTCCGGCGTACAGGGCCTTGCGGCGGACCTTCGGGTCGTTCCAGTTGGTCTTCTTCTCGGTGTCGCTCATGACTGCTTCCCTTCTGCGATGATCGCACGGAGCTTGTCCTCGCCGACGATGGCGATCATCTCGGGGACCGTGCAGCCCCCGGTGTCGCGCAACTTCTTCTTCCCAGCGGCGATGATCGAGTCGATGTCCCACCCGCCGAACGACGGCGCGCCTCCCTTCGTCTTGCCTGGTCCGGCGAGCTGCTCAAGGAGCAGCTTCGAGTAGTCAGTCACGGTGTTCTCCTTCGGAGTCTCGGTGGAGGCACGACGCAGCTCGTCGTAGTGCTCCTGGGCGACGCGCATCCAGCGGGCGTGGTACTTGCCGCCGTTGCGCAGGTGGTAGGGGCATGCAGTGGCCCCGAATTCGCAGTGGTCGCGGATGTTCCGGCCGAACACCGGGCGCCCCAGTCCGTGCTTCATGCACAGTTCCGCGGCCAGGCGGGCTCCGGCGTCGATCGTCTTGTCCGAGATCGGCCAGTCCTGGGCGGGGCCTGAGGAGTTGGAGTGCTCGATGGCGATGGACACCGCGTTGGAGGCGTCGTCAGCGTTCGACCAGGCGGTGTCCTCCTCGCGGACGAGCTGGCCGACCTTGCCGTGCGGGTCCACCGCGAAGTGCGCGGACGCCTTCCGGTCCTGCCACCAGTTCCAGCACTGCTGGGTGCCGCCGATCCCGCCCATGTGGTGACGGGTGATGTACTCGACGCGCTTCTGGACGCCGCGGTGCTTCCGGCCAGTGGTGAAGTGCTTGTTCAGCCATATCGTCTCGTCGACCTTCGGCAACCGGGTCAGATCAACCGCCGGGGGTTTGGGCAGTGCCCGGTGGCCCCACTCGGGAACGTGGACGTCGTTGACGTCGATCTGCACGCCGTCGGGGCCGGGCACGTTGTGCTGCCGCTGGTACAGCACGGAGTAGTCGGCGCCGACGACTCCGCTGGACCAGGAGCGTGTGACCCACCCGAGTACCCGACCCGGGGCGACGGTGGCGACGACGTCGTCCTCCATCGCCCAGTGGACGACCTTGCTGTGGCCGTAGATGCCGACGCGCTGCTTGCCGAGTACGGCGCCTGCCGCCTTGAAGTACTCGACAGCGGTGGCGTTCCACTGAGCCAGACTGATGTCGAAGTCGACCGCGAAGAAGACGGGGTGGCCGGCCAGACCGATCTGGTTGAGCTGCTTCTGTGCGGCCTCGGCATCAGCACGGCCGCCCGCGGCGCCACGCATCACGTCCGACGATGCTGCGGTCCCGGCGCCGTACTGCCACACGACGGCGATCTTCAGCCCCGCGGCCTTGTACTCGTCGACCTTGGCCTTGGTGAGCGGCTTCGCCTTCATCCAGGCCTCGCGAGCCGGAGAGATGTACGCCACCACACCCTCGTGCCCGGCGCGTTTGATGGCGGCGCCGCTGGGGAACGACGCCGAGAAGTCAATGACTGTGCTCATGTGCCCTCCTTTGGGCAGAGAAAAAGCCCCTGGTGTGGGGCTATTCGGGGTCGGGCTCGGTGTCAGGGAAGTAGCTGACGCGGTAGATAGTGCTGTCGCCGGCACCGGTTTTGCCGACCGTATGGCTACCGCCGGTGACGCCACGTACAGCGGCGGTCCCCCGGGGCATGCTGTTGCTGACTGTCAGCACCTGAACGCCGTCGAACGTGGTAGTCGGTGAGAGCGAGCCCGCCCGACCCGCATAGATGAGGACGACCCAGAGTCCCTCCGGAAGGTCGAAAGTGAGGGTGTTCGTCTGCGCCCCCTCGAACACGTCGACGATCTCTCCGCCACCTCGTTTCCCGACGACCGGGCCCAGTTTCAGGTCACTCATCGCTGATCACCTCCTCCGCTCTGTGCACATCGTTGCTGTCGGTGTTCCATACCCGGTCACCCGGCAGCGCGTGCTCCGGCGGCACCCACGGTTCGGTGCCGTCCCACTCCCACTCCACGGGCCGACCACGCACCAGCGCTTCCAGCGCGTCCAGCCGGTCGACGACAGCGCGCAGACCACGCACCTGGTCGACCTCATGCTCATGCGGTAGAGGCATCCGCGGATCACTGAGCCGGTCGTCGTTGCCGTTGACCTTCGACTGCAGAGCACCCTGCAGCCCCTCCACCTCCGAGATCGGATGCGAATGCTTCGGCAGAGGCACCACCAGCAGACTGACCGTGCAATCAGCCTCCAGATCCTCCGGCGACCACGTCGCCGCGACCGCCAGGCCAGAGATATCCGCCAGCTCCACCCGCACCGTCACCGGCCGGTGAGTCTCCGGAGTGCCCGCAGGGACCGTCTCCAGCGTCACCGCCGACCCATCCGACCGACGGCCACGCAGCGCCACCGACGTGCCGCCACACCAGTCGACCATCACCATCACCGACGACATCCAGTGCGGCGGAGACACCCACGTCCCATCCATCGACCAACCCGTCGGCGTATCAGCCACCGGAGCAGTCGCATACCCCCACCCCGGCTCCTGCGGAGTCAGCTGCACCGACGCACCCGGCGCGGCGAGGGATAGGGCGGGGACGGTGGGGGCGTCGGCGGTGCCGGAGAGGTCACCGCCGAGCTGGATCAGACCGCGGGTATCCTCCGTCGCGCCGGGAACGTTGCCGATCGCGATTTCGGCCGCAGCCTCCGCCGACTCCGCAGCGGCCTGCTGTGATGCGCGAGCATCGCGGGCGGAGCGTGCGGAGCGCTCCGATGATGCCTGGGCGGCATCCGCGTGCCCGGCGGTGATGCCTGTGGCCTCGGCGACCGCATCAGTGACGCGCTCCTCGGCTTCGGACGCAGAGATCGCAGCGTTAGTCGCGGAGGAGGCGGCGTTGTCCTCAGAGGTTTTCGCCGCGGTTGCGGAGTCGGCGGCGGCCCGGCGGTGGACGTCGGCATCGTCCCGGTGCTGCTCGGCGAGCGTGGCGGACCCAGCGGCGGATTCGGCGGAGCCAGCGGCCGCGACCTGGGATTTTCCGGCCTCGTCCTCGGAGTCGGCGGCGGCAGCAGCGGACGCTGACGCGTGGCCGGCGGACTCAGCAGCCGCGGTCGCCTCGTCGGCGGCCCGGTCGGCCTCCGACTCGGAGCGGGTGGCCTGGCGGGCAGACTCGTCCCGGTGGGACAGGGCGTCCTTCTCCGCCTGCACCGCCGTGGCCTCCGCTTCGAGGACACGCTCGGCGGAACCGACCCGGTCGGCGGCCCGCTCGGAGCGGTCGGCTTCCCGCTCAGAGCGATCCGCCTGGGCCCGGGACTCCCGGGCAGCGGCTTCGGCGCGGGACACGACGATCGGCTCCCACTCGACCTGCTCACCGATCAGGTCAGCCAGGTTCCAGCGCTCGTTGTCGTCGGGGATGCCGATCTCCCACTGCTGGCCGTGTGACACGCCGCCCTCCAGGCGGACGATCACAGGGCCGGGGTCGAGCTCGGGGGTCTCGAAGTGCCCGTCGGAGTCCTCCATCTCCACTCGCGCCAGCTCGACGAGGGTCAGGGCATCGGAGTGCATTGCGGGGCGGGCCTGCGTCGCGGAGATCACCACCGCGGTGCCCTGCTGATCGAACGGGGCGCCGGTGACGTCCCTGAGGTTTCCGTAGAGGACGGTCATCCCTTGGCCTCACTCTCTGTCTCGTCCGGGACGGTCTCGTCGCCCCGGTTTTCGGTGTCGGTGGAGTGCCGGATCGCGGCCATCATCGACCAGCGGGTACCGCCGTCCCACCAGCGCCAGGCGCTCGACCAGACCTCCGCCTCGACCGTGCAGCCCGGCTCGTCGATGACGACTGGGAAGACAGCGAGGAGGGTGCCGGGGCCGATGTTGTTGTAGGCCAGGCCTGCTTCCAGCAGCGTGGACGCGTGGTCGGTGGTCTGGTGGTAGAACTGCCCGTTCGGGCGCCTAACCCGGGTGGTCATGCTGATCTCACCGGTGCCAGTGAATCCCGTAGACCGGGCGTGCGCCTTGACGAGGATCAGCCACGCGCCCGCCCCGTCGAGGACCAGGCGGCCGTCGGAGTTGATGCGGGTGTTCTTCGCCGGGCCGAGCTGCTTGTCGAACGGCAACCGACGGGAGTTGTTCAGGCTCCACTGGGCGTTGATATTCCGGGACATGTACGAGAAGCCGTACCCGGAGATGCCGAACAGCAGGTCGATACGGTCCTCCAAGTCGGCCTGCCCGTTGCGGAACTCCTCGCCGGCTTCCTCCGCCGGGGCGAACGGGCCGCCGGTGATGATCCCCCGCAGCCCATTCATCAGACCCTCGGCGATACCGCCGACCGTGTCCTGCATCGACCCAGCCAGACCACCACCCAGGTCATTCCCGGCGCGCCCCAGGGCGCTGATGTCCTGCGGTGAGCCGGACCATCCGGGCTCGTGCTTGTCCGGTGAGATTCCCATGTCAGTCCTCCTCGGCCAGGGCGGCGCGCAGCTCTGCTCGCTGCTCTGGGGTCAGGGACTTCACGTCGACTGGGGCGGTGGTGACTGGTTCCCGGTCCTCCAGTGCGCCGATCCAGCGGCCGTCCTGGTGTGGGGATCCGTCGCCGCCGAGGGTGTCGTACTTCACCTGCGGGCCGAGTCGGACTGTCCACCGGTACTGGCCCCGCGGTAGGGTGCCGACCATCCGGCCGGTGCGGGGGCACAGGCTGATCCCTGGGGGCAGCTGCTCCGACCATGCGGCGGTGTACTCCGACCCGGGGACGATCTCGTCGACGTCGCGGTCGTCCTTCCAGTCGCGGACGTACTCCACCGATGTCGGCTCGACGTCGTGGAGCTTCGCCCCGCACATGTCGAAGACGAAGGTGGCGAGCTCGTTCATCATCTCCGGGGTGAATTTCATCCCGAGGGGGTGGAGGAACAGCTGCGCCATCGGGTGGACGTCGGGCGGCGGTTCGGTCTCGTGCATGAACGCGAGCTGCCTGTTGCGTTGATTCGTCACAGTGATGTTCCTCCTGTGGGTTACGGGATGGCCGTCTTCACCCGCTCGAGGGCCGACGACAGGGTCTGGACGCTGCGCTCGAGCGACCGGGCCGGGGATTCCCGTAGTCGCGGGTCCCCGAGGCCGAGTGACACGTCGTCGCCGTCCGGGGTGACGTCCACGTCCCACTCGGCGACGTAGGTGGCGAAGACGATGTCGTGGGAGATGACGCCCGCCTGGTCGCCGGCGACGTAGTCGCGTCCGAGGACGTACGGCTGGCCGTCGCCGACGGTGAACTCGGTGCCGACGGACCCCTGGGTGGACTGCAGGCCGGTAAATCCCGACTGCAGACTCGACAGGGAGAAACCGTCGCCGGAGAGCACGATCCCTCGGTAGCGGTACGGGCCGTGCGCCAGGGCACGCGACCGTGAGCTGTACTGCGCCCACGCGAAGAGCTTGTCCTTGAGCAGTTCGCCCTGGATGTGGCCGAGGAACGCTCCGGCCGCGATCGCCAGAGGGGCGAGCGGTGGGAAGAGCATGCCAACTCCGGCACCGATCCCCTGCCACAGGGCATTGCTGCCCGCGGCGATCAGGCTGTTGACGATCTGCGGGGATCGCCCGCCGACGATGACGTGACTGTCGGTGGACTTCCGGATGACCAGCCGGTGCTCGGTGCCCTGCATGTGGTCCGCGGACCACACACACCAGGCGTGCGGATTCTCCCCGTTGAACCACTCGTCGTCGAGGACGAGGGCCTTGGTCGTCTGGTCGCCGGAAATCGTCGCCCGGATGCCGCGGATGATGTCCGTCGGCCGGCCCGTCGACGACGAGTCGAAGGCGCGGGGTTTGACGTCGATCCAGATCGTCGGTTTCGTCAGCGTGACATGCGACGGTGCGGGCTGCTCGTCGCCGGGCAGCCACAGGTCCAGGGTGACGAGCAGCCCCGCCGCGTCCAACGTGGAGGCGAAGGTCTCGCCGGCCATGTTGAAACGCGAGTCCAGGACCGTCCATTCGGTGGTCAGGGACTCGTGGACGGGGTTGACCATGATCGGCCAGGCGGATTCGTTGATCCTCGCCCACGTCGACGGGGACCACATGTCCCACGACCCGAGCAGCGCCGACTGGAACTCGCGGGCTAGGTTCGCCTGCATGAAGGACTTGACGACCCGCAGGCTGTCGCCGAAGCGAATGTCGGCGTACTTCAACTGCGCCAGCAACGGGCTACCGGGGCTGGCCCACAGCGGCAGGTGGTTCAGGTGCTCGAACAGCCCCTCGCCGAGGACCGTCACCGAGGACACCGTGTCGGTCTGGATCAGCTCCAGCTCTGCCAGGCGGTACGCCACCCGGTAGTGCGCGGTCTCCACGATGATCCAGAACCACTGACTGAGAAGCGCGTTCGGGTCCGTGGCACCGTCGCCGTCAGCCATGAGCAGCGTCGGCACCGCCGAGTGATCGCCCGGCAGGGTGAGGTTGATTGCCCCGGCTGCGTTGGCCTTGTCGCCGTACGACCCCTGCAGGAATCCCGACAGTGAGCACACCGGCACCATCTGATTGTCGGCCAGCCAGATCGTCCGGGCGCCGAGCGCATGCTCGGCCCGGCGCGCCGCCTGCCACGACTCCCAGTCGAACGTGTCCGGGATGTCGAGCACTGTGGCGTCCATGTCACCACCTCCACATGTGTGAATGCCGTGAGGTCAGACGTCCCACGCACCCGTCGAACGTCCAACGGGCGGTGCTGTGGGCGTCCACCGGTGCGGGGAACAACCGGCCCCGCATGCCGCGCCACAGGTCGGGGGCGTCGACCCCGTCGACCGTCACTCGGGACGCGAATGCGGGGTCGGTCTCCAGGACCGCGGTGCGGCCGCCGGTGTCCGGTAGGGCGACCTCGCCGATGCCGGGGGCGGTGACCGACGCGCCAGCGCCGGACCACTGCACCACCGGCCAGGACGGCAGGTCACCCGAGTTCGCGAGGGTCGACGGGCCGCGGTGCGACACGGTCTCCCCGTGCCAGCACCCCTGGTACGAGGTGACGGGGATGTCGACGATCAGCGATTTCAGCCCTCGGGTGTACGGGCTCTTGTCTGGCTCGGGGTCGACGGATGTCCTCACCACCGGGCAGGTGAGGATGCCACGCTTGGGGACCTTCACCCGCAGGGTGGACGGCACCAGTGGGGTCAGCCCTCGGAGGAACATCGCCCAGGTCTCGGAAAGCGGCTGGTCGTCGCCGCGGAAGCCGATCTTCCAGGTGGCCTCCATCTGCTCCGATTTCCACGAGACGGCGGATACCCCGACCTGGGAGGTGGTCTGCCTGGCGGTCACCTGGATCGGTGACGCCAGGCCTACCGGCCCCATCAGGTGCACCCCGGGGCGGCCGGGGGCGTTGCCCGTCAGTGCCCACTGGATGCCCCACCGGTCGGTGAGATCGACCTGCATCTGATCCACCGGATCACCTCCTTACGTCAGCAGCCTGACTCCGGCATCGACAGCCCGGCGGGCCGTCTTCTGCTTCTTGAGCTCGGCGGTGTTGATCTCGACCTGGTCCTCAACGTCGTCGACCCGCTTGGCGAGGACCTCGTCACCGTCGACGTTGACGACGACGTAGACGGGGCGTCCCGTGTCGTCGTCGCGGTCGTCGATGGACGGGGCCTCGACCTCGGGTGCGGCGATGACCGGCCCCTCGGGCTCTGCGGAGTCCGAGAGGTCGGCCGCGGCGACCTTCATGTCGCCGGTCGCGTCGACGAAATTCTCCATCGCGTCGTCGGTGAAGACGTGCTCCGGGGAATCGCTGAGGTTCACCGCGAGGGCTCCGGGCGGCAGGGTGCCGCCGGAGTCGTACAGGCCGGCCTCCATGACGAGCTGCTCGGCCCTCCCCATCTTCGTGGCGTACCGGTCGGGGAACGCGGAGACCTGCACGCCCTGCGCCACAGCGCCGGGGTCCATGGACTCCCAGTTCGGGAATTTCTGCAGCATCGCGTCGAAGAACATCCCCGCACTGTCATACGGGTCCATGCGCTGGGCGACGGTGCCCCACGCCCCGTTGTCACGCTGCTGGAACAGCCCGACCGAGTCGTGGTCAGACCCGACGGCATCGTGCGGGTAGTTCAGCGACTCCGGGACCGCGTTGTTCGCCCACATCTGCAGCGGGTCGCCCGCCTCCACCAGAGCGGTGGCGACGCCGATTCTCGCTCCCGACGCGGGCAGACCGTGGTCCTGGGCCGACTGCACGATGCCGTAGACGTACCCCTCGGGGCCGCCCGACGGCTTCTTGTGCCGGTCCGGGTCGATCTCGTCGAGATCCACCACTAGCGACTCTGACTGTCCTGCAACCGCAGGCACGGGAGCCGTCGCGGCCGCCACAGCAGCAGGCTCTACCTCGGCGGTGACCTGCAGGTCATCCGTCGTGGTCAGATCCTCCATCACCACGCCAGCGCCCGACACGTCGGACGCCGTCGTGGCCGCGGTGGCCGTGTCGACCGCGGTGGACTCCGCGTCGCCGCCCTGGTCCTTGGTGTACCAGTCCGGCATCGGTGCCAACTCATTCGCCGGGGTGGTGACCAGCTTCTTCGTCAGGCTGTCACCCATGCCGAAGAAGTCGAACACCGCGTCCGTGGCGTGCTCCAGGGCGGACTTGTCGCCCATCTCCTCAGCGAAGACGTGCTGGGCTACCTGGGTGCCGCCCTGCACGGCCTCCTGAGGAGTGGACCCACCCTCGGTCGGGTTCCGCAGGATCTTCTCCGCCTCCGCGACGGGTGAGTACCCGACGCCGAAGTGGTCGATCATCTTCTTGATCGCCTCGACCTGCTCCCAGTTGAGCACAGCCTCCGGCCGGCCGGTCTCGTTGCGGACGATGGACATCCCGTTCGGGATCCAGCCGCCCTTGTCACGGAAAAGACCGGTTGCCTTGTCCCCGACCCAGCTCGCTGCCGAGGACACACCGTCGGCGATCGCCGAGCCGATGTCCTTGGCCTTGTTGTACGCGCCGCCGAGGAGGCTACCGAGATCCTCGATCCGATCGAACAGGAAGTCGATCGTCTTGTTCTTAGTCCTCGACATCGCCTCCGGAGGAATCCCCAGCCACTCGGGCGGGGGCTCCCCGATTGCCGAAGCGAACGAGGCCTTGATCGGGTTCAGCAGCTCATCGAAGATGTCCTTGACCTTGTCGCGGAGGTACGAGGACTTCTCCGCAGGTGACGGGCCACCTCCGCCGCCGCCGGACTCGAAAGCGCCGTCCGCGCCGATCTTCAGGTGCCACTTGTCGGGGAACTGCGAGTGGTCCGCACCGACCGCAGCGCCACCGTAGGTCGCGCCCTGGCCGGTACCACCACCGGACTCCACGTTGACCGCCGAGAATTTCCCGACCGCAGACAGAGTGCCAGCAGTGTGACCACCGCCGGGCCCACCCGGATCATCGTGGATACCGACCGAGAAGCCCGGTCCCAGGCCCCGGTCCCACGCGCCGACCTGGGGGCCGGGGAACGTCGACGTTGCCCACTGACGTGTCCCGCCGGGACCGCCGATGATCACATCGGCGATCTCTGACATGAACCCCGAGCAGTCCGTCGGACCACCCGGCGCGCCGCCGGAGCTTCCGCCGAGCACGTACGGCCCGGGGGCGACCTTTTGGGCGTACGCATGGCCGCGCTCGAGCTGCGACTCCCACTCGGGGCGGATTTCTCCGCCCTTGGCGAATGCGGGGAGGAACAGGCCTGGTGCGGCGCCGGCGAGGTCGCCGGCGTCGTTGTCTACCTTGTTCGGCAGGCTGACCAGTCCGCCGTGGCCATCGAAGGTGAAGGCGTCGCCCTGCGCGATCATCTCGCGCATGGCGTAGATCGCGCCGTGGCCGCCGGCCTTTTGGACTTCGGCTTCGGTCCACATGTGCTCGCCGTTGGAGCCCCACATCAGAACATCGTCCGAGGTTCCGGTTCCGGGGCCGGAGATCCGGCCACCGGTGGCGTACCCAGGAATTTCCTTGGCTGGTTGCGCCTCCTTGAGCCCGGGCAGGAAACCGGCGATGGTATTCCACGCCTTCAGGATGCCGCCGTTGTACACCTCGCGGATCATGAAGTTGATCGGCTTGGCGAGGATAGAGCGAAGTCGCTCCCACACTCCCTTGATGCCGTCGACGACGGTGCCGAAGAAGTCGCGTACCTTCGACAGGCCGTTCTTCAGCGCGTCGAACGCCGGGGAGATCACCGAGTCGTAGACCGACCGGATGCCGGATCCGAGACCGGACCAGGCTTCCTTCATCCGGTCGACGACCGGGGAGAAGATGGTGTTCCACAGCCACTGGATGGCGGTGGCGACCGAGTCCCACGCCGGCTTGATGACCGAGTCGTAGACGGACCGGATGCCGGATCCGAGATTCGACCATCCGGTGCCGCTACTCGAGAAGATCGGCGAGAGGATCGTGTTCCACAGCCAGCTCGCCGCCGAGGCGACGGCATTCCACGCCGGCTTGATGACCGAGTCGTAGATGGCGCGGATCGCGCTGCCGAGCAGGGACCATGCGCTGCCGATGTAGCCGAAGATCGGCTGCAGCACGCTAGACCACAGCCAGCTGATCACCGTGGACAGAGCGTCCCACGCCGGCTTGATGATGTTCTCCCACGCCGCGCTGATGCCCCAGGACAGGACCTCCCACGCCAGGAGCAGCGGGGCGAGGATGATCGTGCCGATTACCCCGAGGGTGGTCGACACGACGGTCCACAGGGCGTCGAAGACGGGCTTCAGGATCGACTCCCACGCGAACTTGATCCCGGTCCAGATGCCCTCGACGAGGGTTCCGAACCCGGAGAACGCGCCGGACAGCGCCCCGCCGAGGAACTCGGCGAGGTCGCCGAACCATCCGATCAGCGGGACGATCACGGTGTCGACCAGCCAGGAGAATACTCCGGCCGCGATCTTCACGACCCCTGCGATGAACTCGAAGGCCTTCGCCGCGGCCATGATCGCGCCGAGGACGACACCGCCGACGACGGCGCCGACGATCTTCAGGACCGGCAGCAGCAGCGGGGACAGGACGTCCCACAGCTTCCGCAGTCCCTCCCACAGGCTGGTGACGGCTTCCCACCCGGACTTGAGGGCGTCGATCCACGCGCCGCCGAGCGCCTTGCCGACCTCGAGCACGGACCCGCCGACGTTCTTGAGGGCGTCCCACAGTGACGACAGGGCGCCGCCGAGGGTGTCCTTGAGGATTCCGCCGACGGTCATGGCCGCGTCCCTCAGCCTGAACAGGAAGTCGACGATGCCGCTGTCTTCCTCGAGTCCGAAGGGCAGGCCGGTGTAGTCCCCGTTGAACAGGATGTCCCACACCCCGCCGGCGAGGGCGGGCAGTTGCTTGAGCAGGTCCCATACGGTGCCGAGAGCGTCACCGACGCGCTCGACGGTGCTGACGATCCACTCAGCGTTGTCCGCCCCGACCAGTGCGGTCAGGGCACCGGTGCCCCAGTCGCCGCCGGAGAAGGCCGCAGTGATCTCCTCCCACGCGGCCTTGAGCAGTCCGAACTTCTCGCCGATCCAGTCGAAAACCGGGGCGAAAGTTCCGGTGAGCCAGGACCACGCGCCCTTGAGCGCGTCCATGAGCTTCTCCCACAGGGCCCGGCCGGTCTCGGTCGAGGTGAAGAACCAGGTCAGTGCACCCACCACCGCGGCGATAGCCGCGACGATCGGGTGCTTGACCAGGAGGTTCAGCGCGCCGCGGAAGAGTGTCGTGGCCTTCGTGGCGATGCCGGTGGCGCCAGCCTGCGCCAGCATCCCGAGCTTCATCAGGCCCAGTGCTGCGGTCACCGCGCCGACGGCGGCGGCCAGGGGCTTCATGATCGGCGACAGAGTGCCCAGGACGCTACGGAATGCGCCCATGACGCCCTCGCCCTCGAGGAAGTCGGAGATCAGGCCACGGATGACGCCGATCAAGTTCGACCCCGCCGAGGCGAGGGTCTTGATGGCCGGCATCAGCAGCTTCATGATGTCGCCCGCGAGGTTGACGAACGACATTTTCAGCAGGCCGAGCTGGCCGGAGGTGGTCTGCGACATCTCGTCCATGACGCCGGTCATCGCCATCGTCGACCCGGCGATACCGTCGGACCCCTCCATGATCCCGGTCGTCAGGGCGTCGAACGCCTCCTCCATCGGCACCGTGCCGCCGGAGATCATCTTCTGCATCTCCTCGGTGGTGACGTCGAAGTGGTTGGCGAGGATCGTCAGCCCGTTGACGCCGCCCTGGGCGAGGGAGTTGATCAGGTCCATGCTGATCTTGCCGGACGCTGCGGCCTTGCCCCACGCGTCACCCATCGACGCCAGGGCCTGCTCGCCCTTACCGGAGGCGGCCGCGGCTTCACCGAGCGCCATGACGGTGTCGGTGACGTCCTCAGCTTCCAGGCCGAAAGCGACCAGGTTCTTTCCTGCCTCGGACCAGGCGTCGAACGAGTACGGGGTCTTCATGTTGGACTCGGTCAGATCGTCCATCAGGGTGGACGCCTCGTCTGCGGAGCCCATCAGGATCCCCAGGGACGCCGTCGTGTCCTCGATGGCCGACACCTTGTAGAATCCGGCGGAGATCGTGTCACCGATCCCCTGCACGCCCATGAAGGCCGCTGCGGCGAGTCCGGCGTTCTTCGCCAGGTCACCGAGCCCGAGGGACAGCCCCTCGGCTGCCGGCTCAGCGCCGGCGAGCTCCGAGCTCATGGCACGGGTCTCCCCCGCCGCCTCGCTCGCCGCATCTCCCGCCTTACGGGCGGCCTCGGCGGACTTCTCCTGCGCGGCCGCGAGACTCAGCTCGGCGACCTCCGCGGACTCCGTCGCAGACTGCGAATCGGCGCGGGCACGGCTCACCTGCCCCTCTGCCTTCTCCGCAGCGACCGTGGCCGTGTCCGCCTGCTTGCGGGCCCGCTCGAGCTCCTTCTCCGCGGCGGTGGCCTGCTTCGAGGACTCTCCGTGCTCGGCCTTCGCCAGGGCGAGCTGAACCTCGGCGCCCTCGGCCTTCTGCGTGGCCGCCAGGGAAGCATCCCGGGCGTCCTGAGCCTTCTGCTCGGCCACGGCGACCTTGTCGGACGCCGCCTCGGCCTTCAGCCGTGCGTCTTCAAGTTTGTTCTCGGCGGTGACGACGCTCGACGTGCGAGCTTCGCCACCGTCACGCACGGCCTGTAGGTCCTTCTCCGCAGCGCCGAGACGGGTGGATGCGGACTCCTGCCGGCGGCGGGCGTCCTCCACTTTCGCCTCGGCGGCCATGATCTGGCCGGAGGATGCGTCTCCGCGCTTACGGATCTGGTCGAGCTGCTCCTCGGCGACCCGGAGGTCCGATGCTGCGGCCGCCTCCTTCTTCCGGGCGGCCGCGACCTTCGACGACGCCTGCCCCATCTGCTGGGCGAGCGACTCGGCGGCGGACTTGCCGCCGCGCTTTCCCGCTTCCCCGAGGTCCCGTTCCAGGACGGCTCCGGCGGACTTGGACGCCTGACCGGCGCCCTTGTTCACCTCGGCGATGAAGCCCTTCATGCTCGCGAGCACGGGCACCCAGACCTCGGACATGGGACCTCCTACAGATTGTCGAGCCAGTCCAGGACTTCGCCCTGGTCGTAGTCGCCGAGATCGCCGGACAGCCCCTGACCCCCGGATTTCTCCGGCTTGGTCCACGGGTACGTCGGCATCTTGTCGGCAGGCATCTTCGCCTTCTTGTCACCGGCGACCTGCCGGGCGCTGACGGTGTTGACCCACACGGCCCAGATCAGGATCCACAGCATCGAGTCCGAGTAGGAGTACTCGATGCCGTTGGTCTGGTGGCGGGTGTGCGGCCCAACCTGGGGCAGACCCTCGGTCAGCACCCGCAGCTTTCGCAGGGTGATCTCCCCGCGCCAGTACTCGGCCATGACGTCACGGTGGTAGCAGCGCTCGAGGGCGGCCTCTAGCGCTTCCGCGCCGCCGTGCGACGCTGCGAGCGATTGCGCCGTGTAGGGCGTCCGGAGCTGTCAGCCTCCTGCTCCCGCTTCGCCTTCTCCTGGATGATGAAGGCGATCATCGCGGGGGTGCCGCCCGCTTCGACGAAGCGGTCCCACTCGTCCTCGCCCATCCAGAAGACGGCGACGTCCTCGAGGGTGCCGTCGTCGTCGCGGATGTCGTTGAGGTCGTCCCAGTCCTCGTCGGTGAAGGTCATCTGGTCGCGGACGGTGAAGGTGAGGTTCTCGCCCTTCTTCGGTCCGGCGGTGGCCTCGAAGTCGAAGGGGACGCGGCCCTCCTGGGCGCCGGTGGCTTCGGCGCGCTGTGCGAGCAGTTCGGTCAGGTTGAGATTGGACATGTCAGGTCCTCCTAGAAAGTTGGTGTGTCAGGTCCGCTTACGCAGGCGAAAAGTGAGGGGTGCGGGGCGAGGACCTGACAGGGTTCCCCGCACCCCACACCCGTGGTGCAGCGTGCTACTCGCCGGGCTCGGCGGCGGCTTCGAGTGCTGCGACTCGTGCCGCGAGCGCGTCGAAGTCCTCCTGGGACACCAGGCCGGACACATCGGGGATGGTCGGTCGGTCCTCCAGGTCGTTGTAGCTGTGCTTGTGGTTGCCGGCGGCGGCCGTGTTCCCGGTCGTGCCGATCGTCAGGGACGACGTACCCGCGCCGAGGTGCGTCCGTGCGGCTGCGGCAGATTCGACGCGCATCAGGTCACGGGAGTAGCCCGTGGTCTCGCCGATTTTCGTCATGTCCAGCGTGGAGTCCGGGGTCAGTGCCCGGGACGCAGCGGACTGGGCAGCCGCCGCGGCCGACTGAGCGTCGGCAGCAGCCTGTGCCGCCGTCGCGATGCCGTCGTCCATGTGGTTGAAGTTGGCCGCGGAGGTGGGCGTGCCGCCCTCTTCCCCGTTGCGCCAGTTGATCTTCTCGTAGTCAGCCATCAGGCCTCCTCACTCGGGTCGGTCGGGTACAGGTCAGGGCCGGGGTAGGACTGCTCCCCCGGCCATGTCATTCCCCCTGGCCGTCACCGGCCTCCACGGTCAGCTCGACGGCGCGGGAGGCGTACAGGCCGTTGCGGTCGTCGACGCGGACGGTGAACTCGAAGTCGCCGGCCTCGGTCGGGGCGCCGGACACCTGGCCGTTGTCGGCGAGGGTCAGGCCGTCGGGCAGTGACCCGGCGGAGACGGACCAGCCGTAGGGGGCGGTGCCGCCGGACACGGTGAAGCGGTGGCTGTAGGCCTCGCCCTCGGTGGCGTCCGGGACCGCGCCGGAGCCGATGGTCACCGGGGTGGTGCCGTCGGTGCCGGTGGAGATCTCGCTGGCGTCCTTCCAGTTCTTGTTGAACTCCCACCAGGCGGTATTGCCCACTGCGTCGGGCTCGGTGTCGGCGTACTCGTTGCCGGCCGGGTAGACGTTGCGGGTGATCTGGAGGCCGTAGACGCCCTCCTTGTTCATGGTGATGCCGCCACGCTCCGCGATCTGGGTGTTCAGGAACGTGGTGCGCTGGTGCTTGCCCTTGTCGAACATGTCGACGATGGTCTGCACCGAATCGAACTCGGGCAGGCCGCCGGTGAAGAAGCCGACGCCGCCGTGCTCCATGTCCTGGATCTCGGACTGCGGCACGCCGAGGTACTCGGCGAGCTTGCCCGGGCCGGTCTCCCACATCGTGTACTGGATGCCGGTGGTGGCCTCGATGATGTCCGTGCGGACCGCGGAGGCCTCCTGCCACGGGATGAAGTCCTGACGGTTCTCGTCGAAGCTGACCTCGACGCCGTCGGAGGACAGGTAGCCCTCCTGCTTGTGGACGGTGGAGTCGTACTTCTCGTCAGTGCCGACGATCGGCGTTCCGATCGGGGCGGTACGCACCGCACCGGTGAGCGCGACGCGCACAGCATCGCGGTTGGTTCCCTGGAGCATTTCCTGCTCAGCCATGTTGATCCTCCTCATGGATCGTGAAACCCCCGCAGGACGATCCCACGGGGGTCAGTTTCGGATTGGTGGTCTAGCGTTTCGTCAGCTCGGCCTCGGCGCCGAGGACCTTCACCCTGGGGTTCAGGTCCTCGCGAGTGACGAGCTCGGGACAGTCGACTGTCGCCACGTCAGTGGTGGCGATGTGCGGCAGCTGGTACAGGACCTGCCGGAGCTTCTGCGCCACCGGGAAGGCCTGACCACGGGACCGGGCGAATACCTCGACGTCGAGAGCGACCTCGTCCAGGAGGACGGGGAATTCATCTCCGTTCCACGCGGTCTGTCGCGTCTGCCCGGGAAGCACGTCGATGACGATGCACGGCAGGTTGTCGTCCATCTCGGTCAGGGGCGGCAGGTGGTCCGCGACCCACATGCCGGGGAAGGCTTCGGCAGCGACGTCGATCGTCTGTTTCAGCACGTCGGCGGCGCTCATCCTCTCCCCCTCCCCTCACGTCCAGCGCGCCGCAGGATCTTGTTGACCCTGCGCTCTGTGCCGTCAGGGGCTGCCGCGACCACGTCCACCGTGGCGCGTCCGGTGGCGAGCGTCCGCTCACGGATCGACACCGGGGCGTCGATACCAGCCCGCGACAGCTCTTTACGGGTCCGGGACGCGATCTGGGCGCCCCTCTTCTTCACCGCGGCGCGGACCCGTGGGTCCGTGTTCGCGAGGGTGAAGATTTCGTCAGCGTCGAGCTGTACGTTTCCCATGTCATCCCCTCCATCTCGTGACGGTCAGCTCGTCGTGACCGTGAGTCGGGTGGACGAACTCGCCCACCTCGCCGACGACCTCGAGCACTCCGTCGATGCCGTCGACGAGGACACCGTCCGTCGCTTCCAGGCCCTCGATGTGCTCGCCAGGTCTTGTGATGATCCGCCAGGAGGTTCGAGTGTGTACCCGTGTGCCCCCGGCGTCCTCCTCCACCAGTTCGACCGGCTGGCACTCAACGAAGTGCTCCTCGTCGAGGACGGTGGCGCCGTTGTCGGGGTCAAGGGTGGGCCGGCCTGGGCTGTAGTCGTCGGCGACGACCGCGGGCTTCACGACCCGTAGCGGGGTGTCCCACATCTACATCCTCCGTTCCGGCCACCGCGGTGCGCGGGGGAACCGGCCGCGGGATCTGCCGCCGACCGGCAGGCCGAGGTCTCGGCGTTGCTCGTCGGTCAACTCCACTCCGACCCACGCGGTCGACACATCATCGGCCCAGGTGTACGACTCACTCACCGCGCCAGCAGACACGCTGCGCGATCGGCGTTTCGCGTCCCCTCCGACGGTGATTGCCGCGCCCACCATCTCGACGATGACCCGCCGGTAGGTGATGAGGAACTCCCGCCGCTGGAGAGCGGCTGCGAGGTCCTCGCCCACGGCGAGGAACGACGCTTCGATCACCTCGGCAGCATCCCCGAGCAGAACCTCGGCACGGGTCTTCTCCGCTCGGTTGAGCCGACGGGGGAAACGGGCTTCGAAGTAGTCGATGCCTACAGTCGGCATGGACGCTCACCCCTCTCAGATGAAGCGGGCGATGAGCTCTTCCTTCTTCATGCCCTTCGGGTCGACGCCGCGAGACCGGGCGTAGTCCTGCCACGCCTCGAGCTTCGCGACCTTGCTCGGCCGCTTGGCCTTCTCCTCCGCCGCGTCGTCCGATGGTTCAGGCTCCGCAGGCGCGGGCTCCGGCTCCGGGGTCTCCACGGCGGGGACGTCGTCCTCATCCACGGCGATGCCGTGAGACAGCATCCATCCCCGCTTCGGGTGGTCTGCCGGCAGCCGGTCCCCCGGAGCATGTCGGACAACCCGGCCGTCCACGGTCGGGTGCCAGTGATGCTTCAGGACCAGGGCCATGTCGATCAGGCCTCGATCCCGGTCAGCTTCACGACGGCCCGGGGGTTGTCCACGGCGATGACGCGGTGGCGGAACAGGTCAGACCGCCAGGACTGGGTCGGCCCACCGAATCCGTTCTCCCCGCCCGGGGAGTACACCGGGGTGACGGTGAGGGGCTGCGCATCCGAGGTGAAGCCGACGGTGCCGGACTCCATGATGTACGCCTCCCCCTCGGGGATGTACTGGGAGGTCACGACCTGCAGGCCGCCGATGGTCTGTGGGGTGATGCCGGTGTAGACGGGGTTCTCCGAGGCGATGTTGCCGCGGTAGAACTTCTGCACCGACTCGTGCCACAGGGCAAGGTCGATGGTCGCGTCGTTGGCGACGAGGATGTTGGGCTTGTAGCCCATCAGCACGTCGTCGCGGTCCGGGGCTTTGGCGGTGGAGATCATCCGCTTGGCCTGCCGGATGTCGAGCATCGGGTTGGCGTCGTTGGACTCCCAGTCGGATCCGACGGCGAGCTCGGGGGTGTCCGCGGAGCGGAAGGCGTTGAGGGTGGCCTCGACGCCGTTCTTCACCATCGTGTTCTGCGCTGCGGTGATCTGCTGGGACAGCATGTCGATCCGGTTGAAGCGCTGCATCTCCCAGGAGATGCGGATCGCGAGGGCGGTCTTGTGGCCGATGATCGACCGCAGCTTGCCGCGGTTGATGTCGGAGACCGGGATCTCGGCGAACTCTGCGACGTCCTCAGCGTCATCGTTGAGGAACGGTGCGGCGGCCTCGCGGACGGCGACGACGCCGTCGTTGGTGCCACCGTTGCGGAACAGTGCCGCCTCGAGGAACGCGCCGTCGAGGTTCTCGATGACGCGCTCCTGGATGAAGGTCGGGTCTTTCACCATCTGGTCGACGGTCAGCGTGTCGTTGCCGAACGCCGACGTGATGTGCTGGGCCATTATTCCTCCTCAGGAAAGGCTTGGGGCATGAGAAAACCCCCACGCCCTGTAGGCCCAGGACTGGGGGTGCGTATGCGCGGTGCCCGCCTATTCAGCGGGGTATGTGTCGTCTCCCGGGAAGCGATCCTCCCCGGGATGGGTCAGTTTCCCTCAGCCCCGCCGGAAGCCCCGACGAGTGCGGACGGATGGAACAGGTGCACGCGGGTCAGCGTGCCGGCGGTCGCTCGGTCAGCGATGCCGACCTTGACTGAACCGGAGGCAGACACCTTGCCGTCGGCCGCGGCGTACACGTCGGCACCGGCGGCGATGGTGCCGTTCGTGTCGATGTTCACGACCCGCTGGGAAGTGCCGACGCGGATCAGCTCGGGCAGGCCGTGGGCGAGGTAGTCCTCCTCTCGGCCCTCATCCGGGGCAGCTGACTCGGTGATGACACCGAACGGGAAGGTGCCAGCGTCGTTGTAGATGACGGTGTTGTCGCCGTCCTCCTTGACGAGGTGGAACTTGCTGATGCGGGCGCCCGCCTTACGGGTCAGGTCGCCGGTAGAGAATGTGGGGTTAGACATGCTGTCTCCTTCTGATTGTCAGACGGTCGGCTTCATGGCGAAGCGGGCCTTGTTCGCAGCGGCCTTCATCGCCGCCTTCTCGTTGGTCTCGCGGTCCTCATCGGATCCGCCGCGGCCGGTCTCCGAGACGTTGACCGACCCAGGCGACAGCTTCATCAGCGCGGCCTTGGTCTTGTCGTAGTCCTCGGTGGCACGGTCGACCCAGGCCTGCCGCTGCCAGCCGAGCAGTCGGCCGGCTTTGATGCCGTCGTCCTCGATGAGGGCGGCGGCGCGGGCGGCCTTGTCCTGCTCGACGGCAGCGTCACCGGCGGCGGCGCGGGACAGCAGGTCCTCGTAGACGGCCTTGTCGAGATGGACGACCGTATCGTCGTCGTCGGACTCCTCGTCGTCCTCCCCCGGCTCGTCGTCGGCGGGGGTCTCCCCTGCCTCGTCGGACTCGCCGTCCGGGGTGGGATCCTCCTCCTCGTCGCCGGCGATGTCCTCTGCCGGCCTGGTGGACTCTCCCGCGGCGGGGATCTCCCCCTGCTCGGCGAGGACCTCGTCCAGGGCGGCGAGCACGGTGGTCTCGTCCACGTCCTCGGCGGCGAGGCCGAGGCGGGTGGCGACTTCCTTCATCAGAGGCATGTCGGTCTCCTTCCCGGCCGCGGTGGCCGGATTGATGATCGCCGGGCGAGATGCCTCGGCCCGGCGGCTGTGATTGAACTTCTTGGCGAGGGCGAAGACGCGGCCGGAGTGGGCTGCGACGACCTCGGGGACGTCATCCTCGCGGGCATCCTCGACAGCATCAGCGAGCCCGGCGGATACCGCCTCCTCGGCGGACATCCAGGTCTCGTCGCGCATCGCCTGACGCCATTCCTCAGCGGTGCCGCCGCCCTTGTCGGCGTATACGGCGGCGAGACTGTCGCTGGTGCGGTCCAGCTGGTCACGCATGGAGTCCATCTCGGCAGCGTTGCCCATAGCCAAGCCCCAGGCGTCGTGGATCATCAGCTCGGCCTGCGGCCGCATCACCACCCGGTTTGCACCGCCGACGGCGATGACGGACGCGGCCGACGCGGCCAGCCCCTCCACCACCGCGGTGACGTGGCCGCGGTGGGCCCGCAGCGCGTTCATGATGGCGATGCCCTCGAAGACATCACCGCCCGGGCTGTTGATCCGGACGGTGAGATCATCGGTGCCGACGTCGAGGAGATCCTGGGTGAGCATGCGGGCGTCCACACCCCACAGGCCGATCTCGTCGAAGATAAGAAGCTCAGCACCGCCTGCGGTGGCTCTGGCGAGCTTGTACCACGTTTTCATGTGTCCTCCTCGGGGTCGGGGGAGCCCGTGAAATCGGGGCGATCCTCCGCGGGCAGGTCATACGACCTGCGAATGTGCGCTTCCGTCTTCGGCCCGTCACTCAGCAGATACGCATTGTGCAGAGCCGCCATGTCCTGCGGCGACAGGGATTTCTTCGCCTCGATCGTGTCAAACACGATGCGGGGGAACGGGCCAGACGAATCACCCGTCAGAGCGAACACCATGTCCCGGACGAGGTGCTGATTCGCCGTCTCCGCCACCTGCCCAGCGATCTCGTTGAGCGACTGGAAGAACAGATCCATCTGCACCTCGGCAAGGGCGTAGCTGCCGCCCTTACCATCGAGGTTCAGGGCGTGCGCGAGTGCCGTACGGGCGATCTGCGAGTCGTGGTAGCTGATCGCCTCACGCGGCGACACCAGCTGCCCCGACACCCCCTTGATCTCGAGGAGCTCGTCGTTCTTCACCACAGCGCCGGCGTAATCGCCCGACCGGAGTCCAGTGACGATGTCCTCCAGACGCTGCATGTCCTCATCCGTCGGCTCGAATCCAGACTTCGACACAGGAACTCCCATGCCATTGCGGTCCAAGACCGTAGCCTCGAGTCGGAGGAACTGATCCTTGAGCCGCCAGTGCTTGTACGCGGCCCGGAGCATGGACTCGCCGACCCAGTCATCAGCGTCATCGTCCAGGCGGTACGCGAGCAGCCGGTCCACCGGGATCGTCACTGACGTCAGCTTCCCCACCGAGCGCTGCTCGATACTCTCCAGGCCACCGTCGGATGCCACGTTGATCTTGCTGATCGTGTCAGGATGACGCGGCGCGATCTTCCTCAGGTGGGTCAGCCCATCCTCCGTCGCCGACGCGTCGTCGAAGACGAGCTCGAAGAACGCGTGCCCGTACACGAGCTGCCACTTCAGAGCCCTGCGGAGGTGCTGGTTCCACGACGCACGCCGCGGCGTACGAATGATCGGGTCGTCCAGAGCCTCACCCTGCACCACCAGGTTCAGATCCTCGGCGATGATGCGCGTGACCTCCTCGTCGGCCCCGTTCGGCGCGAGCCGCCACGGTGTGCGGCTGATCGGCTGGATCACAGCCTTCAGCACCGACTTCACCTGCGAGTCCTCACGGCTCATCTTGGTGTACGTACGGATCGACTGCGGCCACCGAAGGTCCCAGTTGTCCTCCGACGACTGGCGGGCCACCGACGCCGCCCCAGTGGACACCGGGCGGGCATATCCCATCTCCCTGGGCATGTCCACCTCCCTCCTGCTAGAAACTCATCGCCAGCGCACCCTGCCTGGACTTGATCCCACGGGCCGCGGCCGACGAGCGGCGACCGGCAGGCCGGATCGGCTCCGCACCTGCCGCCGACCACATCGCGTAGTCGACGGCCGTGAGCTGACAAATCGTTCCGTCGCCGGCGGTCCACCGGACCTGCCCGTCCTTCTCCTTCAGCTGCGCGTGATCGAACGCCTGCGCCACAAGACCGTGAGGATCCGTGAAGTGCCACAGGCCATCCGTCCTGCCCTGCAGGAACGCGCTCGTAGCGTGCTTGATATTCGCGTACGTCAGCTTCGTCACCTCGACGCCATCGCGGTCGAGAGCCTCCGCAACCGACCACGCGGGGTTCCTGTCGTCGACCAGAATCTCGTCCGGGTCGACGTGCTCGCAGATGTCCATCACCACCGCGACGACGTCCTCCGTCGCCAGCGGACCGAGGTAGCCGACATGCCCGTAGACATCCTTGCCGCGGCGACCGGCGAGAGCGACCGCGCACTTCGACCGATCCGGCGACGCGTCGATGACCACCTTGATACCGGCCAGCTTGTGCACGTCGACCGCATCGACCGTCATGCCGGCGATCTCCTCTGCAGAGAGCACCGGCGCGAAGTCATCGCCACCAGAACCATCCTCGAACCACAGCCCCCAGCCGAGGGCCTCCACCCCGAAGTTGATCCGGCCGGCCTCGGTCGTCATGCGGCGCATGATGCGCTTCATCTTCGCCTCAGTAGCGATCACACCATAGGACGGGTTCGCCGTCTGCCACGTCTCCTCAGCCTCCGGGTCCATCGAATCCGGGGCTGCATACTCCGAGAGGTACACCGGGTCCGATTCGTCCCACGCGTCGATCGCCTGAGCACGCATCGCCGACAGCACCTGACCGTTCTGGTGCTGCCGAAACTCCCGGTGCACCGACGACGACATGTAGAACACCTGCGGGTCATCCGCCGCCTGCGACAGGAACGCCAACGCCGCGATCTCCGGATCCGTGAGGTTATACGCCTCGTCGAATACCATCAGGTCGACCTTCGTCAGGCCGCGACCAGCGTCCGGAGACCGGGTCGTGAACACGACCTCTCCCCCACCCTTGAGCTTGAACGTCCCGCGCCCCTGGGAGCACGACTTCGACTCCAGCTCCTTGGAAAGGAACCGGCGGGAGCGGATGATCTTCCACGTCTGATCCCACAGCTCCTTCGCGGTGGTCCACTGCTGGGCGGTGAACAACACCTTCTGATGGAGGATGTAGACCCGATACAGCACGACCAACGCCACGACCAGTGACTTGCCGTTCTGCCGGGGGCAGATCAGCACCGCATCGGAGTGCACCCATCGACCATCGTTCCCGGTCGCGTTGATCGCATTGATCTCCGACACCTGCCACGGCATCGGCTTCACGCCCGCACGCCGAGACAGCTCGATGTTCTTCCGCCCATGCTCGTGGTCCCCCGGGGCTTCCCGCAGGATCAGCGGCGTCTGCTTCCCAGTCAGGCCCGGGAAGTCCTCAGAGGTCGTCGAGTCCTCCCGACTCGTCAGAGTCATCGTCGTCATACTCCGACCTCCTCCGAGTGATCTCAGCCATGAGCTGCTTATACACGATCTCCGTCTGCCGCAGCTCCCGAAGCACCCCGTCGATCTTCATGACATACTCCCCGTCCATGTCCGTCGGGACGACCCGACCCCACTCCCGATCGTCACGCGACGCCATCCTGTGCAGCCGGTCCAAGCGGTCCTTCACCCGGCACAGCTCCACCACCAGCGACCGGACATCCACCGGGTCCCGCTCGTCCTGCAGCCCCTCGAACAGGTCTCGACCGCCGGCCTCGAACGTCTCCAGGTCGAACAGCGACTCCAGATCATCCGTCACCAGACGACCTCCCTCCATCAGTGCAGGTCAGAGAAACTTTTCGGGCCCGCGTAAAAAATGTTCCTGACTGGCGAGCCGTGGTGGAGTCAGGAGTCCCACCCTCTCGGGATTATCGAGGAGGGCGGGTTAGGGCACACTAACATATCCCAGTCCAGTCGAACCGGGGCCGTCCGGAGTCGGGGCCGGTCTCTGGCCCGTTGGGGCGGCGGTCGTCGCGGCCGTCGAGGCGTTGGCGGTTGCAGCGTCGGTGGAGGAGCCGGTCGGCGTCGTTGGGTCCGTGGTGTTTGAGGGCGTTGGTGTGGTCGGCTTCGAGGGGGGCGTGGTCGAAGTTGTTCTTCGGGTCGCGGTGCATGGGTTGTCCGCACCAGGTGCAGGGGGTGCCGTCTTTGTGGGCGGAGAGGAGTCGCTGGCGGGTTTGTTGGTGGCGCCATCCGTATCCGCGTTCGGTGGTCGTTTTCGAATGCACTGTCGAGTTTCACCGTCCTTGTCCGTGGGGGCGGATACGCTGGCTTCCCCGGCGAAACGAGTCGGGGTTACCACTACTGTGAGGAGCTCACTATGACGAGTGATGACGATCGTGTGACTGAGTATGTGTGGGGTGAGCAGATCCGGGTGACGGAGCCGTTCCCGATGGATCGTCCGGACCCGTCGCACTTCGATGACTGGCAGGGCACGGTGCAGTTGGAGAAGGACATCACGAACACGACCCCGTTCCTGCATGAGGTACTGGGTCTGGAACGCGACCGGTGGGACATCGTGGGTATCAACGTGTTCCCCGAGCATGGCCGGCGTGTAGATGAGGATGGCGGGTACGACTCGGTGTACGTGTATGCCGTCGATCGTGAGACTCTTCCTGATCACCGGGCCGAGCCGGGCGGGCTGGTCGATGGTGAGGATGTGGACGTCGTGGAGTTCAAGTGTCACGACGTTTCGTTCGCGGACATCATGCGGTGCATGAAGTCGGGTCACATCTCGCTGAAGAGTAAGAGCCTCGTGGACCAGGACTTCCACGTCGTCGGGGTGGCGGACATCCCGGTGCAGGAGTAGTCCCCGGGCGCGCCGGCCCCCGCGGCATGACCACGCCGTGGGGGGGCCTTGCACCGGGCGGCGGAGCAGTTGGCTCGACGCGTCGCCCGGTGCCCACAACACCACAGGGGAACACCACACTCCCCTCGCGCATGAGTAAACCCCGGCGACCGGTCCGCACGGGACCGATCGACGGGGCTACTAGCGCTGCTTCGATCATATCAGCGAGGCGGCGAATTCGTCTAGACAGTTCTGCCGTCGCGGTACTCGGCGGCGACGGCCTGCGCCTCGACGAGGCTGTAGACGGTGTCGCCGTCCTCGAGGTAGCCAGCAAGCCTCCCGGACGTTTCCCAGTAGGACACCTGCTTGCGGTCGACGGTGAAGCCCATCTGTCGCAGGAGCGCGGCAGTGCGGGCGGCGGTGGCGTAGTGGTCTCGCTCCCCCACTGGCTTCTGCGCGAGGGGTGCGGGGTCGGTGGGGTGCAGCATGTGCCGCAGCTCCGACTCTTTCTCCTGAAGCCACTGCGGGAGGTCCCAGTCCTTCTGCAGAATGAGGGGGCGGTGGCGTGGGTGGTTGAGCCATTGGGCCCAGGCGACGCTGTCGTCGCCGCGGGTGGGGTCCTGGCGTGGGGTGGGCCAGCACTGCCCGGGGTAGTCGGAGTGGAGTTCCTCTGCCGGTTCGGACAGTTCGAAGTGGAGTTCGGTCTCCCAGTTGAGAAGGTCCGTGCTGCATGGGAGTTTCGGGCGGCCGCCGGTGGGTGCTTTGCCTCCGTTGCCGGATCCTGATGGTGCGTTGAGTCCGGAGGTGCGGCGGTCGTCGCGCATCTGGGTGAGGTGGGTGGTCAGGTCGGTGAGGATGCAGTGCAGCTCTTCGTCGGTCATTCTGAGCTCCTAAATGGAAGAACCCCGCACGGTGGCGGGGTTTCGGGTGGTGAGGATGTCGTCTGTCGCGGTCGTCAGGGAATTCTTGCTGCATGCGAAAACCCCCGTCTCAGGCTGTAACTACTGACCTGGCACGGGGGTTCTGACTGGGGCAGGTGATGCTCCTTGCCTAGCTACTTTCGTCTGGTTACAAGGCCGACGATCCACAGCAGGATCACCGCACCGATCAGGCAGGTGATGAAGCTGAAGATTATGCCCCCTCCTGCGACGTCCACGCCAAACAGGGTCAGAAGCCATCCGCCGAGGAAGCCGCCGACAACGCCGACGACGATGTTGAGGATGATCCCCATGGACGCGTCGGTGCCCATGATCTTCGAGCCGATCCAGCCGGCGAGACCGCCGACGATGATCCAGCCGATGAAGCCGAGTGGCGGGGCCGACTCTGCGGCGAGGATTACGGTGTTCGAATCCACGATATTCCCTTTCTTGGGGAGGTGAGGTTGGAGAGGGTTAGCGCTTCCTGCGTCGTAGGGCGATGAGGCCGGACAGTGCGAAAGCGAATACTGCTCCGCCGACCGCGGCGACAACGAGTCCGATGGAAAGGGGGAATGCGAACTCCCATCCGAGGAAACCGATGTCGACCTGGTCGGTATTTTGCCCGATGAGGATGATCAGGGCGATGGCCACGACGACGACGATCGCGGTTGTGGCAACGAGTCCGACGGACGATCGCTGCCGTGTCGTGGCTGGGGTGGTGCTGTCTGTTTTCGCCATCGTAGCCCCCAGTGTCGGTTAGTTTCCGGTGATCTTGTTGATGCCTTCGGAGATCTTGTCCTTGGCGTTCTCGGCGGCGTCTTTGACGCTGGCCTTGGCCTGGTCGGTCTTGCCTTCGCCCTTAAGCTGGTCGTTGTTGGTGGCGTCGCCGGCGGCCTCCTTGGCCTTTCCGGTGGCGTCTTCTGCGGCGTTCTTGATCTTGTCGTCGAGACCCATGGTGTTGACCTTTCTTGTTGGAAGCATGGATGCCTAACTGAGTATATGGATTGTGGCTGGCGTTGCGCTCGCTTGTTCTGGTTTTGTGTCCTAATTGTGACCTTCTAGTGACTTGGGTGGCGAACCTACCTCCTCGAGTTCTCCGATGAGTCGGCGGACGAGACGGTCGTGGGCGTAGGGCCGCCCGATGCGCACCGGCGGCGAGGGGCGGCGTAGCCGGCGGGTCTGGGAGTGCGGTCAGTACGACGGCACGGTCGAGGACGACGGGGTGTCCTGGCCGACGGTGCCGGTGCGGGTCCGGGACCTCGACCTCACACCCCTGGCGCGGCCGAAGGCGCGGTGAAACCACGTGCGTGGTCGGCGTATGGGGTGGGGTCGGAACCGGGTCATGCGGCGTCGACCCATTCGCCGTCGTGGTCGAGGGTCAGGTCGTAGAACTCGGCGGCGGCGTCCCAGTCGGCGCCGTGGGTTTCGGCCCACTCCCGGCACGCCGCACACCTCGGGTGTGGCATGCGCACCTCCCCTTCCCGGTACGGGTCGCGGGGGTCGGGCCGGCCGGACGGGACAACATCGCACACAGTGTGGCGGGTCATGGTGGGTCTCCGATCGTGATGGTGAGCCAGAGGGCCGGCCCCTCCGGGGTGGGCGGGTGAATCTTCGGCATGAGCTTGGTCATGTAGTCGCTGGTGTCGTCCGGGACGATCCCGGCGTCGACCAGGCCGTCCCACAGGGGCTTCGCGGTGGCGATGAGGTTGTCCTCGTCACGGCGCCGGCGGTCCGGTGGGAGGTAGTGCAGGCGGGTGACGATGTGCGGCAGGCTGACCGGAATGTCGAGCGCACGGGCACGGAGCATCGCCTCG
Organism: Corynebacterium sp.; assembly: GCF_022712195.1. Taxonomy (GTDB): domain Bacteria; phylum Actinomycetota; class Actinomycetes; order Mycobacteriales; family Mycobacteriaceae; genus Corynebacterium. The sequence goes on along the minus strand of NZ_JALAGY010000026.1, from coordinate 26,400 downwards.
TTGCGTAGGGCCTTGCGGTGCTGGTCCGTCTTCGCCCAGTGACCGCGCTGGTTCAGCGTCAACGGGGGCTTGTCGTAGGACAGGGGCATCGTCCAGGTCGTCATGCGGCTACTCCCGGTATCTCGAGTTGGGTCAGGGGTGGTGCCTCGTCCAGGCGCAGCTCGTCACCGATGGCCCGCAGCAGCCACACCATGTGGCGCCCGTGATCGGTGAGCAACCACCGCCACCACCCGTCGCACGTGTCACCAGTGCAGGTGTGCGGGCCACGGTCGTGGCAGGCGGGCAGGGCGTAGCCGTCGTCGACGAAAGCCTGGGCGTGCCATAGTTGGCAGGCGCCGGTGTCGGCGAGGGTGAGCAGGGCGCGGCGCTGCATCCGGAACATCAGGGCGCCTTTTTCGCGGCGCGGCGTTTCCGGGCCGTGCGGTGCCACGCTTCACGCCACACACGCCGCGTCTCCACCGGATTCTCCGACCTGGACATCGCGGTCAGAGCGGCGTTCTCCAGGCGGCGCCACGCCAGATCACAATGCGCGGCGACCGGCACCCCGCCACGCACCACACCGATGTCGCCCATGGTGATCGCGTCGGCGGCGCACTCCCGCACCACCGGGCACGACTCGCAGATGACGCCCTGGTCCCACACACCGTCGATGCGGCGGGCCGATGGGGTGCCGCTGCTGACGTTCATGCCGATGTCGAAAGCGTCCGGGTCCGCGGTCTGGCACGCGGCTCGGGGCAGCCACTCGGCCCGCCCCTTCTCCTGCCCCGCCCGGATGCGTGCCCGGCGTCGGGACGGTAGCCGGCTGATGCGGTCGCACTCCCGGCAGCGCAGGTGCCCGCCCGCCAGCTTGTACCGGTCGGCGGCGTCGTGCCCGTACTTGCAGGGCGTGAGGGTGGGGGCGGTCATGCTGCCACCGCCTGACGCTGGATGCGGCCAGCGGCGCGGAGGATCGCCCTCGCGGTGTCCGGTGAGGTGTACAGGCGACTGCCCGCGACGAAGTGGCGCAGCAGGGACTGTGACACGCCTGTGGCTTTCTCCGCGCCCGGGCGGCCGTAGGCAGTGTCCAGTACGCCGATGGCGGCGAGTACCGGCCCGGACACGTGCACACGGCCGGTCGGTGCCTGGTGTGACTCGTCCGGGTCGTCGATGTCGTCCCACAGCATCGGCGGGCCCCACCCGTGGGCGAGTGTGCGTTGGTCGATGCTCGTGCGTGTCTCGGTGGACAGGCGGTCGAAGCTGGCCCGGATGGTGTCCGCGGTGTCGGTGCGGAGTCGGTCGTATTCGCCGGCGGCGAGGCCAGCGATGCAGCAGACCGACAGTCCCGTCGATGTCGCGATATCCAGGTTGCTGTGCCCTCCAGCGCGCATGGCCCGGACCCGGCGGGTGTACGGCCACGATGGGACGTGTCCGGCCATGTCCCCCGTTGCTCGCATCAGTCTGCGGGCGGTGCGGTGTGAGACGTGGCCTTGGTCGCGGTCGTAGTGGCCCATGATCTGCATGACGGTGCCGGTGCCAATACCGGTGCCGGTGGCGATTCCGGTGAGGGTGGCTCCTTCCTCGACGCAGCGGGTGAGGTGGGCTCGGATCGGGGCGATGGGTACGCGGGGTTGGTAGATGCCGGCTGCGTAGAGGTGTGTTTCGCAGAGTGGGTGTCCGTGTCTGGCGGTGCGGTCGCATCGTGGGCGGGTGCAGGTGGTCATGGTGTGGTGTCCTCCTTGCTGTAGGTAGGTCAAAACCCCGCCCAGGAGCGCCGTGGAGCGTCTGAACGGGGTTTGGTGGGTACTGGTAGGGGTTGGGGGTATACGACGGTCAGAAGGGAGGCGGGGTGCCGTCGTCGAAGCCGTTGGACGCCGGCGCCGAGTTCCACGGGTCTCCCCCGCCCTGCTGCTGGCCGCCGCCGTAGCCACCGCCACCCTGCTTCGGGTTCTTCACCACCTGCGCCGACGCGAACGTCAGATCAGGGGTCACGCTGTCAGCCACGAGGGCCAACACCGTCTGCTCGCCGTGGTCTGACTGCCACGCCTCAGGCTTCAGCCGGCCGACCACGGCGACCCGGTCGCCCTTGTGTGCCGACTGCACGAGGTTCTGCGCCTGCCGGCCGAACACGGTCACCAGCAGCCATACCGTGGGGCCCTGCACCCACGATCCCTGCCTGTCCTTGCTCGACTCCGACCAGGCGCCACCGAACTTCGCGAACGTCGTCCGCCCGTCCTGGCTGGTCTTCAGCTCCGGATCCTTGCCCAGCGTCACTGTTCCTGCGAAATGTGCCATGTCTAACTTCCGTTCTCCGGGATCTCCCCGGGTTGCTTGTTCATGTCCTCGAAAAGCTCGCCACGACCGGCGGCCTCCCGCTCTGCGATTCGACGGTCCCGCGCACGCTGCGCGATACCCGCACGAACCTCCCGCCAATGACTCGCCGTGCTGTCACTCCGCGGCTCGATCGCCAGCTGCGGGTCATCCCCCACCGGCGGCACCGCCGACAACGGCAACAACCCCCGCGCCGCCTTCTGCCGGATGATCTCCCGGCGCGACCGTTCCAGCTCGACCTTCTTCTCCGGGTCGACCTCCCACACGTTCTTCACCACGTGGTACGCCGCATCCTTCAGCTCCCGGGGAGTCGCCATGCGATCGCCGACCCCGTTCAGTGCCCACCAGGACACCGCTTCGTCCCACACATCCGCGGGGACGGCGATGTCGCCGAGGACCAGGGCCCACGCCCGGGCGGACTCCGCGCTCAAGGCGGGGAACCGGTCAGGTGCGATTGCCTTACCCATCGCGAGGACGTTCTTCGCGACCTCGATCTTCTCCGGTGTGAGTGTCATGCTTCGATCTCCGCCCATGGGTCCGTGACGACTTCCGCGTCGATGTAGTCGCCCTGCGCTGGCTGGTCCGGCTGGTCGAACAGCCGATCCCAGTCCTCGGGGCGGGTACCCGCGACACGACGGCTCTCCGCGGGGAGGGTCGACAGTCGGGGTGGCAGCGGTTCGTCCTCCCACCGGTCGCCGTTGAGCCACGTCGCCGGGTGCGGGATGAACCGCTTCTCGGTCGGGAGGTTCGGGTCGTTGGCGAACCGGCGCATGCCGTCGATGACGGTCTGCTCGTCGCCGGCGCGCTTCACCGCATTGCGGTACGCGGTGCGCGCCTTGCCGATCCCGGCCTTCCGGGGAACCAGCGACCAGAACTCGTCGAACCGGTCCCCCGGCGGGGGACTTGAGGGGGTTGGTTTAACGGATGGTTCATCGGGTGGTTCTTGGGTGGTTTGTGTGACACCCGTGTCACCCCGTTCGGACCGTGGTGTCACCCCGTTCGGACCGCCATGACACCCCGTTCGGACCGTGGTGTCACCCCGTTCGTCATTCTGCGGGGTGACATTTTGACACCCCGACCACTCGGACGGAGTTGGAACGATGTCCCAGACGATCGGACGACGGTCTGGTCGGTAGCTCGCCACCATCCGCTGATCGCCCCGGCGGATGATCCCCCGGTCCTCGAGCGCCTGTAGATGGCGCATAACAGTGCGTCGGGACATCCCGTAGGCATCCGCGATGGTCTGCGCACTGGGCCACGCTCCGATCCAGTCGGAGTCGTCACCGCCGGCGGCTTCGGCGAGGTAGATCAGCACGAGGCGTTGGCCGGGTGTGATGTCCTTGGGGGCCTTCCTGGTTGCCCAGGCGACCGCCGCGATACTCATTCCTCCTCCTCTCTGGGGGTGTAGACGCCGCGGTAGTACGCGGGCGGCCAGGTCACCGGGTGCCACGAATGGATCAGCAGCCCGGACTCGTAGCCGAACTTGGGGTTGTCATGCACGTACCTGTGGCACGTGCTGCAGACGGCGGCGAGGTTCGCGACCGTGTGAGGGCCGCCCTGCGACCGCATCAGCCGGTGGTGCAGGTGCTGCGCCCCGCCGGTGCACACTCCGCGGATCATCGCCTCGCACGCGCCGTCCGCTCGCTCCAGGACCTCCCGGGCGACCGCGGCGGGCATCCTCTGCTTCACCATCAGGCCCCCTCCCCACGTCCCGCGACGGAGTACATCTGACGCACGTTCGCGCCGATGCTGCGGATCGCGTCGAGCTCCTTCTCGAAGGCCTTCACCCGCCGGTTGACGTGTGAGTACTCGACCTCGGCGAAGTCCTTTGCGTCCCGCTCGTCGATCGTGGCGAGTTCGACCTCGGCCTCCCGGTCTGCGACGGTCTTACCGTCAGCGGCGAGCTGCGCGTGCGCTTTCGCCCTGTCGTAGGCAGCGTCGGCCTGCCGGTAGGCGCGGAGCTTGTTCGTGACCTGCTGGACACCCGCGGCGATCATGTTGGACAGTTCCATGATCCGCTGCTCGACCTGTACCGGGTTGAGCGGCTCAGTCGGTGGCGTCTCCATCGGTCACCACCTCCGGAACCAAGCGAGAGATGAGGGTGATGTCGGTGTCCTTCACCACCGCCACGTCCCGGCTTTCTTTAAACGCGACGGCCCACGGGTGCCTACCGGGGGATCGGAACCCCACGCCCGGGTCGATACCGGCCTCCACCAGCCACGGCTCCCCCTCCGGTACGTCGGCGGGGTCGGGAAGGGCGGCACTCGATGCAGTGACGGGGGCCCGATCCGCGGTGAGTAGGTCGGGGTTGAGACGGTCGAAGGTCCTGGCGAGGTGTTCCACCCCCTCAGCGACGGTCATCCCCGGCGGCAGAGACCCGCCGTCGTACAGAAGGGCGTTGCGAATGGCCTCCACCTCGGCGTTGAGTCGGGCGAGTTCGTCGCGCTGGTGCTTCCGGATCTCGCGGTACTTGTGGAGCTCGTCCTTTCGGGCTTCTTCCTGCTCTTGCAGCCGTTCGACCTCGGCGTTGAGTCGTTCGATCTCGTCGTCACGCTGCTGTAGGTCGGCTGCGGAGGCGTCCACTATGTCCTGCAAGTCGTCGCGCTCCTTCTCGACAGCTTCCACCCGATCAGCGAGGGCATTCAGGTCGTCGGCGTATGCACCGAAGTCAGACGAGATGCCTCCCGCAATGTCCAACATCTGCTCGGCGAGGCTCTTCGGCGGGGCGGGGATCGTGTCGAGGATGTAGCGGGCGGCGGCATGGACGCCCTTGTTCTCAGGGGCCAGGACAACGGTTCCTGCCCATCTGCGGGCTTCGCGCAGCCCCTCATCGTTCACGTCACTCATCCGGCTCCACCTCCGGGGTCACCGTCTCGATACCGTCATCCGGCGCGGACTGGACGCCCGCCGCCAACTGCTTGCCGATCTCGACCCACTGGTCATAGACCCCCAGTCGGCGGGCCTCGCCCTGCTCCTGCAACAGCGCGTCCCGGTCGGTGAGGGTCCGGCAGCGCTCCAGGAACTCCTGGGCCTCCCGGGCACGGGCCTGCGCGGCCGCCTGCGACTGCTGCGGCGTGCCATCCGGCGACGGCCGGACATACGTCGACGCCGACGTTGCCGCGGTGACGCCCATCTGCTCGAGCAGGGCCTCGACGGTGAAGCTCGGTCCGATCTTCTTCTCCCCACCCGGCGGCAGCTGCAGCTTCGTGGACGCGATCTTCGTCATCAGCCAGTCCCGGGGCTGCCGGGCCTGCATGATGACCGTCGCCTGGTACGGCAGGTTCTTCTCCGCCCGGATCTTCCACGTCGTGTCGCCGGTCGGCTTGCCGCCCTCGACGACGCTGACGTGGTCCAGGCGGGCGGTGAGGATCACCGGGCCAGGGAAGCTGCGCAGCGCGCCGAGAAAGTCGCCGAGGGCGTCCTTCGCCGCGTTCCACAGGTCCATCGTGATCTGCGCGTCACCGCCACCACCACGGCCCTTCTGCTGTGCCCGCATGTTGGCCTGGTGCTGCGCCATGTCCGACAGTAGCGTCCACACCTCGGTCACGGAGTCGACGATCATCAGATTCGCCTTGCCCTCTGCCGGGGTGACCGCTGCTGCGGCACGGACCGACGCGAGGATCTGCTGCCATGTCCCGTCGTGCTCCACGATCTCGTAGTCCGAGCCCGGCACGGCGGCGTACTCGTCGCCCATGCGTTCCCCGACCTCGAGGAAGAAGCTGCGGTCGATGAGGTCCATGCTGGTGGCCTCGACCGCGGACCAGGTCTTGCCGCCGCCCTCGACGCCGGCGAGGATGATGATCGGCCACGACACCTGACCGGTGGGCCGCCTCGTACGCAGTTCAGTCACAGTGGCCCCTCCTCGTCGTGCCGGACGACCGACGCGAGGATCATCCGACCCTCCCGTTTCTGCTGCGCGTCACGAACCGCCGCCACGACGGTGGGGTACGGGATCGAGAGCAGGTTCTGGTTCGTCTGATCCGCCTTGCAGATCGTGCGTATCAGTTGGGACATGAAGCCGCCCGGGGTGTGGGCGAGTTCGTCATCGGGCCAGAAGAAGCCGATGACCTGTCGAATCTGTCGGCTGCGCTCACTCATCGCCGGCCTCCAGCTCCGCCGGCGCCGTCAGCGCACGGTTGCCCTCGACCAGCTCCGCGGCGGCATCCTTGCCAGCCTGCGTGGGCCGCACCGACATGATCGGCGACCCGGTCGACACCTCCACCCCGGGGATGTCCTCGCCCTTCTCCGCGGCCCGGAGGTACTGCGCCTCGTCCTGCGACGACAACGCCGGCTCCACCAACTCCGGGTAGTCCGCTTCCAGCAGCGCCAGTGCCCGCGGCACGTCCGTGATCCTCAGGCCGATCCTCCCCGGTGCGTCCTTCGCGACGTGCCCGAGCAGCGCTGCTCGGTCCGTGACCCTGGCCTTTGGCTTCGGGTCGCTGTAGCTGACGGTGCCGATCGACTGCTCGTCCGAGCGGGCGGTGATCTTCTCCCCGCGCTCCATGTCAGCCTGCAGTTCCGCCCGGTCAGCATCGTGCCGGGCCTTCAGCTCCTTCAGCACCGCAGCCTGCAGCACCACCCGGCGCGCCTGCGCGTTGCGCTGCGCCAGCAGTTCCTTCATCGTGCTCATTTCGTCTCCTCCTTGATCTTGTCCACTGCATCCTTGGCTAGTCCCTGCGTGAGCCGGATCTGTCCCCGCCACGCAGCCGCATCGGTACGTGCCCACACATCACCCCTCCCCGAGCGCTTCACTTCCTGCCGGGCCAGCTCGATCCTCAGCAACGCGGACCATTCGAGCCGGACACGCTCCTTACCGCGAGCGACCTGAGCCGCTGCCCGCATCTTCGCGACGTCGACGTAGTCACGCCCGACACGGATCATCAGTCCTTGTTCTGTCACCACAGGCTCATCACCACCAGGAACAGAACCCTCAGCACCAGGAGCGCAACGAGCATGCAGGCGATGACGCCCAGCGCGCCGAGCACAGCCTCGAGCCGGCGGAACCACGACTGCTGCTGCATGATCTGCAGCGGCGTCAGCTCCGGCTCCGAACGGTGCCGGCCGACGAGGTATCGACCCGCAGGGTGATCCGTGAGCGACTTCAAGTACTGCTCCGTGTCCGTCAGATCCCGTCTCATGCCGCGCTCCTCTCCCCCGCGACCCACCGGTCAACGGCTGCCTGCGACCACGTGATCGTGCTGCGCACCTTCAGTGGGCACAGCAGCATCACCGCGTCGTCTCGGTCCTTGATTCCCTCCCGGAGCGTCGTCGGACTGATCCCGACCCGCTCCGCCACCTCCTCGGTGGTGTAGTACTCCCGGTCCTCGACCGGTATCCTCGTAGTCATGGCATCCTCCTAGGTGCCTCATGAGCCGCCCCGGTCTGCCAGGACCGTCGGGGCGGCTTCTCAATTTCTCAATGGTCAAAGGGCGGGGCGCAGCAGACGCCTTCTTCAGCGAAAGGGTCTGGAAAGCCGGTCATGGGCGCCGCTTACAGGGGAGATTCCACCCCGCTCACACGCCCCGCCCCAGTGCCCCTCCCTGGACTCGAACCAGGAACCTCCGACCTTTGAAGTCGGCGCCTCTGCCAGTTGGGCTAGAGGGGCTTGGTGTCTGCAGCCGTTCCGCATCAACCCCGGTCGGGGTCGTTCCGCCGAACAAGTCAGGCGGGTGCGATGCGGGGAACCTGCCGGGTTCGCCACCCGGGGGTTTTCCAGCTGAAGATCGCGTTCACTATCGAGTTCTCAAACATCACGGCCACAGGGGCCTTGCTGCCGACGAGGGATCTGCACCCTCCCCACTGCTGCTGAGACAGCGGGGCACTTCGCGAAGGCAAGGGGTGGTCGCCCGTGCTTCCCCCACAGGCGACCAGGGGGGTCAGGCGACCGCGACGGAACCCTGATCAAGGTGCGACAGCCAGCGCCTAACCGCACGGGCAACCGCCATCGCACCGTCCGGGGTGATCTTCAGGGTGTGCATCACCTCGCCACGGAACCGTGGGGCGTCGTGCACCTCCTGGCGCTGGAAGTACGGCTTCTTGTCCGCGTACTCGCTGTAGCGGTAGACCGTCTTCTTCTCCCCCGTCTTCGACGACCGGCGAGTGGCCTCCTCCTTGTAGATCCACCCGTGCTCAATCAGCAGCTCACGGAGGAACTTCTCGGTGATGCCGATGGTCGACGCGACCGTGGCGAAGCGGAGCAGGTCCTCGGTGCACACGAAGTCATCGTGGTAGGCGACCTTGTGCTCGTCGGCGGAGACTTTCGCCTCCAGTTCCTGCACCTTGCGGTAGGTGATCTGCAGGGCCTGGTGGACCATCTCCTCCTCTGTGAGGGCGGGGGCTCCGTACGACCCGGTGCGGCGGATCGACGGCAGGACCTCGTCGGTGACCCAGTCCTGGAACTGCTCGGCGTCCGGGCGACGGCTCTTCAAGACTGCGGCGTACAAGCCGGCTTCGGTGATGACCGACATGGTCTGGTCTCCGGAGGGGGTCCCCACATTCTGGGTACCCCTGTGTCGATCCCGGAGGTTCCGGGTCATCCGCTCTGCGTCGCGGTAGCCGAGGATCTTGGCGACGTCGCTGGCGACCCACCGGGGCTCGCCGTCTTCTCCCGTGAGGACACGGACCTGGTGGCCGTGAAAATCGAACGGCCTGATGTCGCTCATGACACCACGACCTTGCGGCGGTAGGGAGCCACGGTCTTTCGGGGCAAGCTGTCGGTCTCCCGGGCCTCTTCCCTGACCTTCTCTGCCGTGGACTTCATCTGGTCGCGCAGTTCACGCAGTGCGGCCTGCAAGGCAGGGTCGGTAGCGTCGCAAACGGCGTGGGCGATGGCGAGGGACGCCTCGAACAACCCTGAAGCCCGTCCATACTCATAATCGTTATGCATGGTGTACTCTCTTCCTTGGATGGATTGGGCCCCGCTTCGGCGGGGTCTTTTTCGTGACTGGGGAGTTAGGCGGCGACTCGGGGGTCGTCTGCCAGGTCGAAGTACCCGGCGACGTAGTCCTTGTCGCCCTGCAGGGCGCTGACTCGCAGAGCTACCCGGGCGGATACCTTCGCCCCGGCCCGCAGCATGGGGAGCTGATCGGGCTGCACTCCGACGTAGAGGGCGAGCTGCTCGTCGGAGGTGAACCGTCGAGAGCGGGCGATAGCGTCGAGGGCGCCGGGGCGGAAGCGGTATGCCGGCGCTGCCTGTGCGTCGATCACTGGAACCTCCTTGGCTGGTGGTCTGTGGTGCGGTGCCATCTCGCAACCGCTGATACGAGTATGCATCCAGCGATACCGAATGGCAACGCTGTAACTACAAGCTACCCCTGGTACCTACCCCCGTTATGCATTTCTACGTGCAGGTATGGCGATTGATACCAATGTGCATTACAGTGACCATCATGGAACACAGAGCATGGATCGACGGACTCATCGCTGGAGACTCGTACCGAACCGCAGCCGAGAAGATCGGCACCAACGGGTCGACGATCACCCGGCAGCTCAACAAGGGGCACCTCTCCCCTGAGATGGTGATCTCGTTGTGCCGCACCTACGGACGCTCCCCCGTCACCGGACTGATCGAGACCGGGTACCTCAACCCCTGGGAGACCGAGGGCGTCTCGATTCCCTACGCACTCAAGGAGGCGACGAACAAGCAGATCCTCGACGAGATCATGGACCGCTCCGACCCGGAGGCGACCGTCCTGTTCGGCGGAGGGGATGACGTGATCGACGTCGCCCCCGTTGCTGATGTGTTCCCCTTCCCCGACTCCCCCCGTAGTTTCAACGGCGAACAGGCAGAACCCGACGAAACCACCCCAAGTGTCCGGGACGACGAGCAAGATCTCGAAGAAGCTCTGCGCGACGCCAACGCACTGCGCGGAGCTGCACAACACCGCACTCCCCGACTCGAGGAGCCCGAAGACCCGTAGAAACGACCCACATAGACCTGGAAACCATCGCGGAGAACATGGAGGTGAAGATCGTTCCCACCCCACAACTCCGCGATGACCTCAACGCGATCTACCTGCATCGCCACAAGGTGATCTTCATCCAGGAGGACCTCGATCCCTACACCGCCCGCTGCGCCCTCGCCCACGAGCTGGGGCATGCCCACCACCAGGACGAGCACGCCAGCACCGGTCGGCAGGAGCGACGCGCCGACGAATGGGCCGCCACCGCACTCATCACCCCGGATGACTACCGGGAAGCGGAGCAGACCTACGGCCCCCGCACCGGCGCGATCGCATGGGCCCTCGGCGTGACCCCTCACCTCGTCCGGGTGTGGCGGACGATGGCCCGAACCGCTCCACATAAGATCACTGTTAGAAACTAATAGCCTGTCGAACTGACGACGGCAGTCCCCCCACGAGAGGAGACCACCATGACCACCCCACAGAACTGGCCAACCAACGGCCAGCAACCCCACCCCGCACCACCCGTAGCCCCTACCCACCAGTACGGACCAGGCGGCGCCACACCCCCAGCCAAGACCATCGACGGCTTCACCGCCTGGACCGTCGCATCCGCCATCGTCTTCGTCGTCGCCGGCCTACTCGCATTCCTCGCCGTAGGCGAAGCCACCTACAACACCGACCTCGTACTCGGGATCATCTTTGCCATCTTCTCCGGGGTAGGATTCGTCGGGATCATCCTCTCCCGCATCGGCGCCGCGATCACCCGGACAGGAGCGGGACGATGACCACATCACAACCTGACAAGCTCACCCGAGCCCGCCAGATCCTGATCGGTAAGAAACCGTCCGAGATCGGCGAAAGCGGCCCCAGTCACGCACGATCGTTCATCGGGATCGGCGGCCTTGTCATCGCTTTCGCCATCCTCATGATCATCCTTGGCGAAGCAGGCACGGGCCTACTCGTCCTCATCGTCGGCATCCTCGTGGTCGGCGCAGCGACCATCGTCCAGGCAATCAACAAGCAGGACGGGAACCGGCAATGACCATCCGACGAGCTGCCCTCGCTGCACTGCTCGCACTCCCCCTCACCCTCACGGCATGCAGCAATGACGCCCAAGACCCGGCCCCGACAACAAGCAGCGCCACGATCACCACGAGCAGCACCACTAGCTCGACCACGTCGAGCCCCACCAGCAGCACACCATCGGCTCCCGACCCAACCCCTGCGCAAGAACCAGCGGCCGCGCCAGAAGAACCCCAGGTGTCCTACACCTGCGCGATGGACCCCATCTACCAGCCCGGGACCACGTTCTACTCCGACGGCACCAGCGGCTACACCGCAGCATGTCAGCAGCAGATGGAAGACGCGATGGAGGCGTCCGGGAACTACCCTGACTACCCCTTCGGCAACGTCGACCCGAACTGGACCGAAGAGGACGCCATGCGGGGCCGGTCCTACGACGACATGAGCAACGCCGAGCGGTCGAACCACGGCCTCAGCGCGGCGACACCGAACAATTGCGACGGGTACCTCGGCGCCCACGAGGACCCGGACGACTCGCACTGCTAGACACGAAAATGGCCCCCACCGACGGGCAAGACCAATGCATAGCACCTCGATCCGCCCATCCCATGCGCCCGCAATTACCTATGATTAGCTCCACCCCCATATGCCCCGGTGACCACCACAGAAGCGATCACCACCACCCCGCAAGAAAGAGAAGCCACCAATGACAATAAGACGACCCGCCACAGCCGCGCTCGTTCTCGCCGTGCCCATCGCACTGTCCGCCTGCACGACCAACGACGACAACCAGACCACCACCCCTGCGAACAGTACAACACTGGAAGCCACCCAAGCCCCCGAAGACCGAGCCGAAATCGGCCAACCCATCACCGTAGCCGGAGCTGAAATCACACCAACCAACCTCCGCCCCGCCGAACAGTCAGAACAAGAGCACACCTGCGTCGACATCAACATCAACGTCGCCAGCGACGCCGAACCACTCGACATCCACGGCCTCGCCGCATGGAAGCTCTACGACCCCTCGAACACTGCCCGCCTCCAAACTGCCAACGACGACACGCAGCATCTGCCTGAAATCGTCGAACCAGGTCAGGAAGCACAAGGAACTGTATGCTTCGAAAACGCTCCCGGCACCCCAGGCGACTATGAGCTGCGGTTCAGGGGAAACATCGATCCCCTCACCAACGAAGCAGTCTGGACCGGAAAGCTATAAGAGGCAGCCTAGAGGCAAGGCACTCAGATGACTACGCCGGACCGGAAACCACCACGTGCTTTGGTCATACTGATCGCTCTCGTTGCCACCGTCATGGCAATACCAGGTGGGATTTTCTTCGCACTGATGATCATTTCAATCGTCCTCAAGATGTAACCCCACGCACGGAAACGGCCCCCACCGCCGGGCAGGGCGATGGGGGCGAATGTCCAACACATATACGCACGTCAGACAGGAGAACCATACCATGAGCGTCCAGAGACGCCCGAAAACAGGACGGCCGAAAGGCGGCGGGAAGCCGAAGTGGATCGTGCGCTACCGCTCCCCCTCCGGCCGCGAACACTCCAAGACCTTCCCCACGCGAGCCGAGGCCGTCGCCTACGACGAGGAACAGTCACGACTGCTCCGCCGCCGCGAGTGGGTCGACGACAGCCATGCCCCCACCCTCGCCGAACTGTGGCCCCAGTGGGAGGCGGCCGCGACAAGCCCCGGGACGAAGGCGGTGCGCGTCACCGTCGGCAAGAACCTAGGAGACCTCGCCACGACGAAGATCACCGAGCTGCGCCCCTCCCAGCTCCGCACATGGCGAACCCAGCTCCGGGAAGGCAGGCCGTGGAAGTCAGGGTGCGACGGTCTCGCCCGGAACACCCGCACGTCCTGGTGGAACCAGGTGTCGGGGTGCCTCAACATGGCGGTCGACGACGGGCTGATGCTCACCAACCCGTGCCGACGGGTACGTGGCGGCGAGGAGACAGAGCCGGTCGATCCTCGATCGTTGCCGAGCATCGAGCAGATCCGGCAGGCCGTTACGCTCGCCGATACGACGGGGCGTGACACTCTCGCCACGATGATCCTCGTCGGCGTCGCTACCGGGCTGCGGCCCAGTGAAGTCGCAGGCCTGCACTGGCACCACATCGACCGGCAGGCTCGAGTCCTCCTGGTCGAAAGGCGGACCCGTGCAGTGACACGAGGAGAGACGGATCTGGGGCCGTTGAAGAACACCTCGGCGCGCCGGACCGTGCCCGTGCCGCCACGGGTGATGAGCCGACTGTTGGAGCACCGTCTACGGCACCCCGCTCGCGACGATCAGCCGATCTTCACCCGCCCGTCGGGTGGCCTGTGGTCGTCGGACGACATCGCGTCGGCGATGCGGGCGTTGACCGGAAAGCAGTGGACGTTCCATGCGCTGCGGCACGTGTACGCGTCTTCTCTGATCCGTCAGGGTCGTGGGGTGAAAGCGGTGCAGCAGATGCTGGGGCACAAGAACGCGTCGACGACGTTGGACACCTACACGCACATGTGGCCGGATGAGGATGACCTGGTGCGTGATGCTGCGAACGATCTGGTGCGGGATGTGTGCGGGATGGACGGTGGATCCGTGGACGGTGGGGACGCAGAAAGCGGCCTGCAGCCGAGGTGACTGCAGACCGCTTGTGGTGCTTTGACCTGCTACTTCAGCTGTGCGGAGGTGAGCTCCAGCTCACGGCGTGCGACGACCAGCTGCTGGATCTGCTGGGTACCCTCGAAGATGTCGAGGATCTTGGAGTCGCGGGACCACTTCTCGAGCAGGGAACGCTCGGAGTAGCCGTAGGTGCCGGCGAGCTCGACGGCGCGCAGCGTCAGCTCGGTGGCCATGCGGCCGGCCTTCGCCTTGCACTCGGAGGCTTCCTTGTTGTTCGGCTGCTTGTTGTCGGCCATCCAGGCTGCGCGCAGTGTCAGCAGGTACGCGGCCTCCCAGTCCGACTCCAGGCGGATGTACTCGGCCACCGCGGCGGGCTGGTTCCAGCTCGGGGTGTCGTAGTCGATCTCCAGGCCGGACTTGGTCAGGATGGTGCGCAGCTTCTCGAGGGACGCGCGGGCCACACCGACGGCCATGCCGGCCACCAGCGGACGGGTGTTGTCGAACGTCGCCATGACGCCGCCGAAGCCCTTCTTCGTGTCGACCTCGGGGGAACCCAGCAGGTTCTCCTTCGGGACGCGCACGTTGTCCAGGATGAAGTGGGCGGTGTCGGAGGCACGGATGCCGAGCTTGTGCTCCAGACGGACCAGCTCGAAGCCGGGGGTGTCGCGCGGGACGACGAAGGACTTGATGGCGGCGCGGCCGGCGGACTTGTCGACCGAGGCCCAGACGACCACGTGGGTGCAGCGGTCACCGGCGGTGACGAAGATCTTCTCGCCGTTGAGGACGTACTCGTCGCCGTCCAGCTTGGCGGTGGTGGAGACCGCGGCGGAGTCGGAGCCGAACTGCGGCTCGGTGATGGCCATGGCGGCCCAGACCTTGCCGAAGCGCTCGAGCTGCTCGTCGGTGGCGACGGCGGCGATCGCGGAGTTGCCGAGGCCCTGGTAGGGGATCGACAGGGTCAGTCCGACATCGCCCCAGCAGGTCTCGATGACGTTGACCAGCGACGACATGTTGCCGCCGTTGCGGACGGAACCGTCGTCCTTCTTCTTGTCGCCGCGTCCACCGGAGGCGCCGGCGAGGTTGCCGCCACCGTCGGTCATGCCCTCGACGAGGGAGGCCATGGTGTCGAGCTCGATGGGACGCTCGTGCTCGGCGAGGTCGTACTTGCGGGAGATGGGGCGGAAGATCTCCGCGGCGGCCTGGTGGGCCTGGTTGATGGTCCCGCGCAGCTTCTTCGGGAGTTCCAGGTTGATCATTTCAGTGCTCCTTCGATGTTGTTACTGACGGGACTTACAGGACCACGACGCCTTCGGCGACACCGATGGCACGCAGGTCGCGGTACCACCGCTCCACCGGGTGCTCCTTGGTGTAGCCGTGGCCGCCGAGCAGCTGGACGCCGTCGAGTCCGATCTGCATGCCGCGGTCGGCGGCGAAGCGGTGGGCCAGGGCGGCCTCACGGTTGAAGGACAGTCCCTGGTCGATCCGGGAGACGCCGCGGAGCATGATCATGCGCAGACCGTCGAGTTCGATGCGGATGTTGGCGACCATGAAGGCGACGGACTGGCGGTGCGCGATGGGCTCACCGAAGGCCTCACGCTCCTTGACGTAGGGCTTGACGTACTCGAGCACGGCCTCGGAGGTGCCGGCGGCCAGCGCAGCCCATCCCAGGCGGGCACGGCGGATGATCTCCGCGTAGTTCTCGGTGCGGGTCTCGGCGTCCAGGTCGGCGCCACCCAGCAGGTTCGACGCGGGGACCTTGACGTCCTTGAGCAGGACACGGCCCAGGCCGGCGGCGCGGATACCCATGGACGGGTCAGCCTCGACCACGACGCCCTCGGTGGAGGACTCGACGATGGCGAAGGTGTTGACGCCGTCCAGGTCCACGGCCACGACGAACAGCTCGGCCGAACCGGCGCTGGGGACCATGGTCTTCACACCGTTGATGACGATGTCGTCACCCTCGCGCTTGGCGGTGGTCTGCAGGACGAAGGGGTCGAACAGGGCGCGGGACTCGTTGACGATCACGGCGGCCTGGGGGACGGACTCGCCGGCGAACTCCGGCAGGTAGGTCTTCTGCTGCGCGTCGTCACCGTAGTTGGTCAGGGTGGTGGCGACACCGGCGGGAGCCAGGATCGCGACAGCCTGCCCCATGTCACCGAAGGCGAGCGCCTCGGCGACGAGGGCGGAGGTGGTGGAGGCGGACTCGGAGGCCAGGCCCTCGAACTCCTCGGGCAGGCTGACCAGGGAGATGCCCAGCTCTGCAGCGGTGTTCAGCACCTCCTGGGAGGTCTCGGCCGCCTCGTCGGCGTCGTGTGCACCCGGACGCAGCTGCTCCTCGGCGAACTCACGCACGGCGGAGGACAGCATCTCCTGGTCCTCGGTGGGGGTCAGGTCGAACAGGGCCTTCGCGGGCTTCTTCGGCTCAGTGGTGCCGTCGCCCTCGCTGCCCTGGTTCTCCAGGCGCACCGGCTTGCCGGAACCCTTGGACTTCTTGAACTGGCGGTTGATGGCACCGAGGGTGCGCATCCCGCCCTTGGTGGACTCGTAGGCCACGCGGTCGACCTTCTCACTGAGACCGTACCTGGTGGCCAGGTCGGAGCCGGTGAAGCGCGTCAGCACACGCATCGCGGTGCCGATGGCGTCACGCTTGATGGTGTTGAGGCCCGGTGTGGAGTCGTTCCGCTTGCTTCGGTCACTCATGGTGAGGCAGCTACCTTTCGCTGTACTCGGTTGTCGCCCCGGTGGTCACCGGCGGGCGCACAGTCTTGGACAGACATGGAGTTGGGTCGGACAGATAATGATTACATCATAACCACGAACCATGACCCGCGTCACAAATGACCAGATTCGACGACTGTCACACAGTTGGTGACGGAAACAGTTAGATCGGGGCAGGTGACGCACCCTGCCCCGTACCCCCGACCTCTACCCCCGTAGTGGCCCCTACAGACAGACCGCGGTCGTCAGCTGTCGCGTTCCGGCTTCACCATCGGGAACAGGACGGTCTCCCGGATCCCCAGTCCGGTCAGCGCCATCAGCAGGCGGTCGATCCCCATGCCGTTGCCGGAGGTCGGGGGCATGCCCTGCTCCATCGCCGCCAGGAAGTCCTCGTCCAGGACCATCGCCTCGTCGTCGCCGCCGGCGGCCAGACGCGCCTGGTCCTCGAACCGCTCACGCTGGATGACCGGGTCCACCAGCTCGGAGTAGCCCGTCGCCAGCTCGAACCCGCGGACGTAGAGGTCCCACTTCTCGGTCACGCCCGGCTTGCTGCGGTGCTGACGGGTCAGCGGGGAGGTCTCGACCGGGAAGTCACGGACGAACACCGGGCCGTAGAGCTGGTCCTCGCACAGCAGCTCCCAGATCTCCTCGACGAGCTTGCCGTGCCCCCAGCCGCCCTTCTCCGGGACAGGCAGGCCGACCACGCCCGCCAGGGCCTTGAGGTCCTCGACGGAGGTGTCCACGGTGACCTCGTCGACCACGTCCTGGTCGGGGAACTTACGGTGCAGCGCCTCGTTCAGCGACGGGTACATCTCCATGGTCCGCCACTCGCCGCCGAAGTCGTACTCGGTGCCGTCGACCAGGGTGACCGTGGTGGACCCGAAGACCTCCTCGGCGATCTCCTGGATGACCTCGCGGATCAACGTCGCGCCGGTGTCGTAGGTGCCGTAGGCCTGGTAGGTCTCCAGCATCGCGAACTCCGGTGAGTGCGAGGAGTCCACACCCTCGTTGCGGAAGTTGCGGTTGACCTCGAAGACCTTGTCGATGCCGCCCACCACGCACCGCTTGAGGTAGAGCTCCGGGGCGATGCGCAGGTAGAGGTCGATGTCCAGCGCGTTGGAGTGTGTCTCGAAGGGACGTGCCGCGGCGCCGCCGTGCAGCGTCTGCAGCATCGGCGTCTCGACCTCCAGGAAGCCGCGCCGTTCCAGGGCGTGCCGCAGGGCGCGCATGACCCTGATGCGGGTCACCGCGTTGGTCCGGGCCTGCTCCCGCATGATCAGGTCGGTGTAGCGGTGACGGATGCGGGTGTCCTCGCTGAGCTCCTTGTGCGCGACCGGCAGCGGACGCAGCGACTTCGAGGCCATCGACCAGGAGTCCGCCATCACGGAGAGCTCGCCGCGCTTCGAGGCCACCACGCGGCCGTGGATGAAGACGATGTCGCCGAGGTCGACGTCGGACTTCCAGGACGCCAGGGCGTCCTCCCCCACCTCGGCGAGCGACAGCATCGCCTGCAGCTGGGTGCCGTCGCCGTCCTGGATGCGGGCGAACGCCAGCTTGCCGGTGTTGCGCACGAAGATCACCCGTCCGGCGATGCCGACGACGTCCCCGGTCTCGTCGCCGGGCGCCAGGTAGGTCACGCCGTCGGCGCGCTCCACCGCGGCGGCCTCGTCCCCGTCCTTCGGAAGGACCGCGTAGGACGCGACGATCTCCTTGAGCGCGTGGGTGCGGGGGACCTCCACCGGGTACGGGTCCCGCCCTTCGGCGATGAGGCGGTCGCGCTTGCCGCGCCGGACCTTCACCTGCTCGGGGAGGTCGGCTCCGTCGACCTCCGGGGGGACCTGAGATGCGTTCTGGGGGGAGTTCTTCGCGTCAGTCACGGTGCCCCAGCCTACTGCATGGCCGCGCACGGACCTGCCCTGAGGCCAGTCGGCCGACGGCCGCACCACCGGGGCATTGACATCAAACTGATATCACTTTACTGTTAAGTGATATCAGTTTCCGGAGACTCCGGGAACGGGAGAGGACACCATGGCCAACGAACAGACCACGCCGCACGCCACGCCCCCCGACGCAGCCCCCGACGGCGTCGCCGGGACCCCCGTCGGACACGACGGCACCAACGTCAGCATCAGCGAGCACCGCGCGTGGTCCGGGTCCACCGGACTGGCCGTCACCGCGCTCCTCGGCGGGGTCGTCCTCTTCCTCGCCGCGGTCGCCCTGATCGTGTGGGCCGCCGTCGGCATGGGCACCGGGAACCTCGCCGACGCGCTCGGCGGGACGCTCGTCGGCGTCGGCGTGGTCCTGGTCCTCGTGTCGGTCGTCGTCCTGACGATGCTGCGGGTCATCAACCCCGGTCACACCCAGGTCGTCCAGTTCTTCGGACGCTACCTCGGCACCAACCGCACCACCGGACTGACCCTGGTGCCGCCGCTGGCGACCTCGAGGAAGGTCAGCGTGCGGGTCCGCAACTTCGAGACCAACGAGATCAAGGTCAACGACCTCAACGGCAACCCGGTGAAGATCGGCGCCATCGTCGTCTGGCAGGTCTCCGACACCGCCAAGGCCACCTTCTCCGTCGAGGACGTCGAGGAGTTCATCCACTCCCAGTCCGAGTCCGCCCTGCGCCACGTCGCCACCACCCACCCCTACGACTCGGTCCCGGGCCGCGTCAACGCCGACGGCAGCTCCGGCGAGGCCGCCACCAGCCTCGCCGGCTCGACCGACGTGGTCTCCCGGGAACTCGCCGACGAGGTCGCCGCACGTGTCGCCGTCGCCGGCCTCGAGATCGTCGAGGCCAGGATCTCCGCACTGTCCTACGCCCCGGAGATCGCCGGCGCGATGCTGCAACGCCAGCAGGCCCAGGCTGTCGTCGACGCCCGTGAGCAGATCGTCGACGGCGCGGTGTCGATGGTCCAGACCGCCCTCGACCAGCTCGAGGAACGCGACATCGTCGACCTCGACCCGGAACGCCGGGCCTCGATGGTCTCCAACCTGCTCGTCGTCCTGTGCTCCGACTCCTCGACCCAACCGGTGATCAACACCGGTGGTCTCCATGGCGCGTAAGAACGTCCCACTGCGCATCGACCCGGCGGTCTACGACGCGATCGCCCGCTGGGCCCACGACGACCTGCGCAGCGTCAACGCCCAGATCGAGGTGATGCTGCGCGACCAGCTGCGCCGGGCGGGCAGACTGCCCAAGTCCACCGGCGAGCTGCCGCGGCGGGGCCGTCCCCCCAAGAAGGAGTGAGCGGGGCACGCACAGCGACCCGCCGCCACAGATGTCTTCAGAGGTCTTCAGAGGACAGGTACCGCAGTTTCGCCGACAGCACCTGGATCTCGGGCCGCGCCGCCACCAGACGTTCCACCGCCTCCATGACCTCGACGACACGGTCACGGTCACCGCTGACCGTCGAGGCGCCGATCCCGGTACGGCGGTGCAGGTCACGGTGGTCGACCTCCGCCACGGACACACCGAACCTCCGGTGCACCTCGGCGATCACCGGCCGCACCACGGAGCGCTTCTGCTTGAGGGAGTGCACGTCCCCGAGGAGGACGTCGAGTTCAAGGGTTCCGATCCACATATGAGCCGCAACAATAGCCTATGCAGGGAAGAAGGAACAGGGCGGCGACCCCCGCCCCCGCTGCGGTAGAGTCCCACCGTCTGGAACACAGGCGACGTCAGGACGTCCGCACACGGACGTCAGCAACAGTGAGGACGGGCACCCCGTGAAAGCACAACTCAAGATCTCCATGGCATTCCTCGGTCTCCTCGTCGGCGCAGGCTTCGCCACCGGGCTGGAGGTGATCCAGTACTTCGCCTCCTTCGGCCTCGACGGCCTGTGGGGCGCGGCCCTCGCCGGAGTGGTCATGGCCGCGGCCGGCGCGGTGATCCTGCAGCTCGGCAGCTACTTCCTCGCCGACGAGCACAAGTCGGTGTTCCGCGGCATCACCCACCCCACCGTGTCCTGGGCACTGGACATCGTGGTCACGGTGACGTTGTTCTGCGTCGGTTTCGTGATGCTCGCCGGCGCCGGGGCGAACCTGGAGCAGCAGTTCGGCCTGCCCGGCTGGGCCGGGGCGCTGGTGATGACCGTCCTGGTGATGGTGACCGGGCTGCTCGACGTGGACAAGGTCAGCGGCATCATCGGCGGCCTGACGCCGCTGCTGATCATCGCCGTGCTGGTCGGCTTCGTCTACACGCTGTTCAACCTGCCGGAGGACTTCGGGGCCGTCAGCGACCTCGCGTCGCGGGAACCGTCCCCCGTGGGCCCGTGGTGGCTGTCCGCCCTGAACTACAACGGACTCGCCCTGCTGCTGGGCGTGTCGATGTCCCTGGTGATCGGCGGGAACCACACCAGCATGCGGGACGCAGGACGCGGCGGGCTGCTCGGCGGCGTCATCTACACCGTCCTGCTGGGTCTCGCCGTGTTCACGCTGCTGGCCAACATCGGGACCGTGGCCGGTGACGACGTCCCGATGCTGACCCTGTTCCACTCCATGCACCCGGCCATGTCCTTCGTGATGGTGTTCGTCATCTTCGCGATGATCTACAACACCGCCATCGGCATGTTCTACGCACTGGGCAAGCGGGTGACCTCGGCACATCCGTCCCGGTACACGCCGGTGTTCCTGGCCCTGTGCGCCGCCGGGTACGCGGTGAGCTTCGTCGGCTTCGACACCCTGATGACCTACGTGTACCCCGTCCTCGGCTACCTCGGGATGGCGATGGTGGCCCTGCTGGTCGGCTGGTGGGTCTTCTCACGTGCACGCCTGTCAGAGGAGAGTGGTCACCGGGACACCATCCGCGACCTCACCGAGCGACGTGAATCCGACGACGCGGACTTCGGCAGTGCCGAGGAGGCCGAACTGTCCGAGGCGCTGGAGGACTCCGACGCCGACACCGAGGCGCTCGCCGAACAGGTGGACAGTGAGGTCAGAGGGCCGCGTTGACCGGGGCGCAGGCGTTCCGCTTCCCCCACGACGGGTAGAGCAGGCGACGTTGTGAGGCGACCGGGTCGAACTGGCCCCGCACGCACACCAGCGCGGAGAGCTCGGGGATGAAGAGGACCTCACCGAGCACGGAGTCCCTGGCGAAGGCGGCGACGTCGTCGAGACTGTGGTTCCAGCCGAGACGGGTCTCCCCGTCGACCCCGGCCTCGAACCAGCCTCCGCCGAGGTCGGTGAGCTCCACAGGGGCGAAGCGTCCGAGGTCGCCTGAGGCGGGGTGGAGCACCTCGGCGACCTTGCGCGCCTGGATGTGGTGGACCTGGTGTCCGGGGTGGAAGAGACTGCATTGTGGATGACGCATGATGCTCCTGCGGTTTCGCGTTTCCCCGTCGGGTCATCTGTGCCCGACCGGGCCGATCGTCCTCGGAGGCACCGGTGTCCGCGACACGGTTGCCAGCCACCCTCTCCGGCCGGGGCCCGGGCGGTCACTGCACTGTGGACGCGGTGTCCGCGGGGGTGGACTTCTTGATCGTGGTCCTGAGCCTAACACACCACCAGACAGCTCTGTCTAGTTCTTTTCACGACGCACACCCGCCCGGTCTCCCCGTCTAGCTTGACCCTGACACTGTGTCAGGGTGTCCACTGGCACCATGAACCTCAACCACCCCGACCCCTCGGTCCGCCTCCGCGCCGCCCTGGCTGCGGGCACCGACGGCGGCGCCACCGTCCACGAACTCGTCGCCCGGTGCGCCGTGGAACCGGACTTCTTCGTCCGCGACATGCTGACCTGGGCGCTCACCAGGTTCCCGGCGCGCCTCACGGTGCCCGCACTGCTCGACGAACTGCACTCCCTGGTCCCCCAGGCGCGGTCCCAGGCGCTGCACACCCTGTCGAAGATCGGTGAGGCCGCAGACCGTCCCGTATACCCGCACATCACCGACGACCTCCTCGCCGACGCTGACGACGAGGTCGCCCGCACCGCGTGGCGCACCGCGGTCGGCTGCGTCCCCCGCCAGGACGCCGGACAGCTCGCCGCCCGTCTTCGCGGTCAGCTGGGCCGCGGCCCGCGGGAGATCCGGCGCAGCCTCACCCGGGCCTACCTGGACCTCGGGGAGAGCGGCCGGCCGGCCCTGGAGTCCGTCGCCGGGGAGGACGGACCGGCCGACTCCCCCGCCACCGTGCACGCCACCGTGCACGCCACCGCCACCCTGATCCTGCTCGACGACCCGGACCACGGCTTCGACGCCGCCGAGTACACGGCCACCCGACAGGAGCAGGGACCGCACTAGGATCAGGGCATGCTCATCGGTGAGGTGTCGCGCAGATCGGGGATCAGTGTGCGCATGCTGCGGCACTACGACTCCCAGGGTCTGGTCTCCCCCTCCCGGCGCACCGGCGGCGGCTACCGGGACTACTCCCGCGGGGACCTCGGACGCCTGCTGAAGGTCGAGTCGCTGCGCTCCCTGGGGATGGGGATCGCGGAGGTCCGCACCGCGCTGGACGACCCCGGGCTGGATGTCGCCGCGGTCATCGACCGGCTGCGGGAGGAGACCCGCCAGCGCATCCGTGAGGAGCAGGCCCTCCTCACCCACCTGGACTCCCTGGGCGGCCACGCGGGCCGGGACGGGGGCGGTGCACCGGAGAGCTGGGACGACGTCCTGGCCGTCACCTCGCTGCTGAACGCACTGCGCTCGGGGCACCCCACCGAACGGCAGTCGGCGGCGCTGCGCAGCACCCCGGGGCAGGCGACGACGGCCCTCGTCTCGTCCTACCTGGATGAACCCGACCCGAACGTCGCCGGGACGCTGCGCTGGTCACTGGCCCGTGCCGGTGAGGACGCCGTGCCTGCACTCGTGGCGCGGATCCCGTCCGCGGACGCCCCGACGCGCCTGCGCATCGTCGAGGCTCTCGACGCCGACGCCGTCCCCACTGTCCCCACTGTCTCCACCGTCCCCGACGTTCTTGCCGTCCTCACCGATCTGGCCGACGACCCTGACCCGACCGTCCGCTCCCGGGCGGTGCTGTCCCTGGCCCGACGGTCGGGGCCCGCGCCGACCGGAGGCCTGGTCGACCGTCTGGTAACGCTGGTCACCGACGGCGACCACGACGTCGAGGCCGCCGAGGCACTCACCGCACTGTGCCGCCGCCACCCCGCCTCCGGGGAGACGGTCGTCGCGTCACTTGTCGCCGCCGGTGGCCCGGCGTCGCCGGCGTCACCCGGGGCACGGTTGCGCACCGTCCAGGCACTGGCCGAGCTCTCCGGCACCGTGGACGCGGCCGTGCCCGCCCTGGCGGACTTCGCCACGGACCCCGACCGCACCGTCGCCCGGACCGCCCGGGCGCTCAGCGGTCGGTCGCCAGGCGGGCGAACGTGTCGAGGTCGTTGAAGCGGCCGCGCAGCATCTCGGCGTCACGCGCCGTCCCCTCGTGCCGGAACCCGGCGTTCACCGCCACCGCGCAGGACGCCCGGTTCCGCGGATTCGCCCGGATCTGCACCCGGTGGACCCGGTAGTCGAAGAGGAACTCGGTGACCGTGCGCACCACCGCCGTCATCAGGCCCCTCCCCCGCAGGTGGGGCGCGGTGGTGTAGCCCAGCTCCACGCACCGGCCCTCCCTGCTGACCAGCCGCACCTCCAGTGTCCCGCCGAACTTCCCCGGCGCGTCCGGGTCGTCGACGATCCACAGCATCGCCGTGGGTGAGCGGGCCATCGTGCGCAGGAACGCCTCGGCGTCGCCGCGGGTGTAGTCCTCCTCCAGGTGGGTGTAGCGTCGCGAATCCTCGTGCCTGCTGGACACCACCAGCCCCTGCAGGTCACTCTTCACCGGGGCCCGCAGACGCAGCACCGACCCGTCGTCGAGCTCCCCGACGATGTCCGCGGACGGCAGGGGCCAGCTCAACGGCGATTCGGGATCGGTCATGACGCCCCGACTACTCCCCCAGCAGCCAGTCGTTCGGCCCGAAGAGCTCCACGTGCACCGCGGCGGGACGCAGTACCGCAGTCTCCGACTCCAGCTGGGAGCGCACGTCCTGCAGGAACGCCGTACCACCGCACAGGTACCACACCGCCTCCGCCGGCACCACGGACCGGGCGGCGAGGGGCGCCAGGTCCACGGTGTCGCCGTTGTCCCGGTAGCACTCCACGACCTGCACCGTGGCACCCGCGTCCCGCAGGGCGGCGACAGCGGCGGCAGTCACCTCACGCTGGGCGTAGGACGCCTCGTCGTCGTCGGCGTGGAGCACCGTCACCGTCGGGGCGGTGCCGGCGGCGACCAGCGCGGACAGCATCCCGGTCATCGGCGTGGAACCGATACCCGAGCTGACCAGAACCACCGGGACGTCACCGGAGGTCACGGCGTCCTCCAGCACCAGGTCCCCGGCCGGGAGGGTGGCGTCCACGCGGTCGCCGACGGTCAGCCCGTCCAGCAACGCCGCCGACACCTCCCCGTCTCGCTGCACGGCGATGGTGAACCCCTGGGCGTCCCACCCCACGAGGGAGTACTGGCGCAGCTGCCGGGCACCGTCGGGCAGGACGACCCCGACGGACACGTACTGGCCGGCCCGGGCCCCGGCGAACTCGTCGGGGGCGGTGAAGGTGAACTCGGTGACCGTGTCCGACAGGTCACGGCGGGCCGCCAGGACGGCGTCCCGGAAGACGTCGCCCGGTTCGACACCCGCGGCCCCGTACAGACCCGACTCCGCGTCGATGAGCACCTCGGCCATCAACCAGTACACCTCGTCCCACGCCTCGGCGACGTCCGGGGTGACCGCGTCGCCGAGGACCTCGACGATGGCGGCGAAGAGGTGGTCGTGGACGATCTGGTACTGGTCCGCGGTGATCCCCAGCGAGACGTGCTTGTGCGCGATGCGTGACAGCATCGCCACCGGGTCCGGGGCGTCCGGGTCGACCAGCATGGTGGCGAAGGTGGCCACCGACGCCGCCAACGCCTTCTGCTGCCCGCCGGACCGCTGGTTTCCCCGGTTGAAGGTGTCACGGATCAGTTCAGGGTGCGCGGCGAACATCCGGTTGTAGAAGACCGGGGTGATCTCGTTGATGTGCGCGCCGATGACCGGCAGCGTCGCGACGACAGTCGCCTCGTGGCCGGGGGTGAGCCGGCGGGACCGGACGGAGTCGGACAGGGCGGTGGTCGGGTTCGTGATGGTGGACATAGGTGGGTGTTCCTTACTCGTCGGTGTCGTGGTCCCCGGCCCGGGGCGCAGGGTGCAGCGTGGGCATGCCCACACTGACCGGACCGGTCGCCGGGGCGGCGTTCCGGTCGATGAGCTCCCCCAGGGAGATGCCGTCGAAGGTGGCGAAGAAGTTCTCCTGCGCCTCGGCGAGCAGGTGGCGGAGCGAACAGTCGCGCCGGGCCAGGGGGCAGGGGGTGTCGCCGTCGCAGTCGACGACCTCGTGGCGGCCCTCCAGGTCGCGCAGGAGCGTGCCCACGTCGACCGAGCGTGCGCCGTCGGCCAGGTACACCCCACCGCTCCGACCCCGAACCGATCCGAGGATCCCCGCGCCGGTGAGCCGGGCGATGACCTTCTTCACGTGTGACGCCGGTGCCGCGGTCTGGACCGCGAGTTCACCGATGGTGCGCCGCTGGTCGGGGTCGGTTGCCCCGGCTGCCCCGGTGTCCCCGAGGATCATCAGCGACCGGAGCCCCAGGTCAGTGAACTTCGTGAGGTGCATGGACTCCACGGTAGGCCCGGCGGACCCAAAGGTACATCTGAGATACCCCATAAAAGAGAGCGCGCCGCGCAGGTCAGGGTAGGGTTACCGGCCGCGGACCGGCGGCTTCGGCACCGGGGCGCCGACGGGGATTGATCTCGGTCACATTTTTCGCCGCTCCCCTGTTCGTGCCCCCCCCCACGCAGCCGGCGGCTG
>NZ_JALAGY010000025.1 GCF_022712195.1 Corynebacterium sp. | reverse complement strand
GGTCAGCGGGGGCACGGGTGGTGCGGGCCGGCCCCGGCGCCGCCTGAACGTCGGTACTATCGGGAGGGAAGATGTCGCCAACAGGTCGTCGGTGGACAATCCCGTTCACCGGTGGCAGGCGGCGTGGAGACCGGGAGGATGAGTATGACCGTCCAGAACCAGCAGGACATCACGGCAGAGGGTGCTGCTCCGGAGGCGCAGGTGGAGATCACCGGCCGCAACGTGGAGATTCCCGAGCACTTCGCAGAGCGGGTGAACGCGAAGCTCGCCAAGGTCGAACGGCTCGATCCGACCCTCACCTACTTCCATGTGGAGCTCCAGCACGAGCGCAACCCGCGCCGTGCGGACGAGTCCGACCGCATCCAGATCACCGCCACCGGCAAGGGGCACATCGCCCGTGCGGAGGCGAAGGAGGATTCCTTCTACGCCGCACTGGAGTCGGCCATCGCCAAGATGGAGCGGTCCCTGCGCAAGGTCAAGGCACGCCGCAAGATCTCGCGGTCCGGGCATCGTGCCCCGGTCTCCGTCGGGGAGGCCACGGCCGACCTCGTCCAGGAGGCGGAGCAGGAGGCTGCGGAACAGCCGGGTCCCTTCGACGTCGACCCCTACGCCGAGCAGTTCCAGCCCGGCCGGATCGTCCGTGAGAAGGAGCACCCGGCCACCCCGATCAGTGTGGATGACGCGCTGAGCGAGATGGAGCTGGTGGGCCACGACTTCTACCTGTTCGTCAACGAGGCGACCGGTCGCCCGTCGGTGGTGTACCGCCGACGTGCCTACGACTACGGTCTGATCGCCCTGACCGGCGGTGCCGAGGACGGGGAGTAGCGGACGGCAGGACCTGTACCGTCCGGCCGGTCGGCGGCCCCGGGGACACCACGTCCCCGGGGCCGCCGACCGCGTTGTGCCGTCGGTGCCGCAGGTGTCGTCGGCACCTACGGTGTCTTCTGCTGTGCAAGGCGCGGTGGCGGAGGTAGACTGAAAGCTTGATCTCGCACGGGTGCCCGGGTACCCGTTCAAGACCCCGAGCAACAACGCCAGCAAGAACCCACAGGTGCAACACAAGGTAAGGGACGAATAGCACGTGCTAGGACTTTCGAAGATTCTCCGCCTCGGTGAAGGCCGCGCCGTCAAGCGACTGTCCGCGATCGCGGACCAGGTCATCGCCAAGGAGGACGAGTACGCCGCCCTCTCGGACGAGGAACTGCAGGGCAAGACCGCTGAATTCCGCGCACGTCTCGAGAAGGGGGAGAGCCTCGACGACATCCTCCTCGAGGCCTTCGCCACGGCACGTGAGGCGTCGTGGCGCGTGCTGGGGCAGAAGCACTACAAGGTGCAGGTCATGGGTGGTGCAGCCCTGCACTGGGGGTATGTCGCGGAGATGAAGACCGGTGAGGGCAAGACCTTGACCTGTGTGCTCCCGGCATACCTCAACGGCCTGTCGGGCAAGGGTGTCCACGTCGTCACCGTCAACGACTACCTCGCACGCCGTGACTCGGAGTGGATGGGCCGTGTCCACCGTTTCCTCGGCCTGGAGACGGACGTCATCCTGTCGGGCAAGCGTCCGGCGGACCGGCGCAAGGCCTACGCCGCGGACATCACCTACGGGACGAACAACGAGTTCGGTTTCGACTACCTGCGTGACAACATGGCCCACTCCCTGGACGACCTGGTCCAGCGGCGGGACTCCAGCCACAACTACGCCATCGTCGACGAGGTCGACTCCATCCTCATCGACGAGGCTCGTACCCCGTTGATCATCTCCGGCCCGGTGTCCGGCTCCTCCCAGTGGTTCACCGCCTTCGCCCGGATCGTGCCGAAGATGACCCTGGACATCCACTACGAGGTCGATCCGAAGAAGAAGACCGTGGGTGTGAAGGAGGAGGGCGTGGAGTTCGTCGAGGACCAGCTCGGCATCGACAACCTCTACTCCCCGGAGCATTCCCAGCTGGTCAGCTACCTGAACAACGCCATCAAGGCCAAGGAGCTGTTCACCAAGGACAAGGACTACATCGTCCGCAAGGGTGAGGTCGTCATCGTCGACGAGTTCACCGGCCGCATCCTTGACGGGCGCCGCTACAACGAGGGCATGCACCAGGCCATCGAGGCGAAGGAGGGTGTGGAGATCAAGAACGAGAACCAGACCCTCGCCACGGTGACCCTGCAGAACTACTTCCGCCTCTACGACAAGTTGGCCGGTATGACCGGTACGGCCGAGACCGAGGCCGCGGAGCTGAAGTCGATCTACAAGCTCGACGTGGCGTCGATCCCCACCAACAAGCCGAACCAGCGCCACGACCACATCGACCTGGTGTACAAGACCCAGGAGGCGAAGTTCGAGGCCGTGGCCGACGACATCGCCGAGCGTGTCGAGAAGGGCCAGCCGGTCCTCGTCGGCACCACCTCCGTGGAGCGGTCCGAGTACCTGTCGAAGCTCCTGCAGGCGCGGCACATCCGGCACAACGTCCTCAACGCCAAGCAGCACGAGAAGGAGGCCGAGTTCGTGGCCCAGGCGGGCCGTCTCGGCGCCGTCACGGTGGCGACGAACATGGCCGGCCGTGGTACCGACATCGTGCTCGGCGGCAACCCCGACATCATCTGCGACCTCACCCTGCGTGAGCGTGGGCTCGACCCGGTCGAGGACCCCGAGGCGTACCAGGAGGCCTGGGACGAGGAGATCGTCAAGGCCCGCCGGAAGTCGAAGGAGGAGGCCGAGAAGGTCTGCGAGGTCGGCGGACTGTACGTGCTGGCCACCGAGCGCCACGAGTCACGGCGTATCGACAACCAGCTGCGTGGCCGTTCGGCCCGTCAGGGAGACCCGGGTGAGACCCGTTTCTACCTGTCGATGCGTGACGACCTGATGACCCGTTTCGTCGGTCAGACCATGGAGAACCTCATGACCCGGCTCAATGTGCCGGACGACATGCCGATCGACTCCAAGATGGTCACCAACGCGATCAAGGGTGCGCAGGCCCAGGTGGAGAACTCGAACTTCGAGATGCGCAAGAACGTGCTCAAGTACGACGAGGTCCTCAACGAGCAGCGCAAGGTCATCTACCGGGAGCGTCGTCAGATTCTCGAGGGCGAGGACATCGCCGACAACGTCCGCGCGATGATGGACGACACCATCGCGGCCTACGTCGACGGCGCGACCGCCGAAGGCTACGTGGAGGACTGGGACCTCGATGAACTGTGGTCGGCGCTGGACGCCCTCTACGGTCCGTCGGTGTCCTACACCGAACTGATCGACGGTTCGGAGTACGGTTCCCCCGGCGAGCTCACCGCCTCCCAGCTGCTCCGCGCACTGCAGGAGGACGCACACAAGCTCTACGACGAGCTGGAGGAGTCGGTCACCTCGGTCGGCGGCGAGGACCAGATGCGCGGCATGGAGCGCGGCGTGGTGCTCAACGTCGTCGACCAGAAGTGGCGCGAGCACCTCTACGAGATGGACTACCTCAAGGAGGGCATCGGCCTGCGGGCCATGGCGCAGCGCGACCCGCTGGTCGAGTACCAGCGTGAGGGCGGTGACATGTTCGGCCGGATGAA
The DNA here is from genome assembly GCF_022712195.1 of Corynebacterium sp. Taxonomy (GTDB): domain Bacteria; phylum Actinomycetota; class Actinomycetes; order Mycobacteriales; family Mycobacteriaceae; genus Corynebacterium. Next base: position 55,022 of record NZ_JALAGY010000025.1, on the reverse strand, counting down.
CGACGGCATCAAGGAGGAGACGATCCGTCAGCTCTTCCTGGTGCGAAAGCAGCTCCGGCAGCAGAAGGCTGAACAGGGCGGGCCGCAGGACGGTCCCCTGAACATCGACGACCCGGCTGACACCCGCACCTCGCAGGAGCAGGAGCAGCAGAAGTCGGTGCCGAAGACGATCATCGGCGGGTAGGCCCGCCGACCGCCGGTGCACGTCGACCGGCCGGTGGGCGGACCGGGGTCAGATCAGCGTGAGCGTCTCGATGCGCCAGCGCCCGTCGTAGCGGGCGAGGTGTCCGGCGACCGCCCGTACCCGGTCACCGTGGGCCACACTGGCGGTGAACGTGAGCCGCTCCGGGTGCGTGGGCGGCAGGTGCACGCTCAGCACCCGTGACACCGGCCGGGGGGAGGTGTCGCCCGGCGACGGGCGGGAGTCGCGGATCCGGCCCCGCAGGTCGTCGGAGACCCGGGGCGAGAACGGGCCTTTCCTGAGCACGGAGACCGGACGCCGGCCGTCGAGCACCTCCAGCCAGACCCCGACCAGCATCCCGACGCGGGCCCGGACCGCCGGCGCAGTGCGTCCGTCGGTGGCCGGCGGCGGATCCGCCGCCACTGCGGTGTCTGAGGTGCTCGTGGCCCCGGTGGAGGGTGCGTCGGCGGGGGAGCGGACCCCGCGCGTGGCCACCGGCCCCGGACGGCGCAGGTAGACCAGTCCCGGCACCGCCTCGTAGCGCGTCCTCGCCGGTGACGCAGGTGTCTTTTCCTCGGTGTTCCCCGGTACAGCCCCCATGCTCGACGATGATAGCGGTCAGCGTGGCACAATGTGAGTTATGCGAGCATTGATTGTGGACTACTGTGGCGTCCTCGACGGAGCGGAGGAGGACCGCCGTCGCTGGCGCAAGGTCCTCACCGCGGCCAGGGACGCCGGCTACGGAACGGCGATCCTCTCGAACGACCCGGGTGGCCCCGGTGCGGACCCGATCCGCACCTGGGAGGAGGCCGGCTACGTCGACACCGTGGTCCTGTCCGGGGAGGTCGGTGTGGACAAGCCGGACCCGGAGATCTTCATGATCACCGCGGACCGGCTCGGCGTCGACGTGAGTGACTGCATCCTGGTCGACGACTCGATCCTCAACGTCAAGGGTGCGGTGGAGTCCGGCCTGATCGGCGTGTACTACCAGCAGTTCGACCGGGCGATCGTGGAGATCTCCGGGCTGCTCGGACTCGAAGGGACGTACTAGGATGCGAGTCTTCGTACCGGCGACCTTCGGCATGCTCGGGACCCTCGCACGCGAGGGGAGGATGCCGGTGCGTTCGGGTGTCGGGTTCGCGCTCACCCCGGCGCTGCGGGAGTTCTACACCGCGGGGGACGACGAGGAGATCTCCTACGCGGCCTTCCTCGAGGCCGCCCGGGCGTCCCTGCGGCTGCTGGGGATCGGCGACGAGGACCGTTTCCCGCACCGTCGGGTCGTGGCCTCCTTCGAGCTGGACGACGCCACGGTCACCCCGGAGCCGGAGAAGGGTGAGTCCGTCGTCCGGTTGAGTTCACCGGTGGTCTCGGTGGACGACCTGGTGGCGATCCACGTGGACGACGAGGGCAATGAGCCGGCCACCGCGGCGGCGATCGAGGCCGTCGACGCCGCCGACCTGGGGGACCAGGACGCGGAGATCACGCTCGGTGACTGCGAGGACAACCTGATGAGCTGGTACGACTCCCGTGAACTCGGGGTCCTCGTCGACCTGATGTAGGTCGGCGGACGACCGACGTGCGAAACGGGTCCGCCCCCACCGGAGAACCGGTGGGGGCGGACCCGTTCACTGCGCGGGCGTCACAGCGCCCCGCAGGGCGTGTCAGCGGTGCAGGTCGAAGCGGTCGGCCTCGGTGACCTTGGTCCACGCGGCGACGAAGTCGGCGAGGAACTTGTCCGCGGCGTCGTCGCTGGCGTACACCTCGGCCTGGGCACGCAGCTCGGAGTTCGAGGCGAAGACCAGGTCCGCCCTGGTGCCGGTCCACTTCTCCTCGCCGGTCTCACCGTCGGTGCAGCGGAAGACGGTGGCGTTCCCGTCCACGGCGACCCAGTCGTTGCCGAGCTCCAGCAGGTTGACGAAGAAGTCGTTGCTGAGCACGCCCGGCCGGTCGGTGAGGACACCGTGGTCGGAGGAACCGTGGGTGGCGCCGAGAGCGCGCAGGCCACCGACCAGGACGGTCATCTGCGGGGCGGTGAGGCCCAGCAGGTCGGCCTTGTCGACGAGCAGGTGCTCGGCGGGGACGTCCAGGTCGGAGGCCTGGTAGTTGCGGAAGCCGTCCGCCCGGGGCTCCAGGTAGGCGAAGGACTCGACGTCCGTCTGCTCCTGGGAGGCGTCCACGCGTCCCGGGGTGAACGGGACGGTCACCGGAGTGCCGGCGTCGGCGGCGGCCTTCTCGATGGCGGCGTTGCCCGCCAGGACGATCAGGTCAGCCAGGGACAGGTGCCGTGGGGCGTTGTTCTCGTTGAAGTCGGTGCGGATCGACTCCAGCGTGGACAGCACCTCGGCGAGCTGGGCCGGCTCATTGGCCTCCCAGCTGCGCTGCGGCTCGAGACGGATCCGGGCGCCGTTGGCGCCACCGCGGAAGTCGGTGCCGCGGTAGGTGGACGCGGAGGCCCAGGCGGTCTTCACCAGGCGGGACACACCGAGACCGGAGTCCAGGACCTTGCCCTTGAGCGACTCGATGTCGGCGGAGGTGAGACCCTCGCCCTCGGGCTCGGGCAGCGGGTCCTGCCACAGGAGGTCCTCGGAGGGGACCTCGGGGCCGATGTACCGGGACTTCGGGCCCATGTCACGGTGGGTGAGCTTGAACCAGGCGCGGGCGAAGGCGTCGCTGAGGGCCTCCTGGTCGTCCTTGAAACGACGCGAGATCTTCTCGTACGCGGGGTCGACGCGCAGGGAGATGTCGGTGGTCAGCATGCGCGGCTCACGCCGGCCGTCCGAGTGCGCCATGGGGACCATGTCGGCGCCGCCGCCGTCCTTCGGACGCCAGTGGAAGTGACCGCCCTCGCCCTTGGTGAGCTCCCACTCGTAGGCGAAGAGGATGTGGAAGAACTCGTTGTCCCAGCGGGTGGGGTGGTAGGTCCAGGTGACCTCCAGGCCGGAGGTGATCTGGTCGTCGCCCTTGCCCTCGCCGTGGTGGTTCTCCCAGCCCAGGCCCTGGCGCTCCAACGGTGCGGCCTCGGGGTCCGGGCCCACGTTCTCCTCGTTGTCGGGCGCGGCGCCGTGGGTCTTGCCGAAGGTGTGGCCGCCGGCGATCAGGGCGACGGTCTCCTCGTCGTTCATCCCCATGCGGCCGAAGGTCTCGCGGATGTCGTGCGCGGCGGCGGCCGGGTCGGGGGTGCCTTCCGGACCCTCCGGGTTGACGTAGATGAGGCCCATGGTGGTGGCGCCGAAGGGCTTCTGCAGCTCACGGGAGGTCTCGTTGGTGCCGGCGTAGCGGGCGTCCGTACCGAGCCAGTCGGTCTCCGAACCCCAGTAGACGTCCTCCGGCTCCCACACGTCCTCGCGGCCACCACTGAAGCCGAAGGTCTCGAAGCCCATGGACTCCAGGGCCACGTTGCCGGCCAGGATCATCAGGTCACCCCAGGAGAGGTTCTGGCCGTACTTCTTCTTCACCGGCCACAGCACGCGGCGGGCCTTGTCCAGGCCGACGTTGTCGGGCCAGCTGTTCAGCGGTGCGAAGCGCTGCTGGCCGGCGCCGCCGCCACCACGTCCGTCCTGCGAGCGGTAGGTGCCGGCGGAGTGCCACGCCATGCGGATGATCAGGGGACCGTAGTGGCCGAAGTCCGCCGGCCACCACGACTGCGAGGTGGTCAGGACCTCCTCGATGTCCTTCTTGACCTCGGCGAGGTCGAGACGGCTGAAGGCTTCGGCGTAGTCGAAGTCCGCCGAGGTCGGGCGGATCTCCTGCGGGTTGTGCGCCAGCAGCCGCAGGTTCAGCCGCTTGGGCCACCAACGCTGGTTCGCGTTGCCCTCGGTGGGCAGCGGCAGGCGGGCGCCCTGGGCCTCGCCGCGCTCGGCCTGGGACTCCTGCGGCGCGTGGCCGCCCTGGGGCGTGGAGCCGCCGCCGTGGGCGACAGGGCAACCGGACATCGGGTCAGTCATGGATCTTCTCCTGGGTGTGAGTCGGGGTGTGGGTCGGGGTGTGGGTGTTCTCGTCGGTCGCGCAGTCCTCGCAGACGGCGCGGAACATGACGTCCGCCGCGAGCACGGTGTGCATACCGTGCCCCTCGGCGGGGGTCAGGCAGGGGGCGTGGCCGATGACGCACTCGACGTCCTCGAGCCGGCCGCACACCACACACTGGATGTGGTGGTGGTTGTCCTCCGCGTTGGTCTCGAAACGTGCGGCACCCGCGCCGGGGAGGTCGATGCGGCGGAGGAGTCCGCGTGCGCTCAGATCGTTGACCACGTTGTGGACGGACTGCATGGACACCGTGGGCAGCTCCCCGCTGATCCCGGCGTGGACCTGTGCGGCGGTGCTGTGGGGGTGGTCATGCAGGTACCGCAGGGCGGCGACGCGGCCCGGTGTGGCCCGGAGCCCCAGCTGCCGCACCTGCTCGGCCCAGGATGCTGTCGGATCTGTGCGCATGACACCACCGTACCGACAGATTTGAACTCTCACAACTTTGAATTAATAAAAATAGACAGGTATAGCTTCGCGCGCCGGTTGACCGGGCATCCTCTATGCTCGGCACATGGCATTGTTCAGCGGGCGGCCACACCGGCAGGCGGAGACGGTGGACCCGGCCACGCCCTTCGTGTTCCGGGTCGACGACGTCTTCACCGTCACGGGGAGGGGCAGGTTGTTCACCGGTACCGTGGAGTCCGGCGCGGTGGTGGTGGGGGCGCCGGCGGCCCTGGAGGTCGGCGACCGTGTCCTGCGCGGCACGGTGAGGCGGATGGAGACACGCAGGCGTGGGAGGCCCGTCATGCTCTCCGCCGGGGACAGCGGCGCGGTCGGGCTGGAGGGCGTCGACGTCAACGACCTCCCGCTGCGGATGCACGGCGGTCACACGGTCGTGGACTCCGCCGCCCTCAGAGGCGCGGTGATCCGGTCCGTGCAGCCTTCGGCCGACTGATCCGGGGCGCCGGGCTCACATCTCCCAGTCATTGTTGCTGCGCAGGGCCTCCAGGAGTGAGCGCACCGCGGTCACCCGTCGGGCACTCGCACCGGTCAGGGAGTCGAGGGCACACTCGGGGTCGGACGGGGGACCGGCGTGGGTGCATCCCCGCGGGCAGTCGCCGATGACGGCGCCCAGGTCCTCGAAGACCCCGATCACCGTGTCGGGGTCCACGTGGGCGAGCCCGAAGCTGCGGATCCCCGGGGTGTCCACGATCCAGCCGGCGTCGGGGCCACCGGGGAGGCGCAGTGCCACCGACTGGGTGGAGGTGTGCCGTCCCTTGCCCACGCCCGACACCACGCCGGTCTCACGGTCCGCGCCCGGGACCAGCCGGTTGACCAGGGTGGACTTCCCCACACCCGAGTGGCCGATCAGTGCGGTCAGGTGCCCGGTGACCACGTCGGTCACCGGGCCGAGCGGATCGTCGACCCCGCCGAGTATCACCTCCACGTCCAGGGAGGCGAACTCTGCGGCGAAGGCGGAGGGGTCGGCGAGGTCCGACTTGGTCAGGCAGAGCACCGGCCGGAGACCACCCACGAACGCCGCGATGAGGGCACGTTCGACGAATCCCGAGCGTGGCGGCGGGTCGGCCACGGCGGTGACGATCAGCAGTTGGTCGGCGTTGGCGACGACGATGCGTTCATAGGGGTCGGTGTCGTCGGCGGTGCGGCGCAGCACCGTGGAGCGCTCCTCCAGCCGGACGATGCGGGCCAGTGTCCCGTCGCGTCCCGAGACGTCCCCGACCACCGCGACCCGGTCACCGACCACGACCGGGGTGCGGCCGAGTTCACGGGCCCGCATGCAGATCGCCGGAGGGGCGTCCGGGTCGCTCCCGTCGATGACGACCCCCCAGCGTCCCCGGTCCTTGGTGACGACCATGCCGGTGAGGGCGTCCTTGTGGTCGGGACGGTCCTTCGTCCTGGGGCGGGTGCCCTTGCCCGGGCGGACCCGGATGTCGGACTCGTCGTACTGCCGCCTGCCGCTGGAACGTGCCATCAGTGCACTCAGCCCTCGACCATCTGCGTCCACCGCAGGTCGAAGTCCGGCAGTGTCTTGGCGGTGGTGGCGATGTCCTCCACCAGGACGTCCGGGGTGACCAGGCCCAGAACCGCCCCCGCGGTCGCCATGCGATGGTCGGCGTAGGTGTGCCACACCCCGCCGCGCAACGGCTGCGGGTCGATGACCAGTCCGTCCTCGGTCTGGGTGACCCCACAGCCCAGCGAGGACAGTTCACGCTGCAGTGCCGCGAGCCGGTCCGTCTCGTGCCCGCGCAGGTGGGCGATGCCGTAGAGGTGGCTGCGGCCCTCGGCGACGGCGCAGAGTGCGGCGACGGTGGGCGTGAGCTCGCCGACGTCGTGCAGGTCCCAGCTGATGCCCTGCAGAGACCCGCCCGCGGCACCGGTGACCTCGAGCACGCCGCTGTGGGTGTGGTGCTCGACATCCGCCCCCATGTCCTGCAGGATCACCCGGAACTGGTCACCGGGCTGGGTGGTCGTCGACGGCCAGTCCGGTACCCGCACCGTGCCGCCGGTGACGGCCGCGGCGGCGAGGAACGGCGTGGCGTTCGACAGGTCCGGTTCCACGGACCAGTGCCGGCCGGCGACGGGCCCGGGGTGCACCGTCCACCGGTTGAACCCGGTGTCGACCCGCACACCGGCCGCGCGCAGCATCTCCACCGTCATCTCCACGTGCGGCAGACTCGGGATCGCGGTGCCGGTGTGCACCACGGTCACCCCGTCGTCGAAGCGGGCGCCGGCGAGCAGCAGGCCCGAGACGAACTGGGACGACGCCGAGGCGTCGATGTGGACCTCGCCGCCGCGCAGTCCACCGGTGCCGGTGACCCGGAAGGGCAGTGGGCGGCCCGCGTCGCCGGAACCGGTGACCCGGGCGCCCAGGGCGTCCAGCGAGGCCAACGTCCCGCCCATCGGACGCTTCTGCGCCGCGTCGTCGGCGGTGAACAGGACCTCCCCGTCCGCCAACGCCGCCACCGGGGGGAGGAACCGCAGGACCGTGCCCGCGAGACCGCACTCGATCTCCGCCCCGTGCAGCTCACCGGGGGTAACGGTGAAGGTGTCCCCGTCGACGGCGACCGAGGCCCCCAGAGCGTTCAGGGCGTCCGCCATCAGGTCGGTGTCGCGGCTGCGCAGGGCACCCTCGACGACACTCGGTCCCTCCGCCAGGGCGGCGAGCACCAGGGCGCGGTTGGTGATCGACTTCGACCCGGGGACAGACACGGTCGCGGACACGGGGGAGGAGGCCACGGGAGCAGGCCACAGTTCGGCTGTCATGGCCGCCATTATCCCACGTGCCGGTCCACAGGTGGGCCAACGGAGGTAGTTTCGGTGACATGTGCGGACGCTACGTGATGTTCAGTACCACCGAGACGGTCCTCGCGGCGGTGTCGCGGCTCGTCGGTGAGCGGGTCGGGGTGGCGGGGAGGTTGCCGCGGCCCAGCTGGAACATCGCGCCGACCCACACCGTCCCCGTGCTCCGCCGCTTCGCCGGTGCGGTGACCCTCGGGCCGGCGGAGTGGGGCTATCCGGCGCCCTGGCGTCCCGGCACGGTGCTGTTCAACGCCCGTGGGGAGACCGTCTTCGACAAGGCCAGCTTCCGGGGGTCGGCACCCTGCCTGTTCGTCATGGACGGCTGGTACGAGTGGAAGGACCGGCAGCCGCACTACGTCGACGCCCCGTCCGGCCCGCTCGTGGCGGCGGGCCTGTGCCGTCCGTCTGACGGGGACGGCGGGGCGCGACTGACGGCGACCATGGTGACCACGGCGTCGGCGGGGCCGGTCGACTGGTTGCACGACCGTATGCCCCTGCTGCTGGGTGCCGGCGGTACAGGCGGCACCGGGGCTGCGGGTGGGGAGGAGGCGCTGGCGTGGCTGGACGGGTCCGACGACGACCGGCGGGCGTTGGCGGCGTCCGTGCCCGGTGACCGGGTGCTCGGCGTGCTGCGCACCAGGGAAGCCGACCGCCGGGTGGGCAGTGTCGCCGTGAACGGTCCGGAACTCACGGGTGCTGGCGGGGCTGACCGGGAGGGGACGGCGCACACACAGGACTAAGATGGGTGGGAACAAGACCGACGCACGTGGCGTTGAGTCCGACAGGGTGAACGGGAAGGAGCCCATGAACAACCCAGTGAAGCGCACCGGTGACAGCGACGAGCAACTGCTCGCACGCTTCGAGGAGGATGCGCTGCCGCTGCTGGACCAGCTCTACGGTGCGGCGTTGCGGATGACCCGCAATCCCGCCGACGCCCAGGACCTTGTCCAGGACGCCTACATGAAGGCGTTCCAGGCGTTCGGCTCCTACCGGCCCGGCACCAACCTGAAGGCGTGGATGTACCGCATCCTCACCAACACCTACATCAACCAGTACCGCAAGGCGCAGCGACGTCCGAAGGAGACATCGGACGAGGAGGTCACCGACTGGCAGCTGGCTGATTCGGCGTCGCACGACTCCACCGGCCTGCAGTCGGCGGAGATCGAGGCGTTGCGCCGGATTCCCGACAAGCGCATCCAGGACGCCCTGATGAGCCTGTCGGACGACTACCGCATGGTCGTCTACTACGCGGATGTCGAACAGCTGCCGTACAAGGAGATCGCCGAGATCATGGACACGCCGATCGGAACGGTGATGAGCCGACTGCACCGCGGTCGGCGGCAGCTGCGGGCGAAACTCAAGGACGTCGCCGTCGAGCACGGCATCGGAACGGCGAAGCGGCCGGCAGGGAAGATCTGAGGAGTGTGACAAGGAATGTCTGACAACCCTGGGAACATGGGCGACAACCCGTGCAGCGGGACGGGACGGAGCGAGTGCGACGAGCTTGTCGAGGTGCTCTACAAGTACATCGACGTCAAGAACGGTGACTGTGAGGGTGAGCAGTACCGCCGCGCCCGCGCCCGGCTCGAGCGGCACGTGGACGCGTGCCCCTCATGCCTGGAGGCGCTCGGTATCGAGCAGCAGGTCCGTGAGCTCCTTCGCTCCCGGTGCTGTGGCCAGGCCCCGCAGGAACTGCGCGGCCGGATCATGACCTCCCTGCAGGCGACGGTGACGACGACGTCGGTGAGGATCCGCTACTCCGACTGATCTCTCACAGCGAGGCCCGGCCCGGGATGTCTCATCCCGGGCCGGGCCTCGTCGGTGCTGTGCGAATATCAGGAATTCGGACGCTTACCGTGGTTCGCCTTGTTCTTGCGACGGTCCTTACGCTTGCGGCCACGCTTGCTCATGACGGCTCCTCGTTGACGGTGTAGATGGTACGTATAACCGTTTCAGGATACCGGGGGAGTACGTCAGGGGAGAAATCACCCCTGGGTACGTCGGGGTCGCGGTCAGGCGGTGGCGACGCGGGTGCGGGCGCGGCCGCGGTTGTTGCGGCGCTTCAGCGCACGGCGCTCGTCCTCGCTCATGCCGCCCCAGACGCCGGCGTCCTGGCCGGACTCGATGGCCCAGGCGAGGCAGGCGTTGGTGACCGGGCACTTGTTGCAGACCAGCTTCGCCTTGGCGATCTGGGCGAGTGCGGGGCCGGAATTGCCCACCGGGAAGAACAGCTCGGGGTCTTCGGAACGGCAGATGGCTTCGTGGCGCCAGTCCATGGTGATCTTCTCCTTCAACAGTGTTGGTGCAGTGTGGCGAGCCGTTCACTCAGGGCAGGTGGGCGGGCGGTCATGCCCGTCGCCGTGGGGGACGGTTCGGAGTCGTCGGTGGGGGATTCGTTGACACGCACCGGGCCACGGTAGAGTAGGCCACAGTAATGGTGTCGGGTGGAAAAGTAGGGCCGGTTCCGGTTGTGTAACCTGTCCGTAACCTCGTGTCCCTCTCTCCGTTACATGTGCAATAGTGGCACGTCACGGTGGAGTCCGCTAGGGGGTCGGGCATTTTTGTGGTTAAGCTCACAGGGGTATGATTTGGCCCTTTAGGTAAGGGTGGGTTAACGGACAGCTCGGTCCAGTACGCTGCCGTGCGCTGCCGTGCGCACCGGCGGGCTCCCCGCCGGTTGAGGGGTGGACGGCGTCGAACAGTACAATCTGCACCCATGAGCCCTGAGAATCCGAAGCGACCCGGGAACCACGACGACGGCACGGCACTGGTCCTCCCCCCGAGCGTGCGGTGGGCGGGGTGGATCGGGCTGGTCGAGGGGATCGCCGGACTCGCCTTCGCGGTCTACCTCGCCGTCGGTGCCGTGCGGGGCGACGAGGACACCACCGCGCAGTTCGGTGGCGTCGCCGCGGAGTCGATCGGCTACGGGTGGGGGACCGCGGCGTGGTTCGGGTTCTTCGGCGGAGTGGTCGCCGTGGCGGGCTGGTGCCTGTCCACCGGACGCCGGTGGGGCCGGGGGCCGGTGGCGATGCTCCAGCTCTTCCTCGTGCTGATCTCTGTCTACATGTTCTCCTCGGGGCGTCCGGAGCTGGGACTGCCGACTGCTGCGGTCGGTGTCGTCGGACTGGCGCTGATGTTCAACCCCACGGCCGTGGAGTGGGCAGCCCGGCGTTACGCCCGCTGACGCAGGGCCACCATCTCGTCGCCACGCTGTTCGACGACCACGTCGCCCTGGACGCGGAGGGTGACCGGGCCGTCGTAGTCCCCGCGGTCCACCGGGACGGTCCTCTCGACGTCGCCGGTGTCCCAGTCGACCACGGCGACGCCTCCGGGCACCGGGACCAGCAGCGACCCCGCCATCGCGGCCCCGGGCCCCAGCGCCGGGACGCTGAAGCGCGGTTCCAGGTTCGTCGGGCCGAAGCCCACGAGCCGTTCGCCGTTGAACCATGTCATGTGGTGGGGGAGGTCCCCGGTGGCCGGAACGAACGGGTCATCGCCCCTCCCGTCGGCGAGGTGCGCCAGTGCTGGGGACGGGTCCGCGGGGTGCTGCTCGAAGGACCCGTCGGTGTGCAGGACCTGGAAGCGGCTGCCGGAGAAGTCGTCGGCGTCGGCGGCCCGGCGCCCGTCACCGTGCACGTAGATCACCGCGGCCTCCTGGGCGGCCCCGACCAGCTCGGCGTCCGGGGGGACGGTGAACTCGTGGGTCACCTCGGGTTCCCCGGACTCGTCCGGGTCTGCGACCTGCAGGCTGACCGTGCCCTTGCCGTCCTCCCGGTCGCAGTCCGCCAGGACGGCGAGCAGGTCCTTCCTGGTCTGCGCGGAGGTGAAACGGCAGCCGTCGAGCGGCTGGGCGTCCGCGGAGACAGGGGCCTCGACATGCCCGACCTCCACCGTCCGGACCAGGTCGGAACGCCACAGCTCCACCCGGTCGTCGCTGAGCACCCCGACATGGTCGAGGGAGCGGAACAGCCGGACGTCCCCACTGCCCAGTGAGGACCGGGTGTCCTGGTAGCGGCCGGTGGAGGCGGTGAGGGAGGTGACGTCCGAGCACCCCTTCGGCCCCCGGTAGACCGCGACGACACGTCCCCAGTTGCCCGCCACCCCGCACAGCTCCCGGTCACGGCTGTAGCTCCACGCCTCGTGGCCGTCCTCCACGGACACACCGGCCACCCGGTTCCCGTCGCGGACGACGGCGGTGCCGTCGACGAGCACCGGCTCAGCGGACGTGCCGGAGGCCCCGGGAGTCCCGGGGGCTTCGGAGCGGGCCCGCCAGATCTCCTGCAGGCTCTCCGGCGGTGCCTCGGCCGCCGCCGGGGGAGCGACGGCCTCCCCGGGGCCGGCTTCGGTGTGCGAGGTGCCCCGCGAGTCGGAGAAGAACCAGGTCCCCAGGACCAGCAGCAGGACCGCGACGGTGATCACCGCCGTGACCGTCAGGTCGGTACGGGAACGTCGTTCGGGGGGGACACCACGTCCCCGCCGGTGACGATCCCGGTTGACGGTCCGGTTCACGGCCGTGGTCTCCTCTTCGCCGGGGCCGTCGCGGACGCCGACCCCTGCACCTTCCGCGGCGGCCCGACCCGGTCCCGGACGTCCCCGGGCAGCTCGAACTCGGCGAGGAACTCCGGCGAGCCGGAGAACCACTGCGGCGGATCATGCCGGCCGAGGTCGAGCGTCTCGTCGATGGCGCGCCACCGGGTGACCTCGTCCCAGCCGACCAGGGTGACGGCCACGCCGGAGCGTCCGGCACGCCCCGTCCGGCCGATGCGGTGCACGTAGGTCTTGTCGTCGTCGGGGACCTGGTAGTTGATGACGTGGGTGACGTCGTCGACGTCGATGCCGCGGGCGGCGACGTCGGTGGCCACCATCACGCTCACCCGTCCCTCCCGGAAGGCGTTCAGGGAGTTCTCGCGGTCCTTCTGCCGCATGTCACCGTGCACGGCGCCGACGTCGAACCCGAGCTCGGCGAGATCGCCGGCGATGATCGCCGCCTGGCGCTTCGTCCGGGCGAAGACGATGGTGCGGCCCCGGCCCGGAGTCTGCAGGATCCTGGCGAGCACACTCATCCGGTCGAGCTTGTGCGACTGGAAGACGATCTGCCGCGTGGTGACGTGGGTGGCGCGCGCATCCTCGAGGTCCGCGCGGATCAGCACCGGACGGTTCATGAACTGCCGGGTCAGGGCCACGATCGGCCCCGGCATCGTCGCGGAGAAGAGCATGGTCTGCGGGCTCTCGGCGGTCTGCGCCATGATCTTCTTCACGTCGTCGAGGAAGCCCTGGTCGAGCATCTCGTCGGCCTCGTCGAGGACGAGCACCTCGACGTGCGAGAGGTCGAGGTGGCCCTGGCGTGACAGGTCGAGCAGACGCCCGGGCGTGCCGACGACCAGGTCCGTGCCGGCCTCCAGCGCGGCGGTCTGCTTCTCGAAGGGCACACCCCCGTAGATCGTGGTCACGGTGAACGGACGGCCACCGACGGAGAGGTGGCGTGCGGCGGCCGAGAGGTCCCCGGCGACCTGGATCCCGAGCTCTCGGGTGGGGACCACGACCAGTCCGCGGACGGTCCCGTCGAGTTCGGCGATCCCGGCGTCGTCGAAGAGCCGGTCCAGCAGGGGGATGCCGAAGCCCAGTGTCTTGCCCATTCCGGTGCGAGCCTGCCCGATCAGGTCCTTGCCGACCAGGGCGAGCGGCAGGGTGCGCTCCTGGATCGCGAAGGCCTCCGCGATCCCGTCCTCCTCGAGCGCGTCGACGATCTCGGCGGCCACACCGAGATCCCGGAATGTTGGTCTCACCACGGGCGTCATCCCCTCCATCGTCTTCTCCACGTTCGTCGCTATGATGGTCCACGTTACAGTCATCGCAATGCGAGAGAGAAAGAAAGGCCTGAAGGCACCATATGGACATCAAGGTCGGATTCGTCGACAACCCCCGCGATCTCGTCATCAGCAGTGCAGATGAGCAGGACGCAGTCGTGGCGCAGGTGGAGCAGTTCCTCGCAGCGGACAGCGCCGACTCGGCGAGCACCCTTACCCTCAAGGACAACAAGGGGTCGATCTTCATCATCGTGCGCGACCAGGTGTCCTACGTCGAGGTGGGTTCCTCCGCCCAGCGCCCCGTCGGATTCATCGCCTGAACGGGCCCGACGGAACCCTTCCCGGCCCCGCCTGACACCGCACCGTGGACCACATGCCCCCCGATGAGCCGCCCCGTCCCCCCGCATCCCGGCACGGGGGCGGGGACGGACGACTTCGTCGGGAGCGTTTCGACATGCCCAGGCCGGCCGGACGGCGCGACAGTGCGTCGCCCCGCCGGGGCGGGGAGCCTGCACGGCATGCAGGTTCCGGCCCGTCCGAGGGACTCCGGCAGCGCCAGATGCGGCGGCGCCGGTGGCTCAGCGTCGGCGGCGCCCTGGTCTTCCTGCTCACCGTCGCCGTGGTTGCCGAACTGGTGATCGCCGGGGACGGCGGCGACTCCGGCGACGGCGCCGGAGCCCCCGAACCCGTCGTCTCCGAGAGTGGGCATGAGGGCGGGGACGAGGGCAGGGAAGGACCGGTGCCCGGCGAGGCACCGGACACCGACGGAGTGGGGGAGCTTCCGCCCGGCGGCGAGGTGACCCGGCGGGGCGACGGCGACTACCACGGCGTCGGCTCGGCGGGGATGACCGCCGGTGACCCGGACCGGCGCGACGCCGACACCTACACCTTCGTCGTCGAGGTGGAGAAGGGCCTCGACACCTCCGCGTTCGGTGGCGGCGACGCCTTCGCCTCCACGGTGGACGCCACCCTCTCGGACCCGCGGTCGTGGATCTCGAACGGCACCTTCGCCTTCCGCCACGTCAGCGTCACCGACCGCAGGGCACCGGACCTCCGGATCCGGCTGACCTCCCCGGAGACCACCCGGGAGGTGTGCGGCGGCCAGATCGAGCTGGAGACCAGCTGCTTCGTCCAGGGGCCGGACGTGGAGGGGGAGCATCGGGGAGCGGCCAACGCCGGACGGGTGGTGGTCAACGCAGCCCGGTGGGTCCGCGGGGCGACCACCTTCGAGGGCGACCTCGGCTCCTACCGCCAGTACCTCGTCAACCACGAGGTGGGTCACGGTCTCGGGTTCGCCAGGCACCAGGTGTGCCCGGAGGGCGGGGTCCTGGCCCCGGTGATGATGCAGCAGACCCTGAGCCTCAACAACGGCGACCTCGAGGACCTCGAGGCCGGGCAGGAGTACAGGGAGGCCGGACGGGACGCGACCTGCCGTCCGAACCCGTGGCCGTACCCGCACGGGCGCAGTGAGGGAGACCCCGTGGACGTGCGGGACTGACCGCCGCCGGGGCACTGTCCCGGTCGAACCCGGCACAGTCCCGTGGTGACCTGCGTGTTCGAACGGTCACAGGGAACTGTCCGGAACGGGGGTTAGAGTGTGTAGCCATGATCGAGAACTCCGTGTCGAACCCACCTGTTCCCGCCGCCGCCCCGCCTGCCGCGATCAGGGCAGGTTTCCAGGTGTCCCAGGCCACACCGGTGGAACTCGGCGGCGCGTGGGGCGACGGATGGCGGTGCGACCGTGCCGTGCTGGTGCCGTCCGAGGACCGTGCCCGGGCCACGTGGACCGCCCAGGTGATGGACCGCGTCCGCCCCGCCGGTGTCTCCGTCGCCCGCCCGCTGCGCTCCACCGACGGCCGGTACGCCGTCGGCGGGTGGACGGCGCGCGCCTTCCTCTCCGGCCACCGCGCACCCCGTTTCGACGAGACCGCGGCCAGCGTCCTGCGCTTCAACGAGGCTCTGGACCGGGCGGTGCAGGGGGAGGGGCGCCCGGCGTTCCTGGACATGGCGTCCAGGGTGTCCGCCGCCGGTGACGGGCGGGGAGGGACATTCAGCGAGACCGAGCTTTTCGCCGTGGCGGAGTCCGCGGCCTGGGCGGACGACCCCACCGACCTGCTCATGCCCGTCATGGACCTGGGGGTGGTCCCGCGTGACGACGTCGCCGCGGCGATGGAGAAGGCCACCGGGCTGATCCTCCTGCGCGACGAGGTCACGGCCCCGGACCAGCTGGTCCACGGCGACGCCCTGGGGTGCACGGTGTACGACGGCTACGCCGACCCGGCGATCGTGGACTTCGTGCCCGCCTGGCGTCCGACGGGGTGGTCGGTGGCGTTGCTCGTCGTCGACGCCGTCGCGTGGGCGAACGCCGAGGACGGGCTGCTCGACCGGTGGTCGCACCTGCAGGACTTCGACCAGCTGCTGCTGCGCGCGGTGCTGTTCCGCCTCTTCGCCCACGCCGCGGTCCCCGGTACGCTGCCGCAGGCGTGGCCCGGGCTGTCGCGGGTCAGCGACGTGGTCTCGGCGAGGGTGGGTGGTGTGCGCCGTGCCGCCCCGGTGGACGAGGTGACCACCGCCGGCACGGCAGCTCATGTATCCCCGGAAGCCTCCGGTACACCTGCGGCGCAGGAATCCCGGGACCACTGAGCGATGGCGGACCTCAGCGGGACAGGAGACGCCTCACACACCGTCGCAGGTCGGTCGAGGCAGGAGGCCATGGACGATGCGGAGCTCCGCCGCCGCATCGGCTCCGCCGGCACCGTCGAGGTCCGTCTCGACACCGGTCCGGGGGAGGACGACACCGGGCCTGCACGCAGCTGGGACGGCCTGGCCGCCGCGCTCGTCGCCGGTGACACCCGGCTCGACACACGGCTGCCGTACTCCGTGTTGGGCGGCCCGGGCACCGGCAAGTCCTCACTGCTCGTCGATGCGGTGGTGAACTTCCTCGACGCCGGTGGGACCGCGGACGAGGTCATGGTGGTGGCCCCGTCGAAGGAGGCTGCCGCGGCGCTGCGCGACCAGATCACCGGGGTCCTGCGTTCCCGGGACTCCTACGCCACCACCGGGACGATGGTGCGCTCGGTGCACTCCTGGGCCTTCGCCTACCTGCGCGCTGTCGCGCAGGAGGACCCGACCGGCAGGAGCGCCCAGCCCCGGCTGATGACGGGTGCGGAACACGACCTGCAGATCCGAACGCTGCTCCGTGGCCACGCCGAGGACGGGACCGGGCGGTGGCCCGCGGACATCCGGCCGGCGCTGCCGCTGGTGGGTTTCGCCCGGCAGCTCCGCGACCTGCTGCTGCGTGCCGCGGAACGTGGTGTCGGGGCCGCCGGGCTGGAGGACCTGGGCGCCAGGTACGACGAGCCGATGTGGGCGGCCGCCGGCGACTTCCTCCGGGAGTACGGGCAGATCCAGGCCCTGTCGTCGACGAACAACCTCAACGCCTCGGAACTGCTGCACACGACCCTCCGGGAACTCGACCGGCACCCGGACGTCTTCGACCGCCACCGCGGCCGGATCCGGCTCGTCCTGGTCGACGACGCACACAACCTGGACCCGGCGTCCGGCCGGTTCCTCTCCCGGTTCATGGCCCCCGGTGTCCGGAGCCTGGTGGCCGGCGACCCGGACCAGTGCGTGTTCCACTTCCGTGGCGCCGACGAGTCCTTCCTCACCGGTATCGCCGCTGTGGCGGACCGCAGGGTCGTGCTCTCCCGGTCATACCGGCTGCCCGGGGACCTCGTGGCGGCGGTCAACCGGCTGGAGACCAGGCTGCCGGCCCAGCCCACCCGGGTGATGCTCCGCGACGGAGCGCCGGACACCGGCTCCGGTGGGCTCGCGGTGCGGCGGTCGCCGTCGCGGACCGCGGACACCCTCACCGTGACCGACGAGATCAGACGCGCCCACGTCGTCGACGGGGTGGCCTGGGACGACATCGCCGTCATCGTGCGCTCCACCGCCGACATCCCGGTGCTGCGACGGGCACTGCTGTCCCACGGTGTGCCGGTGAAGGTCGACCCGACGAGCGTGGTGCTGGCGGACCAGCCGCTGGTCCGGGTGCTCCTGCTCGCCCTCGACGCCCTGGTCCGTCCGCTGGGCGCGGCGGAGATGCAGCAGCTCATCGAGAGCCCCATCGGTGGGGCGGACCCGGTGATGCTGCGCCGCGTGGAACGCGCCGTGGCCCCGGTACTGACCGGGACGGGGATGCGCGCGATGGACGCGGTCACCGCCATCGTCACCGGCCAGGCGGGGGAGGAGGAACGGGATCGCTGGACCAGCCGCTTCGGTCCCCGCGAACACCAGGTCGTCGACCGGGTCGCGCGGGTCATCGGGGCAGGCCGGGCGGCCCTGGAGCAGAAGTCAGCCACCTCTCCGGTGGAGGCGGTGCTCTGGGCGGTGTGGCAGGCCGCGGACCTGTCCTCCTCCCTCCAGGTCCAGGCGCTGCGCGGCGGCACACTCGGGTCCCAGGCGGACCGGGACCTCGACGCGGTCATGAGCCTCTTCGACCTGGCCGGCGACGTTGTCGAGCGCACCCCCACCGTGACCCTGGAGACCTTCCTGGAGGACGTGAGGTCCCAGGAACTGCCCACCGGCGGACGCGACCGCCGGGGCGTCCGCCCCGACGCCGTGGAGATCCTCCCCGCCCACGCCGCCGCGGGACGGGAGTGGGACGTGGTCGTCGTCGCCGGGGTGCAGGAGGACAGCTGGCCGGCGGGGCCCACTGTGGGCGGACTGTTCGGGCAACAGGAACTCGTCGACCTCATCGACCGCGGGATCTCCCCGGACGTCCCGGTCTCCCGGGCCGCCGCAGCACTGTCCGAGGAACGGCGGCTGTTCCTGCTCGCCGTGTCCCGGGCCAGACGGCGCACCCTGGTCACCGCGGTCGACTCCGCCGGGGACGACACCAGCGTCCCCTCCCGGTTCCTCGAGGAGATAGGGGGAGCCACCGACGCCACCGACGCCACCGACGCCACCGACGCCACCGACGGCACAGACGCCACAGCTTCCGGCGAGTTCACCGGCCCGGTCGACTCCGCCACGACCCCGGCACTGCCCCGGGTACTGGCCCTGGAACCGCTCGTCGCCGAGCTCCGGGACGTCGTCTGCGACGCCGACCGCGCCGGGCATGAACGCGACGCCGCGGCCCACAACCTCGCCCGACTGGCGGAGGCCGGGGTCCACGGCGCCGACCCCGACCAGTGGTGGGGTGTCGCGCCGCCGTCCACCACCGGACCGGCGGTCATCCCGCCCCGCGGAGACGCCGCACCGACCGTCCGGATCAGCCCCACCACCCTGGAGACCCTCGACGACGGGTGCGACACCGTCGCCTTCCTGCGCGGCCTCACCGGCGGCGCGTCCACCGAGGCCATGAAGGTCGGTGTCCTCATCCACGCCGTCGCCGAGGGCTTCGCCACCGGACTCGACCACGGGGACGCCCGCGAGATCGTCTCCGCGGCCGTCCCGTACTTGGTCGACGGTCCCGCCTGGACCGCCGCACCGCTGACGGAGAGCTGCCTCACCGCCGTGGACCGGCTCCACGCCTGGATCCGGGAACGCGAGGGACTGGGCCGTACGGTGGAGGTGGAACGCACCCTGGAACGCACCGTCGGCACCACCGACGGCGGCCTGCCCGTCGTCCTCGCCGGGCGGACCGACCGCCTGGAGACCGACGTCGACGGCCGTACCACCGTGGTGGACTTCAAGACAGGGCGTACGGCCAAGACGAAGAAGGAGGCGGCCGAGAGCCGGCAGCTGGCCGCCTACCAGCTGCTCGTCGACGGTGAACCCGGGATGACACCGGACGGCGCGATGCTGGTGTACCCGCGGCGCGACACCGCGTCAGTCACCGTGCTCCAGCAGGCCGCGATGAGCGCCGCGGAACTCGAGGAGTTCCGGGCGCTGGCCGTCGAGGCCGCCGCCCGGGTGACCGGCCCGGTCTTCCGGGCCACCGCGGAGGACTGCGAATCCTCCGACTACGCATGTCTGTGCCCGGCCTGCCGGGCAGGGGAGCAGGTGATCTAGATGGCCACGATCGACCCCCGTGAACTGTCCGGGATGCTGGGGCAGCCGTTCGGGCCCACCGCGCAGCAGGCCGCCGTCATCGGTGCGGAGCCCGGGCCCACCCTCGTCGTCGCCGGAGCGGGGGCGGGCAAGACCGAGACCATGGCCGCCCGGGTCGTCTGGCTTGTCGCCAACGGACTCGTGGCCCCCGAACAGGTGCTGGGTCTGACCTTCACCCGCAAGGCGGCACGGGAACTGGGCCAGCGGATCCGGCGACGCCTGCAGACCCTCGCCGAGTCCGGGTTCCTCGACTCACTGCCCGCGGACGACCCGCGGCACGAGGCACTGCACAACATCATCCCCACGGTCTCCACCTACGACGCCTACGCCGGGTCGGTCGTCCGTGAGTACGGGCTCCTGCTGCCGATGGAACCCGCCGGCCGGATCATCTCCGACACGGAACGGTGGATGATCGCCCGGGACGTGGTCAGCGACTGGCCCACCGGATTCACCACCTCCAGGTCCCTGCCGTCGATCATCGACGACATGCTCGACCTCTCCGACGAGATGGACAACCACCTCGTCAGTGCCGCCCGTGTCGCCGAGGAGTGCCGCATCACCGCCGCCGAGATCGACGGGTTGCCCGACCGGGACGGCAAGGCGCTCAAGGGGGTCGACACCACCCTGGAGTCGATCAACGACGCCCTGACCTACCGTCAGGAACTGCTCGCGCTGGTCACCGCCTACCGGGACACCCTCAGCGAACGCAACCTCATGACCTTCGGACAGCAGATGTCCCGGGCCGCCGAGCTGGTCCAGGCACACGGGCGGGTCGGCGAGGCCCAGCGCCGCAGGTTCCGCGTGGTCATGCTCGACGAGTACCAGGACACCGGCCACGCCCAGCGGGTGCTGCTGCAGAACCTCTTCGGCAACGGTACGGACCCCGGACTCACCGTCACCGCGGTGGGCGACCCGATGCAGTCCATCTACGGGTTCCGGGGGGCGACCGCGGCGAACCTGGCCCACTTCCGCACCGACTTCCCCACCGCCACCGGCCCGGCGCCCGTCCTCGAGCTGACCACCTCGTGGCGCAACCCCGCCCGGGTGCTCGACCTGGCGAACACCGTGTCCAGGTGGTCGATGGACACCGGCACCCCTATGGTCTCGCCGCTGACCGCCCGGCCCGGGGCGGGGACCGGTGAGGTGCAGCTGGGCTGGTTCGACACCCGCGAAGAGGAACTCGAGTGGCTCGCCGACGACCTGGCGGCCCGCTACCGGGAACACAGGGCGCAGCGGGAACCTGGCGGGGCGCCGTTCTCCGCCGCTGTGCTGCTGCGCAAGAACGCCGACGCGCAGCCGATCCACGACCTGCTGCGGGCCCGGGGTGTGCCCGTCGACATGACGGCCGGCCCCGGGCTGCTCGACGTCCCGGAGGTCGCGGACGTCTTCGCCACCCTGCGTGTCCTCGTCGACCCCGACGACGACGTGGCCCTGCTCCGACTGGTCACCGGGGTGCGCTGGAACATCGGGGCCGCCGACCTCCTGGCCCTGGCCAGGCGCGTCGACCAGCTGTCCCGCCGCGACACCCACGGCGTGGCGGACGGATCCGCCGGGTCCGGTGAACCGGAGGGGCTCACCGCGCTGGTCGCGGGACGCCCCGGTGACTCCCCGGCATTGTCCACGGTGCGCCGCCGACTCGCCGAGATCGACCGCGACGCCAACAGGGTGTCGGTCGGCCTGGCCGAGGCCCTGGCGGACCTGCGCGGCATGGAAGACTACGGGATGTCCGCCGAGGGGGTCCGGCGACTCGGGGAACTCGGCCGGGAACTGCGGTTCCTGCGCCGGCACTCCCTGGCGAAGCCGTTGACCGACCTCGTCGCCGACATCGAGAACATGACCGGGGTGCGCACCGAGGTGCTCACCCGCTACCACCGCTCCACCGACCGGTCGATCGGCACCAGCCACCTCGACAGGTTCGCCGAGGTCGTCCGCTCGTTCTCCGAGCTCAGCGCGTCCAGTCCCGCCGCCCTGGTCGACTACCTGCGGTCCGCCTCGGCGCGGGAGAAGGGACTGGACCCCGGAGAAGTCGAGGTGCGCACCGACTGCGTCCAACTGCTCACCGTGCACAAGGCGAAGGGCCTGGAGTGGGAGATCGTCGCCGTCCCCCACGCCACCCGGAAGACCTACGCTGACGCCGTGAAACGTCCCGCCGTGACGTCCTGGACGACGAACGCCAGGATCCTGCCGTCCGGACTGCGCGGCGACGCCGCCACCGGGCCGGACGACGACACCGGTGCCCCGGTGCTCGACCTCGGCGACGTCGAGGACCGCAAGGGTGTGGTCGAGGCCCAGGAGAGGTTCAAGGTCGACCTCGGCGTGCACGGCGCCCGGGAGGACGACCGGCTGTTTTACGTCGCGGTCACCCGCAGTGAACAGACGCTGCTGGTCAGCGGAGCGGCGTTCAACAACGCCGACCGGAAGCCCGTCGACCCTTCGGTGGCGCTCACGCTGCTGCGTGACCGGGCGAGGATGAACCACCCGGAGTCCGTGGTGACCTGGTCCGGGCTCGGCATGGAGTACTCCAAGACCGAACTCCGCCGCCTGGAGAAGGGGCCGCACCACCGGGAGGACGCGGTGATGGTGCCGGACAACCCGGCCGCACGCAACGACCTCATCGCCGACTTCCACCGTGAGACGCCCGCCGCACCGACGGCGGTGTGGCCGCGTCCCTGCCTCACCGACCCCGCCCGGGAGGGGGCGGCGGCGGTGGCCGACGGCATCCGCAGGGTACGTGAGGCCCGCGTGCGCCTCGACGGGGCGGCCACGCGGCGCGCCCCGGACCCGGGGACCCTCGCCGACCAGTGGACGCAGGAGACCAGCGTGCTCATCGACGAGTTCCGTGCCGGGGCGGTCCCTGAGGTCGTCGTCCCCCTCGGCGCACGCCTCACCGCGACCGAGGCGGTGTCGCTGTCCCGCGACCGTGCCGAGTTCGCCCGCCGCCGCCGTCGACCGGTGCCGATGGAGCCCCGCCCGTACACGAAGCGGGGGACCGCCTTCCACAACTGGGTCGAGAGACACTACGGTGCCGCGAGCCTCCTGGACGAGGACGACCTGCCCGGTGCCGCTGACGCCACCCTCACCGACCCGGCGCTCGAACACCTCAAACAGCGCTTCCTCGACAGCGAGTGGGCCGGTCGCACCCCGGAGAGCGTCGAGGGGGCGTACTCGGTCACCCTGGCGGGGCACGTCTTCGAGGGGCGCATCGACGCGGTCTTCCGCGACGGGGACGGCTGGTTCGTCGTCGACTGGAAGACCGGGAAACGGCCCGGCGGGGTCGAACTCGCCGCCGCCGAACTCCAGCTCGCCGTCTACCGGCTCGCCTGGGCCAAGGTCCAGACCGCACGACTGGGACGGCCGGTCAGCCCCGACTCCGTCCGGGCGGCCTTCCACTACGTGCTCTCCAACGAGACCTACGAACCGGGTACACTTCCGTCATCAGCGCAACTGGCCGCACTGATCGGACAGGACGGCCACGGCGGTCACGGTGGCCACGACGCAGAGGGGCAGCAGCGGTGAACGACAGGCTCAGGGACCGGTTCCGGTCCGACTCGGACATCGACGCACTGCCACCGCGGTCCCTGATCAAGATCATCAACATCCCGGCCAGCGCACCGGTCAGCCCCTGGTGGCTGATCAGCCGGCGGATGCTCTACGCCCTGGCGCTGATCTTCATCTCCTCGGCCGTGGTCTTCATCGACCGCGACGGCTACACCGGCGTGGTCACCTTCCTCGACGCCGTCTACTATTCGGCCGTGTCCCTGTCCACGACCGGCTACGGGGACATCACCCCGGTCACCCAGTCCGCACGGCTGGTCAACATCCTCGTCATCACACCGATGCGGGTCATCTTCCTGATCCTGCTGGTCGGCACCACACTGTCGGTGCTGACCGAGGAGTCACGCAAGACCCTGCAGATTCGTCGCTGGAGAAGGCACATGCGCAACCACACCGTCGTCATCGGGTACGGGACCAAGGGCCGGGCGGCGACGACCGCCCTCCTCGCCGACGGCGTCCCGTCCTCGCAGATCGTCGTCGTCGACTCCGACCCCGAGGCGCTCACACACGCCTCGTCGAGGGGCCTGGTCACCGTCCAGGGGCACGCCACGCGGTCGGACGTGCTGAAACTCGCCGGAGTGACCCGGGCACGGGCGGTGGTCGTGGCACCGAACCAGGACGACACCGCCGTGCTGATCACCCTGTCGGTCCGCGAGATCGCCGCCTCGGCGACGATCGTGGCCTCGGTCCGCGAGTCGGAGAACTCCCACCTGCTGCGTCAGTCCGGTGCGGACTCCGTGGTGGTCTCCTCGGAGACGGCCGGACGGATGCTGGGACTGGCCACGGTCAGCCCGTCGGTGACCGGCATGATGGAGGACCTGCTCAGCCCCGACGAGGGCTTCTCCGTCGCTGAACGGGTGGTGGGGGAGGACGAGGTCGGCGGCAACCCACGCAACCTCGAGGACATCGTCCTCGGTGTGGTGCGCTCAGGCGTGCTCTACCGGGTGGACTCCTCCGAGGCGGAGACGGTGGAGCCCGGCGACAGGCTTCTCTACATCCGGCGCATCACCGGCACCCCCGACACCAACTGACCTGAACCACACCCCCGACGGAGGCGAGAACACCCACCGTGTCAGGACGACTCGACCAGCTGAACCTGGACGCACTGGACCCCGAACAGCTCCGGGCGGCCACCGCACCGCGTGGCCCGGTGAGCATCATCGCCGGCGCCGGCACAGGCAAGACCCGGACGATCACCCACCGCATCGCCCACCTGGTGTCCGGCGGTTTCGTCAACCCCGACCATGTGCTGGCCGTGACGTTCACCAACCGGGCGGCCGCGGAACTTCGGGAACGCCTCACCATGATGGGTGTCGCACGGGTGCAGGCCAAGACCTTCCACGCCGCCGCGATGCACCAGCTGCGCTACTTCTGGCCCAAGGTCATGGGGGACACCCCGTGGGAACTGCTGGACTCGAAGTTCCCGCTGGTCGCCAGGATCACCCGTGCCGTCGGACTGGAACCCGACCGCACGCTGCTGGCCGACCTTCTCGGAGAGATCGAGTGGGCCAAGGCGTCGCTCATCGCACCGTCGTCCTACCCCGCCCACATCGGACCGGACCGCCGGGACTGCCCGGTGGAGCCGGAGAAGTTCGTGAAGATCTTCGAGGGCTACGAGCAGGCCAAGGCGACACCGGACCGGGTGCTGCTGGACTTCGACGACCTGCTGCAGTCCATGGCGGGGCTGCTGGAGTCGGAGGTGGGCATCGCCGACGAGTTCCGGGAGCGCTACCGGACCTTCGTCGTCGACGAGTACCAGGACGTCACACCGCTGCAGCAGCGGCTGCTGGACGCCTGGCTGGGGGACCGCGACGACCTCACCGTGGTCGGCGACGCCAACCAGACGATCTACTCGTTCAACGGCGCGACCCCGGACCACCTGCTGAGGTTCTCCACCCGGTTCCCCGACTCCACGACCGTGCGCCTGCACCGCGACTACCGCTCGACCCCGCAGGTGGTCGACCTGGCGAACCGCGTGATCGGGCAGGCGAAGGGCAGGGCCGCCGGTACCCGGCTCGTGCTGGAGGGCCAGCGTCCGCCCGGGCCGGACCCTGAGTTCTCCGAGTACCCGGACGAGACCGTGGAGGCCGAGGACGTGGCCCGCCGGATCGCCGCGCTGATCAGGGACGGTGTGCCCGCCGCCGAGATCGCGGTGCTCTACCGCATCAACGCCCAGTCCGCGGCCTTCGAGTACGCCCTGGACCAGGCGGGTATCGCCTACCAGGTCAAGGGCGGCGACGGTTTCTTCCAGCGTGCGGAGATACGTCAGGCGGTACAGGCGCTCGGCCAGGCGGCGCGGAAGGTGCAGGCCCGCGCCGCCGGGGAACCGGACGAGGGACCGTCCGGTCACCTCGTCGGCCAGGTCCGGGCCGTCCTGCTGCCCGTCGGGCTGACACCGTCGGAACCCGAGGGAGCCCAGGAACGCCAACGGTGGCAGTCGCTGAGCGCCCTGGCGGACCTCACCGCCGAGCTGGCGACGACCACCCCGGGGCTCGACCTGCCGGGGCTGATGGGCCTGCTCAAGGAGCGTGCCCAGGCGAAGAACCCGCCCCGGATGCAGGGGGTGACCCTGGCCAGCATCCACGCCGCCAAGGGACTGGAGTGGGACGCGGTGTTCCTCGTCGGCCTCGTCGACGGGACGGTGCCCATCCGGCACGCACTGAAGGGGTCGCACTCCGAGGACGCTGTGGAGGAGGAGCGTCGGCTGCTCTACGTCGGCGTCACGAGGGCCAGGGAGCATCTGCACCTGTCGTGGTCCCAGGCGCGGCAGCCCGGCGGCAAGGCGACCAGGCGGCGCACCCGGTTCCTCGACGGGATGGTGCCCTGGGAGGCCGAACGCGCCGCGGCACAGCAGGCACGGCAGTCGCACCAGGGTGCGGGGCAACGGGGGCCGAAAGGGAAGCCCCGGGACTCCTGCGACACCTGCGGGGTGCGGCTGACCACGCCGGAACAGCGCATCCTGGGGCTGTGCGACGCCCACGCCGAGGACGTCGACCAGGTTCTCGTGACGGAACTGCGCCGGTGGCGCAGTTCCCTGGCGGCCTCGCGTAGCGTCCCCGCCTACGTCATCATGAGCGACGCCACACTGCGCGCCGTGTGCCACCGGGCGCCGACGACCGCGCAGGAACTCGTCCAGGTGCCAGGTATCGGGCCGATGAAGGTCGAACAGTTCGGGGAGGACATCCTCGGCATCATCCGGAACTTCCGCTGACCACCACCGGCCGGCCTCACCGTGCCGGGGCCGCCTGACAGGCCGGACAACCGCGCAGCGCCAGCGGAGTCGTCCGGGAGACGTCCAGGCTGACGGGGTCGAGGAACCTGCGGTCCTCCAGGTTCCCCGGACTCCAGTCACACAGGGCACGGCCTGTGCCCAGGGCGTCCCGGACGATGTCCGCGACGACAGCCGAGGCGACGCCGGTCAACCCCGGTCCCGGTCGGCCGACATTGCCCGCGGACTGCGCGCGGATCAGCCGCCAGTCCGGGTCCTCGCCGAGCAGCTGGGTGTCCAGGCAGGTCAGGCAAGGGGAGTCGCCCGGGCGCACCAGCGGCCCGACCACGACCGTGCCGTCTACGACCCCGCAGGGCAGGTGCGGCACGCCTTGCGTCATCAGCCGGTGGGTGACGTCCTGCGGCGGGAACAGCTGGCCGGCGAGGATCACGAGGGAATCCGGCCCGAGCCGGCCGAACGCCGGGGCACCGGGGGTGACCGCCGTGGCCGTGACGCCCCGCCGCAGCAGGTCCTGCAGGACCGCCGACGACATCCCCGCCGGGCCGGTGACGTGCACCGGTGTGTCGGTGCGGGGTGCCGGGCGCAGCAACCCGGCGGCCGTCAGGTCGTCCAGGACGCCGACGGCGTGCTCGGAGGTGAACCCGCAGTGACCGAGCCGTTCGGCGAGTTCCGTGGTGTCCACCGGGCGCATCGACTCCCGCAGGACCAGCATCACCTGGTTGGCGGACACCCCCGGCGGCACGGTGAGGACCAGTGAGCGGCCCGGGAGAGTCCCGAACTGGAGATGGTGCGGGGAGCGCAGGATCAGCGCGGTCGCGTCCCTCAGCATCACCATGTTCCCGGCCCCGACGACGGTCGATGTCATGTAAAATCCCCCCTGACTGGCACACAAGCTCTCGACACGCACAGTGTAGCCTGCGTTCCCGCCACTGTGCAGCGGGTCGACGAGACCGCGGAAGGTGACTCATGGCAGGACGGCGGCGTACCCCAACCCGGGCGCAACTCGAGGTCGTCGACGACTTCGCCCCGGACGTCGAGATCCGCCTGTCCGCCCGCCGCGAGCGCACCATCGCCGGCAGGATGGAACGCGGCCGGGTGGTCGTCCTCGCACCGATGTCGATGGATGCGGCGAATCTGCGGCGCAGCACCACAGACCTGGTGGAGCGGGTGCGGCGGCGGAACAGCGCGGCCGCCGGGCAGGCGTCCGACGAGGACCTGCTGCTGCGCGCGGCGGAACTCAACGACAAGTACCTCGAGGGGCGGGCGGAGTTCCGCAGCGTGCGGTGGGTGGGGAACATGACCCGCCGGTGGGCGAGCTGTTCGGTGGACTCCGGCCGGATCAGGGTGTCTGACCGGCTCAAGGAGGTCCCCGGCTACGTCCTGGACTCGGTGATCATCCATGAACTGGTGCACACCTGGATCCCCGACCACGGGCCCGACTTCCACGCCTGGGCGGCGAAGGCCCCGCAGGCGGAACGCGCTGCGGGGTATCTGGAGGCCTACGGCCGCTGGGGAGTCGGCGGCGGAGACGAGTCCGGCGACGTGGACTGACTACCTGTCGTCGGTACCGTTCTCGTCGCTGTCGCTGTCGTCGGCGTCGCCGGGGGCGTCGAAACCCTGGTTGATCTCCCGCTCGAGGCGCTCGATCTCACCGATGGGGTCGAAACCGTCGACCTCGTCTTGGGCGGCGAGGATGGAGTCGATGAACCCGGCGGGGGAGTCCAGGTCGGTGTCGACGGGCAGGAAGTCAGGGTGGTTCCACACGTCGTCGCGACGCTCCGTGCCCACCGCGACGGTCAACCGGCGCCACAGCTCCGCCGCCTCCGAGGCCTTCGGAGCGGACAGACTGATGCCCACGGTCTTCACCAGCGACTCCATCCCCGGCTGGTCGTTGTCCCGGTAGACCGACCAGGCGGCGCCGATGCTCGACGCCACGGGCAGCCGCTCACCGAGAGCCTCGCCGACGACGACGTCCACCCAGCCCTCGATCAGCGACAGGCTCGTCTCGAGACGGACGCGGGCGTGGTCGGTGGAGGAGACGATGGTGGGGGAGAGGTCGGAGTTCTGCAGCTGGGACATCATCTCCTGCAGCTTCTCCGGGTCACCCAGCATCTCCGGATTGAACTCCTGGCTCGCCTCCTCGAGGGCCGAGTTGTCGAGACTCAGGCCGGTGGCGAACTCCTCCACATCGAGGATCACGCGTTCGACCAGCCACGGGACGTGCTGGAAGAGCCGCAGGTGCGCCGCCTCACGGGCGGCGAGGTAGATCAGCGTCTCCCGGCGCTCGGCGCCGAGCTTCTTCGACAGGTCGTCCAGACGGTCGGTGGCGATGGCGGCGACCGACCCCTCGGCCAGCGGGATGCCCCACTGGGTGGACATGGCCACACTGCCGGCGAGCTCACCGAGCGAACGGCCGAGCTGCATCCCGAAGTTCATGCCGTTGACCTGGCTGAAAATGCCCATCATCGGGCCCATCTGCGACCGGATCTCCTCGGGCATGCCCTCCAACGTCGCATCACCGAGCTTCTCGGCGAGGGGGTTGATGACACGCTTCCAGCGCGGGAGGGTCTCGTCCAGCCACTGGGAACCGGTGAAGGCCACCGATCCGGTCGCCCCGGCCGGCAGCGTCGTGGCCTCGTCCAGCCACAGTTCCACCAGGCGCACGGATTCGGCGACGGCCTGGCTGTCCTTGGCGGCGGGACTGCTCTTCGCCGCGCTGCCGGACAGCTGCTGGCGCGCGATCCGCTCCGCCAGTGCGTAGTTCACCGGCCCCTGCGCGTCCGGGGAGTTCATGTCCCTGCCGAATCCGCTCAGCATCGAACCGAACTGGTTGAGGATGTCACCGAGACCCGGTCCCTGGGGGCCGCCTTGCCCGCCCTGGCCCCCCTGGGGGCCGAAGAACATGCCGAACGGGTTGGCTCCGAAGCCGAACGGGTCGTTCCCGGAGTTTCCGTTCTCGTTCTCCCGCCGCCGACGCTCGTCGTCGGACTCATCGTCAGGGCCGTTGAAACCGAATCCGAAATTACTCATGCCACGAGAGTACCCGGGTGATCCCGAGGGCCGCACCGACGTGCGTGCGCTGACAGCGAACACCCTCCATGTCGGTGCAGGGCTGTAAAGTGACCGGGGTGAGTTCCAGAATCCCCCCCTTCAGTGACAACCACGACAACGGTGGCACCGCCAGCGCGGCCCGGACGGGCGGCGCACGTCGTCGTTTCCGCACGGTCGTCGTCGGCCTGCTGCCCGTGGTGGCTCTGGTGGCGCTGCTCGCGATCCCGACGGTCCCCGGGACCGACGTCAACCTCACCGTGCCGTTCGCTGCGGAAGGTGAGGGGCCGACGTACGACACACTCGGCGAGGTCAACGGCACACCGGTGGTGGACATCACCGGCACGGACGCGGAGCTGGACGAGGGGCTGGCGGAGTCGGACGGACAGCTCAACATGACCACGGTGGCGGTGCGTACCCGGCTGAGTCTCGCTGAGACGATGAAGCGCTGGCTGGCCAGTGACGACACCATCGTCCCTCTCGAACAGGTCATCCCGTCCGACTCGACGCCGGAGGAGGTCGCCCGCCGGAACGCCGCCGCCTTCGCCGCCTCGGAGTCCAACGCGACGGTCGCCGCGATGGGGCACCTCGGGAAGCCGCTGGAGACGACGGTCTACGAACTGGCCGACGACGCGCCCGCCGCCGGGACGCTGCGGGAGAACGACGTGATCACCGCGGTGGACGGCACCCGGGTGACGTTGCCCGCCGAGGTCGCCGAGGCTGTCGCCGAACACTCCCCGGGTGACGAGGTCGAACTGACGGTGCGCCGCGGTCAGGAGGAGATGAAGGAGACCGTGACACTGGGGGAGGTGCCGGAGGAGCTGCGTGACGCCGGGGGTTCCGGTGCCTCGGCGGCCGAGGACGCCGGTGAGTCGGACCGGGCGTACCTGGGGGTCACGATGGTGGCGCAGCCGGCCGGGGACCTGAAGGTCCGTTACAACCTGAAGGACATCGGCGGCCCGAGCGCCGGACTGATGTTCTCACTCGCTGTCGTCGACAAACTCTCCCCGGGCGACATCAGCGGCGGGAAGTTCGTCGCCGGTACCGGGACGATCTCCGCGGACGGCACCGTGGGTCCGATCGGAGGCATCACCCACAAGGTCGCCGCCGCCCAGCACGCAGGGGCCGAGGTGTTCCTCGTCCCGGAGGGGAACTGCAGCGAGGCCGCGAGCCGGTCCTACGACGGCGACATCGACCTGCTGTCCGTCGACTCCCTCGACGGGGCGGTCGAGGCCCTGGAGAAGTACAACAACGGGGACGACACCCCCACCTGCGACTGAGAACTCTTCCCGCTCAGTCCTCGAAGGTGTAGCGCAGCATGGACGTGACACCGGGGGCGATTTCCGCCCCGTCCATTCCGCCGAGCAACTCCACCTTGTCCTCCGCGAACGGGTCCGCGGCGAGGTCCTCCTCGGTCGGGCGCAGCTGGAGCAGCGTGCGGTCCGGGCCGCCGTCGATGACCCCGGTGAAGATCCGGGCCTGGCGCGGGGTGGACCCCGGCTCGGCCGAGTTGCGGAACATGATCTCCTGCGCGAGCACCGCCCCGACGACGACCCCGGGCCAGCGGACGGTGGCGATGTACTCGCCGAGTTCGTCGGAACCGGGACGGATGTGATCGGGCAGGTCGTCCTGGACGACGAGCGAGAGCGGGGAGGTCTCGGGCTCCCCGTCGTCCCCGGCGTCGCCGGAGGCGATGACATCCTGGACCAGTTCCGTCGGTACCAGCGCGAACAGGGTGGCGGGACGGTCCCAGCCCTCGGCGTGGACGAAGTCCACGGCTTCGCGGAGGGCGGCGTTGAGCGGGCGGATATCGCCTGTGTGGTTACTGGCGTTCATCTTGGGAGGACCTCACGGTGACGGCGGCAGGGTGCGGACAGTAGTCTAGACGCAGACAGTTTTGTCGTCGGCATCCGACAGCCTGTGCATCTGGTGTCATCACCGCCGGAATCAGGGGTCGGTCCGACTCTCATGACCGACAGCAGGAGAGTACTGAACCCTTGAGCATCCCGGAGATTCCAAAACCTGGGCGCAGATCCAAGATCCTCGGCAGCGTCGCCGTCGTCCTTGCTCTGCTCTTTTTCCTCGTCCCTGTCCTGGTCTCGAACTACACGGAACTGCAGTGGTTCCGGTCGATCGACTTCCAGGCCATTTTCCTCAGCGTTCTCGTGACCCGGGTGATCTTGTTCATCGTGTTCGGGCTCGTGGCCGCCGCCATCGTCTGGGGCGCGTGCTTCGCCGCGTTCCGCGCGGCGCCGAAGGAATCCGACTTCCCCGACGTCTCGGAGATCGGCCTCGGCGGTGACGACTCGCCGTTGACGGTTAACCGTGCGGAGATCCGTCGCGCGATCCGTCCGTTCCTCGTCATCGTCCCGTTGATCGCCGGTGTCGTCACCGGCATGGTCGCGCAGGGCAACTGGCGTGCCGTCCGCCTGTTCCTCTCCGGTGGTGACTTCGGCGTCAAGGACCCGCAGTTCCAGATGGACCTCGGGTTCTACGCCTTCACCCTGCCGCTGCTGACCTTCGTGCTGGGGACGGTCTCGGTGCTGGTCATCGTGGCGTTCCTGGTGAACCTGCTGGCCCACTACCTGCTGGGCACGATCAGCACGGGTAACCCCCGGATCGGTGAGAAGGCCCGGATCGGTGCGCCGGCCCGACGGCAGCTGGTCATCATCGCCGGTATCTGGATGCTGCTCAAGGCCGTCGACTACTGGTTCCAGCGCTACGCCCTGCTGAACAACCAGCACGACACCTTCACCGGTGGATCCTACACCGACATCAACGCGATACTGCCGGCGAAGATCCTGCTGCTGGTGGTGTCACTGTTCGTGGCCGCCATGTTCTTCAGCTCGATCCTGCTGAAGGATCTGCGGATCCCGGCGCTCGCCGTCGCACTGATGGTCGTGGCCAACCTCGCCATCGGTGTGGGCTGGCCCGCGGTGATGGAGCAGTTCTCGGTCAACCCGAACCGCGCGGAGAAGGAGCGGGAGTACATCGCCCGCAACATCGAGTCGACGCGTCAGGCGTACGGCATCGAGACCGCGAAGGACAGTGCCCGTGAGGACTACGAGAACCCGGACGGCCAGGTGACCTACGAGCGCAACTGGGGCGGACAGTCGTCCGGAGACGCCAGTGAGCGTCGTTCGATCGCCGACGACGACGCCACCCTGTCGAACATCCGGCTCCTGGACCCGGACGTGCTCTCGCCGACGTTCACCCAGCAGCAGCAGCTGCGGAACTTCTACGGGTTCCCCGACGAGCTGTCGGTGGACCGCTACGAGGTCGACGGCGAGATGCGTGACTTCGTCGTCGCCGCCCGTGAGATCGACCCGAATGCGCTCTCGGGCAACCAGACGGACTGGATCAACCAGCACACCGTCTACACCCACGGCAACGGCTTCATCGCGGCGCCGGCGAACACCGTGGACGAGGTGGCGCAGGACGCCGCCTCCGCACGTGGTGGCTACCCGATCTACACCGTCGCCGACCTGCAGAACATGGAGGCCGAACGGCAGACAGGTGAGCTGGACCTGGAGATGGAGCAGCCCCGCATCTACTTCGGTCCGGTCATCGCCGGGGCGGACGCGGTGAACGCCGACTACGCCATCGTCGGTGACGACGGCTCTGGCACCCCGCGGGAGTACGACACCGACAACTCCGAGTACACCTACACCGGTGAGGGTGGAGTGGATGTCTCGAACATCTTCCACCGTGCGATGTACGCCGCGAAGTTCCAGGAGATGAACATCCTCCTGTCGGACGTCATCGGCGACGATTCGAAGATCCTCTACGACCGTGACCCGCGCGAGCGTGTCCACAAGGTCGCCCCGTGGCTGACCACCGACTCCAAGACCTACCCGGTGGTCATCGACGGCCGGATCAAGTGGGTCGTCGACGGGTACACCACCCTGGAGAACCTGCCGTACTCCGAGCGCACCCAGCTCGACGCCGCCACGGAGGACACGCTGACCGAGGACCCCGCCTCCCAGCAGCGCGCCGTCACCAACGACGTCAGCTACATCCGTAACTCGGTCAAGGCCGTCGTCGACGCCTATGACGGCACCGTCGACCTCTTCGAGTTCGACGAGGAGGACCCGGTCCTCAAGGCGTGGGAGGGTGTCTTCCCCGATGTGGTGAAGCCGAAGGAGGAGATCAGCGACGAGCTGATGGAGCACCTGCGGTACCCGGAGGACCTGTTCAAGGTCCAGCGTGAGCTGATCGCGAAGTACCACGTCGACGACCCGGGAACCTTCTTCACCAACGACGCCTTCTGGTCCGTCCCCGGTGACCCGACGGCGCCCGAGGGTGGCCAGGAGCTCAACCAGCCGCCGTACCACGTGGTCGCGACCGACCCGGAGACGAACCGGCCCAGCTTCCAGCTGATCACCCCGTTCCGTGGTCTGCGTCGTGAGTTCCTGGCCGCGCACATGACGGTCAGTTCCGACCCGGAGACCTACGGCAGGATCTACGTCCGCCAGCTGCCGACGAACACGCAGACCCAGGGTCCGAAGCAGGCGCAGGACACGATGATGTCCTCCGACGAGATCGCCCGTGAGCGCACCCTGCTGGAAGGCACGAACACCCTGACTAACGGCAACCTGCTGACACTGCCGGTCGGTGACGGACAGATCCTCTACGTCGAGCCGGTGTACTCACAGCGTGCTGACCAGGAGTCCGCGTTCCCGAAGCTGCTGCGTGTGCTCGTGAGCTACAACGGCTCGGTGGGTTACGCGCCGACGGTCGGTGAGGCCCTCGAACAGGTCGGTATCGACCCGGACGCCGTGACGGAGATCGCGGAGTCCGGTGGTGATGCCGCGGACGAGAACGCCGCCTCCGCCGGGGACGGTTCGGACAGTGACTCCGACTCGGACTCGACCACCTCGTCCTCGCCGACGAGCACCTCGGAGGCGCCGTCCGCCGGGCGTGGCTCGGGGTCGAACGGTGGCTCGGAGCCGACCGACGAGCAGCTGTCCGCGATCCGTGACGCCATGGACCGGGTCAACGACGCCCGCGAGAACGGCACCTTCGAGGAGTTCGGACGGGCACTCGACGCCCTGGACGAAGCGGTGAGTGCCGCGCAGTAGCCGACGGCCCCTCCAGGAACGCCCTCCGCTGACGACCGTCTGAGTGCAGCGCACCGGAAAACCCCCGGTGCGCTGCACTTTTCGTTGTGACAGACGCGGTGGGGCGGAGCGATTTCACATTCGCGACCGTCCGCGTTACACTAATGGAGTCGCTGAGAGAGCGGGACGGAGAAGTCCGGTTCTTGTCGGTTACCCGTCGCGGGGTGGAGCAGCTCGGTAGCTCGCTGGGCTCATAACCCAGAGGTCGTAGGTTCGAATCCTGCCCCCGCTACTAAGAATGAAAGTGCAGGCCACCGGAGAAATCCGGTGGCCTGCACTTCTGTGTGTGGACCGTTTATCCGGACAGTCCGCCCTCTGGCCCGGGCCGCCGCGCACACATCGCACCCCATAGGCCGCTGCTTCGATTCTGACCAGGGATTATGAATCCATCACATTCTTATGGGGTGCGATGACCGCGCGCCCCGTCTCCCGGCACCTGCGGCCGGCACCCTCGGCGAGGAATTCTTCCCCGATCCATCCGGTGTTCACGCAGCGGACACCCCGGCACCGTAAGATCATTTTGTCCGGAACAGTTCCGTCGTCCCGTGCGGGGCGAACACTGACACATGACAGACAGATGACTGACAGAGGAGAACGCGGTGTCGACGTCCGCCCGCCCGAGTACCACCCGCCGAACGGTCGTCACCAGGATCGCACCGGCACTGACCGTGGCCCTGGCCGCCGGAGTGCTCGTCGTCCCCGCCCACGCGGGCCCGGTGACCGATGCCGTGGGGGAGTACCTGCCCGCAACACTCCCGCCGGTGCAGCACCCCGGTGCCCCTGTCCCGCAGCCGTTGGCCCCGGAAGACTACGGCTGGTACGTCTCCGACCTCAGCTCGTACCGGGGCGGCATCTACTACGACGTCGTCCGTGACTTCAACGACCTCCGTCAGAATCACCCCGGGGTCATGAAGGAGAACCTCGACACTGTCGTGGAGATCAACAACACCGCGGATCCTGAGACCGTCCGTCGGGCACAGGTCGACGCCGCTGCGGACGACGGTGACCTGCTCACCGCGCTCTCCGACGGCTTCGGCTCGACACTGGGGGAGGCGTTGCGCACCGCACTGCAGGAGAACCGGCTACCGAAGACCCGTGCGCTGATGGATTCCGGCTACCTCTCCCGGGCCGGCGGGTTGGCGAGCTCCACGCTGATCGAGAAGCAGATCTTCGGCTACGACCGTCCGTTCATCGTGGCGCCGGACCGGATCACCAGGCACACCGGTGGCGGCAACGAGGACCTCTACGACCTCGAAGGCTCCCCGTCCTTCCCGTCCGGTCACACCAACCAGGCGGCCTGGACGACGACGCTGCTCGCCGTCCTGCTCCCGGAACTGGCGCCGCAACTGCTCGCCCGCGGCGCTGAGGCCGGCCAGAACCGCATGGTGATGGGGGTGCACTACCCGCTGGACGTCATCGGCGGCAGGATGACCGGGCAGGCGGCCGCCGCGGACCGGTGGAACGACCCACGGATGCGTGACGTCCTCACCCAGGCGGGTGAGGAGATCCGCACGGAGCTGGAATGGCGTACCGGAATGTCACTGCAGGAGGCGGTCGCCGCCGACGCACCGTACCGGACCACGGAGGCTGCGGTGGACGAGTTCACCAGGGGGATGACACACGGGCTCAGCCGGGTCGGCGATCCGGACGCCGCCTTCACCGTGCCGCAGGGGGCGCCGGAACTGCTGGTGACGGCTCACCCGGATCTCGACTGGGGTCAGCGTGCGCGGGTGCTGGCGGCGACGGCGTTGCCCGCCGGCTATCCGTTGGACGACCAGTCGCAGTCGGGACGCGAGGCCGGCGGTTGGCAGCGGGTGAACCTCGCGGCGGCCTTCGCCGCGGACGTCGAGGTGGGGCGGGACGGGGCGATGACCGTCAACGGACGTCCTGCCTGAGTCCGTCCGGGGTCCGGACGGGGTCCTTCCGAGACGACGGCACCCCCACCGTGGTGCGGTGGGGGTGCCGTGGCCTGTCAGCTGGTTCAGGCGGACGCGGGCGTGGTGTCCTTCTCTGTGTCCGCTCCGGTCGCTGCGGCGGGGGCGTCCTGCGGTCCCTTGGCGGTGAACTGTTTGACCAGGATCACCGTGACCGCGGAGACGACCATGCCGGCGAGCACGGCGATGATGAAGCCCCACCAGTTCTCCATCAGCGGCATCACCCAGATACCGCCGTGCGGCGCGCGGCTGCCCACCTCGAAGGCCATGGACAGGGCGCCGGTGACTGCGCCGCCCACCATCATCGAGGGGATGACGCGCAGCGGGTCGGCGGCGGCGAAGGGGATCGCACCCTCGGAGATGAAGGAGGCGCCCAGCAGCCAGGAGGACTTGCCGTTCTCGCGCTCGACGTCGGTCCACATCTTCGGCCGGACCGCCGTGGCCAGGGCCAGTGCCAGCGGCGGCACCATGCCGGCGGCGATGACGGCGGCCATCACCTGGAATGCGGCGGTGTCGCCGGTGGACAGTCCGGCGGTGGCGAAGAGGTAGGCGGACTTGTTCACGGGACCGCCCAGGTCGAAGCACATCATCAGGCCGATGATGAGGCCCAGGATGACGGCGGAGGAGCCCGACATGTCGGCCAGCCAGTTCTGCAGGGCCTCCATCAGGGCGGCCAGCGGACGTCCGAGGACGACGAACATCGACGCCGCGGTGACAAGGGTCGCCAGCAGCGGGATGATCACCACGGGCATCATGGAGCCGAGCCAGCGCGGTACCTTCCAGGTCTGGATCCACATGGCGACGAGGCCGGCGATGACACCGGTGATCAGGCCGCCGATGAAGCCGGCACCGACGAGGACGGACACGGCGCCACCGACGAAGCCGGGGACGATGCCCGGGCGGTCCGCCAGTGCGTAGGCGGTGTATCCGGAGAGGGCGGCGACGAGGAAGCCCATCGCCGTGGTCCCTCCGCCGAAGAACACGGCACCGAGGTAGAGCAGGATGCCCGAGCGGTCGGTCATCTCGACCTCGGAGCCGTCCAGTGAGTACTGCAGGTGCTCCGGCAGGTTCCACAGTGAGTAGTCCTGGACCACGGTGTCCCAGACGTTGGCCACGTTGTAGCCGCCGATCACGAAGCCGAGCGCCATGAGCAGGCCGCCGGCCGCGACGAAGGGCACCATGTAGGAGACACCGGTCATGATGGACTGCTGGATCCGCCGTCCCCATCCGACCTCGGTGTCGCCGCCGTCGCCGGTGTCGCCGTCTGCGGCGGTGTCACCGCCGGCGGACACCCGGGGCGGGTTCTCCGCCGTGGAGGCGGCGACGGCGCGGTCGATGAGTTCGTCGGGGTCGGAGATGCCCTTCTTGACCGGTACGTCGACGACGGGTTTCCCGGCGAAGCGGGCGATGTCGCGGATGCCCACGCCGTGGGCGAAGATGACGGCGTCCGCCACGTCGATCTGGGCGGCGGTGAGTTTGTCGCCGCCGGAGGAGCCCTGGGTCTCGATGACGAGCTCGACGTCGTCCCGGGCGTCGGCGGCCTGGGTGAGGGCGTCGGCCGCCATGTAGGTGTGGGCGATGCCGGTGGGGCAGGACGTGACGCCGACGAGCTTCACGGTGCGACGCGCCGCCGGCGCCGCGGGCGCAGCCGCCGACGTGTCGGCGTCACCGGAGGCTCCGGCGGCTCCGGTGGCCTCAGGGGCGGGCGCGGTCTTCCTGGTCTTCTTCCTGTTCAGCACCTCGGTGACCAGGGCGACGATCTCGTCCTCGGATTCGGCGGAGCGCAGGGCGGCGACGAAGTCCTTCTTCACCAGGGCGCGGGCCAGGGTGCTCAGCACCTTCATGTGGGCGCTGCCGGCGCCGTCCGGGGCGAGGATCATGAAGACCAGGTCGGTGCCCAGTGGCTTGCCCTCGTCGTCGGTCTCGTCGGAGCCGAAGTCCGTGGGGGTCTTCAGCCGGGCGAATCCGAGGGACGGTTCGTCCACTGCCGTGGTCCGGCAGTGGGGGATGGCGATGCCGCCGGGCAGGCCGGTGGCGGCCTTCTCCTCGCGGGCGTGGATGTCGGCGAGGAGCTGGGTGGTGTCGGTGGCGCGTCCGGCCTTGACCTGCAGGTCGGCCAGTGCGGTGAGCACCGCCTCCTTCTCGGCCGGGATGTCGGCGTCGAGGGAGACGAGCTCGGGGATGATGACCGGGCGGTCGTCCGGACCGCCCGGCGTGGTGGGTGGAGGCGTGGTCATGGTCATACTCTCCTTGCGTCGGGTAGGGCGGTGGGAAGGTCGTCTGGCCGGGGCAGGGTGGTTCCGGGGAGGGTGACGGCGGTGGAGCCGTGGGCCACGGCGAGGGCGAGCCTCGCCGGGGCGTCCTCACCCCGGACCGCGCCGATGACGAAGCCGGCGAGTGTCGAGTCTCCGGCGCCGACGGTGGACACCGCGGTGACGGCGGGGCTCGGGCAGTACCAGGAGTCGACGGTGCCGTCGGTGCTGTCGGCGCCGTCGCGGGTGACCAGTAGGGCGCCCGCGGGCCCGAGGGAGACGAGCGCGGCGCCGAATCCCCGGGCGATGAGTGCGGACGCGGCGTCGGCGACGGCGGAGAGGTCGCCGTCGGCCGCCGCCTGTTCCATCGTGTCACCGTCGCCGCCGACGATCTGGGCCAGTTCGTGGGAGTTCGGTTTGATGAGGTCCGGCGCCGCTGCGGGGTTGCGGTCCGAGAGGTCGACGAGGGCGGCCAGTGCGGCGTCGGAGGTGTCGACGGCGACCCGGAACCCCTGTTCGTGGGCGGTGGCGGTCATCCGGGCGTACCAGTCGTCGGGGAATCCGGGGGGTAGTGAGCCGGCGAGCACCAGCCAGTGGGGTCCGGGGACGCCCTGACCGGTCACGTCGGACAGTGTCTGTTCGACGGCCTCCGCCAGGGCCCGGCCGTCGGCGGAGGAGTCACCCGGTGAGTTGATCTTGGTGGTCACACCGTCCCCGTCGGTGAGGGTGAGGTTCACCCTGACTCCACCGCCGGCTCCGCCGCCACCGACGAACCTGGCGGGGACCTGCCCTTCCCGCAGCAGGTCGGCGAAGCCGCCGCCGGCGTCTGCGGGGACCACGGCGAGGACGTCCTCGCCGGCGTGGTGGATCACGGTGGCGACGTTGACGCCCTTGCCGCCGGCCTGGTCGGTGCCGGAGACGACCCGGTTGACCCCGCCGACGTCCAGCGGGCCGGGAAGTCGCTGGGTGCGGTCGATGCTGGGGTTGGGGGTGACGGTGATGATCACGTGTGAATCACGTCCATTCCTTCATGTCGGAGTCCGGTGATGACGGGGTTGTCGGACGCGGCGTCGGTGATGAGGACGTCGATGTCGTCGGTGGTGGCGAAGGAGCAGAGCAGTTCCTCGCCGAGTTTCGCCTCGTCGACGAGTGCTATGCGTCTTCGGGCGGCCCCGGTCATGGCCTGTTTCGCCTGTGCCTCGGACTGGTCGGGGGTGGAGAACCCGAAGTCGGGGGTGATGCCGTTGGCGCCGAGGAAGGCCACGTCCGCGCGGAGTCCGCGCAGCGCGGCGACGGCGTCGGCGCCGACGACGGACTGGGTGATGCCGCGTACACGGCCGCCGACCAGGTGCAGACGGTGGGGCACGGTGGCCGGCACCTGCAGTGAGAGCTGGTAGGCCAGGAGCACGGAGTTGGTGATCACGGTGAGGTCCGGGCGTTCGGCGAGGTGGTGGCTGAGCAGGGCGGTGGTCGTTCCGGAGTCGACGATGACCGAGCCGCCGCTCGGCGGGAAGTGTTCCGCGGCGGCTGCGGCGATGCGTGCCTTGGCGTCACGGGAGGACGACGTGCGTGCGGCGACGGTGTTCTCGTTGCCGCTGTGGACCCGGTAAGGGACCGCTCCGCCGTGGACGCGGGTGACCCGTTGCTGGCGTTCCAGCACGTCGAGGTCCCGCCGGATGGTCTCGGCGGACACCCTGTGGCGCTCTGCGAGCTCGGACACGGAGACGCCTCCCCGGTCCTGGATCTCTCCGGCGATCACGTCCTGCCGTTGTGGCGCGTACATGTCCCCAGTATCTGTGGGAATGTGTGGGAAGTCAACGGTTATACCGTCATGTGAATGTGGTTTTGTGCTTCACCGGGCACAAACAGGCACCACGGCGGTGGCGTGGGGAGACGGGGGTGGCGGGGCCACGGTGTCGTCGAGTTCCGCAGGCCGGCCGGTCGCCCGGGGGATAGGCTGAAGCCAGTTCGTCACGAGACACCGTCGTGCCGTGTCCTCCGCCACCGTACCCGGCGCCGGACGCGGCCCCCACGAGAGAAGATGCCGATCATGATGCACCCCCGGTTCCTCCGCAGACTCGCCACCACCGTCGCCACCGTCGCAGCCGCCGCCACTGTCGTCGCCGGGG
The DNA here is from genome assembly GCF_022712195.1 of Corynebacterium sp. Classification (GTDB taxonomy): domain Bacteria; phylum Actinomycetota; class Actinomycetes; order Mycobacteriales; family Mycobacteriaceae; genus Corynebacterium. The sequence goes on along the minus strand of NZ_JALAGY010000025.1, from coordinate 14,429 downwards.
GTGCGGGTGCCCCGGAGGCGGCGGCACTCCCCGCCGTGGACCGGGTGGTCGACGACGTCCTCACCGCCACAGGGGAACCGGGGCCGCACCGTATCGAGGGGCAGTACTTCACCTCGCCCGGGGTCCCGGCCGCGGCGGAGGACGCCCGCCCTGCCGTCCTCGTCGGGCCGTCGACGCCGCTGATCGTGGGCGGTTCGGTGTGCACCGCCACCGCCGCCGGACACGACGCCGCAGGCAACACCGTGGCCGTCACCGCCGGGCACTGCGGGGTGGCCGGCGACCAGGTGCGCTCCGCCGATGACCCGGAGGGGACGGTCATCGGGACCTTCCAGCGTCGCGGGTCGGTGGACAACGGCGTCATCCTGCTCAACGGCAACGCCCGGGTCACCGGCGCCTACAACGCGGCGGTACTCCACAGCGCCGGCGGCCCACTGCCCGGTGCGGGGTCGCAGGTGTGCAAGACCGGAATCGCGACGGGCACCTCCTGCGGGCCCCTTGTCGTCACCGGCGGTTCCGGGTTCGCCATGCACGTGTGCTCGTCACACGGCGACTCCGGCGCACCGGTCTACGTCGGAGGGCGCCTGATCGGACTGCTCAGCGGTGGCTTGTCGGGGGTTCCGTCGTGCCGTACCCCGCTGCAGGGGCCGCTGCACTCCCCGGTGATGGCGATGACGTGGGACGCGGTCGTCGCGGAGATGAACGCCGCCGGCGGTGTCGGCGCCGGGTTCCGCCTGGCCTGACCGGGCCAACTCCGGACGAGGCTCAGGCGCCGAGGCGTCCGCGCCCGAGCTGCAGCAGCGCGTTGGCGATGGCGACTCCCTCGGGGCCGAGCTCCTCGCGGAACTGGTTGAGGATCGCGGTCTCCCGTGAGTACACCAGCTTCGTCCCCCCGGACGCGGTCCTGGTACGACCGATCAGCTTCGAGATCTCCGACCGGCGCTTGACCGACTCGATGATTGTCCTGTCCAGTTCGTTGATTTCCTTGCGGTAGTCCTGGATCTGGGCGTCGGACAACGGATCATCGGTCCCGCTGGAGAACTCCATGTCGTTCGTCATGGCCCTGATTCTACGTCTGTACGGGGTTGTAGGGTGAACATGACCCCTACCGACAGGAGAACGCGACAGTGAATCCGGGCCAATCCGACGCCTACGACCAGATCCCCCTTCCCGCGGAGCCCGCGTCGGGACCGTGGGACGGTCAGGACGGGCTGTGGGAACCGCCGCCGGACGAGGAGGACCGGCCTCCGGAGGACGCCGCCGCGCTCCTTGCGGAGATGGCCGAGACGGCGTCGCACCTGGCGCCGTTGCCGGCCGTGCCGGCCGTGCAGGGCCGGGCCGGGGCACCGTCGGCCGGGGTGGACGGACAGGGGCGGGTGATGAGCACGCAGACCCGCGACCAGCTTCTCGAGGGCCTCAACCCCGCCCAGCGTGAGGCGGTGACGCACACCGGGTCGCCCCTGCTCATCGTCGCGGGTGCGGGGTCGGGCAAGACCAGCGTGCTCACCCGGCGTATCGCCTGGCTGCTGGCCGGGGGAGTGGCGCCGTGGCAGGTCCTGGCGATCACCTTCACCAACAAGGCCGCGGCGGAGATGCGTGAACGTATCGCCGGCCTGGTCGGCCCCGCGGCCGAACGGATGTGGGTGTCCACCTTCCACTCGGTGTGCGTGCGTATCCTGCGCGCCAATGCTCAGCTGGTCGACGGGCTGAACTCCAACTTCACCATCTACGACTCGGACGACATGAAGCGCCTGGTCACGATGATCCTCCGCGACCGCGGCCTGGACGCCAAGGAGTTCGCACCGCGTGCGGTGCTCAGCGTCATCTCGAACTGGAAGAACGAGCTCCAGGGGCCCGGGGAGGCTCTGCGTGAGGCGCAGGAGGACGGCAACCGGCACCGCGAGACCATCGCCCAGGTCTACCGCGAGTACCAGGTGCGACTGCGCCAGGCCAACGCCGTGGACTTCGACGACCTCATCGGCGAGGTCGTCGGTCTGCTGCGCGAGAACCGGGGCATCGCCGACCACTACCGTCGCCGCTTCCGGCACATCCTCGTCGACGAGTACCAGGACACCAACCACGCCCAGTACGTGCTGGTGTCCACGCTGGTCGGGCAGGACGGTGAGGCAGGCGAGCCGGGTGAACTCTGTGTCGTCGGTGACGCCGACCAGTCCATCTACGCCTTCCGTGGCGCGACCGTGCGCAACATCGAGGAGTTCGAACGCGACTACCCCCACGCGCGCACCATCCTGCTCGAGCAGAACTACCGCTCCACCCAGAACATCCTCTCCGCGGCCAACGCGGTGATCTCCCGGAACCAGGGCCGGCGCGACAAGAACCTGTGGACCGACTCCGGCGACGGTGAGCTGATCGGAGGCTACGTCGCGGACAACGAACATGACGAGGCCAGGTTCATCGCCCAGACCATCGACGAACTCGTCGACCGGGGAGAGGCGACCTACGGCGATATCGCGGTGATGTACCGGACGAACAACTCCTCCCGTGTGGTGGAGGATGTCCTGGTGCGCTCCGGGCTGCCGTACAAGGTCGTCGGCGGTACGCGCTTCTACGAGCGCAAGGAGATCCGCGACATCGTCGCCTACCTCAAGGTCCTGGACAACCCCGACGACACGATGGGGCTGCGGCGCATCATCAACACCCCTCGCCGGGGCATCGGTGACCGGGCGCTGTCGCAGGTGCGGGTCCACGCCGAGAACATGGGTCTGAGCTTCGCCGGTGGGCTCGCCGCTGCGGGGCGTGGCGAGGTGCCGGGGCTCAGCGCCCGGGGCAGGAACGCGATCGCCGGGTTCCTGGAGATGATGGACGCGCTGCGTGCGGAGGCCGAGGCCGCGGTGATGCGCACCTCTGACGGGGAGTCGCTCGGCATCCCGGACGTCGGTGCGATCGTCCGCGCGGTCCTGGACGCCACGTCCTACACCTCGGAGCTCGAGTCGTCGAACGACCCGCAGGACGGCACCCGACTGGACAACCTTAACGAGCTGGTGTCCGTGGGACACGAGTTCTCCCAGGAGGCGGCGAACCTCGCCGCCTACGAGGCCATGCCCTCCGGGGCGTCGGAACCGGCCGACCGGCCGGCGACGGGGGCCGCGTCCGACGGGGCGGAGGACGCCGTGCTGGCCGAGGGGGAGCCGGAGCCCGGCAGCCTGCAGGCCTTCCTGGAGAGGGTCAGCCTCGTCGCCGACGCCGACCAGATCCCTGCCGAGGACCAGGACATGGTCACGCTGATGACACTGCACACGGCCAAGGGCCTGGAGTTCCCCGTGGTCTTCCTGATCGGCTGGGAGGACGGGCAGTTCCCGCACATGCGGGCACTGGGGGACCCCACGGAGCTCTCCGAGGAGCGGCGGTTGGCCTATGTGGGCATCACCCGTGCACGTCAGCGCCTCTACCTCACCCGCGCGATGACCCGTTCCAGCTGGGGCACCCCGCAGAACAACCCTCCGTCGCGGTTCCTCGGTGAGATCCCCGCCGACCTCGTCGACTGGATCCGTGAGGAACCGGCACCGGCGTGGTCCGACAGCTGGGGGTCCTCGGGCGGCTACGCCGACGGCACGAGTTTCGGTGGCGGCGGCTGGTCCTCCCCGGGCGCGTCGCGGCGCAGCTCACCGAAGAAGGCGTCCCCTGGTCCGTCGCGGTCCTCGGGAGTGCTGCGTCCGTCGGGCAAGCAGCTCGAACTCGAGGTAGGGGACAGGGTCAACCACGACAAGTACGGTCTGGGCACGGTGAAGAGTGTGGACGGCCAGGGTGTGCGGGCGACAGTGATGATCGACTTCGGCAGCAACGGCACCGTGCGGCTCATGCTCATCGGCGGGGTCCCGATGGAGAAACTGTAGGGGACGGTCGCAGGAGAGGAAGGGGGGCCCTCCGGCCCGACTGCCGCTTCCTGTCGCCTCCTGCAGCCTCCTGCGCCGGGTGGGCGGCATGACGTCACGGAAAAACCCGCTGCCTGTCCGTGGGGACGGTCAGGCAGCGGGTGCGTACCCGGTGTTGATGACGGGGAGGGGACCTAGAGCTCGACGCCGCGCTCGCGGAGCCACGGCTCCGGGTCCACGGCATTGCCCTCGGTCGGGTAGACCTCGAAGTGGACGTGCGGGCCGGTGGAGAAGCCTTCGTTGCCGATGCCGGCGATCTTCTGGCCGGCCTGGACCTGCTGGCCCACGGTGACGTCGATGGTGGCCATGTGTCCGTAGACGGTGATGGTGCCGTCGTCGTGCTTGATACGGACCCAGTTGCCGAAGCCGGAGGCAGGGCCGGCGTCGATCACGGTGCCCGCCATGGCGGCCACGATCGGGGTGCCCATGGCGTTGGCGATGTCGATGCCCTTGTGCATGGTGCCCCAGCGCATGGCGAAGGGGGAGGTGTAACTGCCCTCGGCGGGCTTGACGACCTCGGGGGTGCGGGAGAGCAGGTCGGCGGCGGCGCGCTCGGCGTCGAACTCCAGGGCGCTGGAGAGCTGACCGGAGAGGTTCTCGATCTGGGTGGTCTGCGGCAGGGCCAGGATCTGCGCGGCGGCGGTGTCGACGTCGGCACCGGCGGCGCTTCCCTCGGCGCCCTGCGCCAGGACCTCGGTGTTGGAGGCCAGCGAGATGTCGTTGCCCTGACCGTCCCGGTCGGAGGACTCCTGCACAGTGGCGGCGCCGGCACCGGTGGCCCCGGCGGCGGCGACGCCGGTGGCGGCGATCGCGACGAACGCCATGCGACGCTTGGCAGCGGTGTCCAGCTTGCGGTGGGCTCCGCCTCGCCGTGCAACAGTCATTCTCAGTGAACCTCTCCGTAGTCTTGCGGTCTTGCCGTCATCTGATCGGTCTCAAATCGTGACCGGATCGTTATCAACGAGTCGTAACACTATCGGCATGCCCCGCCCCGAGCAAGCCGTTTCGGGAAAAAGGTCACGAATCGGTATCGGTGCCGAGGGGTGGCGAGGGGGCGTGGTGCACACGGGACTTCATAACGAGCAGGTCACGGGCGGTGTGTGACAGGTGTGACGGGGGTAGGTGTGATGTAACACTCGTGCGTGGGCGTGCCTGCCCGGTGACTGTCCGGGCGTTGTGCACAATGGGACAGGTGAGCAACGAATCCCAGCGACCGACTTCGAGACGACAACGGCCCCGCCGTGGGACCCGACGGGGTCCGGACGCTCGGCGGCGTGACCCGGGACGTGGTACAGCCGCGTCGACGACAGGGGCAGAACGGTTCGTGGCGGGGGAGAACGGGCGGGTCCCGTCCCGCGCCACCGAGGCCTCCGTGCGGCGGGCCGCCGACACCCCGCCGGGCCCCGGGGACGGTGCCGCGCCGGTCGTGGAGGCCCGGGGTGTCCGCGGGGCGTTGGCGTCGTGGTGGGGCCTGTGGGGTCCGCACGTCCGTCGGTTCGCCCCCACGGTCCTGGTCAGCCATGCGGTCACCCTGGCGGTGGCCATCGCGCTGGCGGTCATCGTCGGTATCGGGGAGACCTTCACCGCTGTGCCCGCCATGGTGGGCTCCTTCTGGATGGTCGCCAACCTCGCGCCGGTGGAGTTCACCGGGGCACAGCTCGGCATCGTCCCCCTGTTGCCCGCGTTGTTGATCGTCCTCGTCCATTCGCGGAGGATCCGGGCGGCCTGCGGCACCCGGATCACCGTCCGTAACATCCGTGTCTTCGCGGTCCTCGCCGTCGGCGTGCCGATGCTCCTCACGGTGCTGGCCTGGCTGGTGCTGTGGGACGCCTCGAAGGTCTTCGCCATCGCGCCGCCGAATCTCGCGGTGGCGTTGCTGTCCACCGCGCTGCTGAACGGCTTCGTGTTCGTGCTGGGCCTGGGGCCGAAGATCTGGCGTGCCCTTCTGTTGCGCCGGGGTCTGCCGACCTGGCCGGTGGAGTCGGTGCGGTTGGCGGGGATCTTCGTGCGGTGGATGCTGGTCGCCGGCCTGGTGGCACTGCTGGTGCAGCTGGTCTTCAACATCTCCGTGTTCACTGACGCGTATTCCATCGCGCCGGACGCCTGGGGGAGGATCGGGTTGAGTGTGCTGTCGGTCCTCTATGTCCCGAACCTCGCCGTCGGCGCGGCCGGGATCCTCATGGGCAGTGAGATGCATGTCGGTGACGCCTCGGCGTCACTCTTCGCGGTCACCAACGCCAATCTTCCCCCGCTTCCGGTGCTGGCGGCGTTGCCCCATTCCGGGCTGCGGTTCGGTGAGCTCCTGCTCGTGGTCCCGGCCGTGGTTGCGCTGGTGATCGTCCACCGTTTCTTCACGACGCGTACCTTCGTGGAGTCGCCGGTGTTCACGGCGCTCGGCGCCGGTGTGGCGTCGGGTGTCCTGGGGTTGCTGGTGAGTTTCGCCGCCGGCGGGACACTGGGGGTCTACGGGGCCGCCGGGCCTTTGCTGTGGCTGACTCCGCTGGTGTTCGCCTGCTGGCTCGTGGTCCCGGCGCTGCTGGTGTTCGCGTGGGTTCAGCGGCAGGGCGCCCGTGTCCGGGAGACGGCGGCGGATGCCGTGGACGACCCGGAGGCAGGGGAAGCCGGAGAGTACGTAGAGGACGGAGAGTACGCGGAGGACGAGGACTACCCAAACGACGGTGCGGACGGTGCCGACGGTTCCGACGAAGCCGGGGCCGAGTATGCGGAGACGGACGTGGACGACGCAGACGACGACGCAGACGACGGCTCAGGTGACGACTCCGGAGCCGGGGCTGGGGCGGACGCCGTGGAACCGGAGGAAGAAGGCCGGGAAGAAGGCCGGGAAGAAGACGGGGAAGAAGGCATCGACGGGTCCGGGGAATCGGACACTGCCGGTGACGCCGGTGACGCCGGTGACGCCGGTGACGACGGTGACCCGGAAGCGACAGATACCGCTGACGCCACGGTTGGTAGCGGGGACACCGGAGGCGCCGACTCCCAGGATGAGTTGAACGAGCCGGGCGGGCACGACGGCACCGGGGCCACCGGGGCCTCCGGTCCGGGGGAGCAGGACGAGACCGACGTCGAGGATGAGGAGACGACACAGTAAGCTGACTCACCGTGAGTGAGCCCGTAACCCCTGCACCGTCCGGCGGCACCGCCGGAGATGACGCCGTGCGTGCCTCCGCACCCGCGAGCCTCACCGTCCGGCACCGGGGCGACACGCTCCGGGTCGTCGTCCTGGCGTCGGGCAGCGGCACTCTGCTGCAGGCCATGCTGGACGACCTTGGTCCGTCGGTCGAGATCGTCGCCGTGGGCGCTGACCGCCCGTGTGCGGCGCTCGAGCGCGCCGGTCAGGCCGGGGTACCGGTGTTCCGCGAGGACTACAACCCGGACCGGGTCGCCGGCTACGACCGGGAGGGGTGGAACACCCGCCTGGCCGGGCGTATCGCCGCCTTCTCCCCGGACGTGGTCGTCAGTGCGGGGTTCATGCGCATTCTCGGTGCGGGTCTCGTCGACCGTTTCCGTGGCAGGATCATCAACACCCACCCGGCCCTGCTGCCGTCCTTCCCCGGCGCCCACGCCGTGCCGGACGCCCTGGCCTACGGTGTCACACTCACCGGCTCCACCGTCCACATCGTCGACGACGGGGTGGACACCGGACCGATCATCGCCCAGCGGGCCGTCCCGGTGCTCCGGGACGACACCGAGGAGACGCTCCATGAACGGATCAAGACCGTGGAGCGCGCGTTGATCGTCGACGTGCTCCACCAGACCGCGGAGAGCGGTTACACCATCGAAGGACGAAAGGCCTGGATCAATGACTGAAACCACCCGCCCCATCCGCCGCGCCCTGATCAGCGTGTACGACAAGACCGGGTTGGAGGACCTCGCCACCGGCCTGCACCGCGCCGGTGTCGAGATCGTCTCGACGGGATCCACGGCGGCGACGATCGCCGGCGCGGGCGTGCCCGTGGTGCGGGTCGAGGACCTCACCGGGTTCCCCGAGTGTCTCGAGGGGCGTGTGAAGACGCTGCACCCGCGTGTCCACGCGGGGATCCTGGCGGACACCCGCAAGGATGACCACCTCGCCCAGCTCAAGGAGCTCGGCGTCGAACCTTTCGACCTTGTGGTGGTGAACCTGTACCCGTTCACCGACACCGTGGCCTCCGGGGCCGACTTCGACGCCTGCGTCGAGCAGATCGACATCGGGGGGCCGTCGATGGTCCGCGCGGCGGCGAAGAACCACCCCTCCGTCGCCGTGGTCGTGGACCCGGCCGCCTACGGCGACGTCCTCACCGCCGTGGAGGCCGGTGGCTTTACCCGCACCGCCCGTACCCGTCTGGCCACCGAGGCCTTCCGACACACCGCGTCCTACGACGTGGCCGTGGCGTCGTGGATGACGGAACAGGCGGGGGAGGAGGACGGCGATTCCCGGTTTCCCGAATGGATCGGCCAGGTCACCGAGCGGGTCCACTCCCTGCGCTACGGGGAGAACCCGCACCAGGCCGCCGCTGTGTACACCTCCCCCGGGCAGGAGGGCGGGCTCGCCAACGCCGAGCAGTTCCACGGCAAGGCCATGAGCTACAACAACTACACCGACGCGGACGCAGCCTGGCGGTCCGCCTGGGACCACGAGCGTCCCTGTGTGGCGATCATCAAGCACGCCAACCCCTGCGGTATCGCGGTGGCCGACGACGTGGCCGCCGCGCACCGCTCCGCCCACGCCTGCGACCCGGTGTCCGCCTACGGCGGGGTCATCGCGGTGAACCGGCCGGTGTCCGTGGAGATGGCTGAGCAGGTCGCCGGCATCTTCACCGAGGTCATCGTGGCCCCCGGCTACGAGGACGGTGCCGTGGAGGTGCTGAGCCGCAAGAAGAACATCCGGATCCTGCAGACCACCCCGCCGGTGAAGGAGGGCGCCGTGGAGCACCGTGAGATCTCCGGCGGAGTCCTCGTCCAGGAACGAGACCTGGTCGACGCCCCCGGTGACGACCCGGCGAACTGGACGCTGGCCGCCGGTGAGGCCGCCGACGCCGCGACCCTCGCCGAGCTGGAGTTCGCCTGGCGTGCCGTGCGCGCGGTGAAGTCGAACGCCATCCTGCTGGCCAAGGACGGCGCCACCGTCGGCGTGGGCATGGGGCAGGTCAACCGCGTCGACTCCGCGAAGATCGCCGTGGAGCGCGCCAACACCCTCGCCGGCGACGACCGGCGTTCCGAGGGCGCGGTCGCCGCGTCCGACGCGTTCTTCCCCTTCGCCGACGGCTTCGAGACCCTCGCCGCGGCGGGTGTCCGGGCCGTGGTCCAGCCCGGCGGTTCCGTGCGTGACCAGGAGGTCGTCGACGCGGCCGTGGCGGCCGGTGTCACCATGTACCTCACCGGGGAGCGCCACTTCGCGCACTGACCGGGGCGTATTTCGGGGAGTCTTTGGGGGAGACTACGGGGTGTCGACCAGTCCACCGGTGCAGGTCGGGGTCACGGTAGCGTAGCGAAGCCGCCCGGCGGGGGTGAGCCGGGCGGTGTCCGCGAGCCACCGTCGGTCGTGGGTGACCGTCACCACCGCCCCGGGGTAGCGGGACAGGGCGTCGTGCATCTGCTCGACCAGGTCCGGGGCCAGGAGGTTCGTCGGTTCGTCGAGCAGGATGACGTCGCTGTCCACGGTCACGGCGACGGCGAGTTCATGGCGTCGCCGCTGTCCCGCAGACAGTTCACCGACGGGGGTCCGAAGGTCCCGGGCGGTGAACAGCCCGAGAGTGAGCAGAGCCTCCGTGGCGTCGTCGGGTGCCAGGCCGACAGCCGCGGCGAAGGTGTCCCGCAACGTCCGGCTCCCCTGCAGCCCGGTGGTCTGGCGGAGGTGCGCGACCCTGGTCCCGGCGCGTCGCCGTACCGTCCCGACCTGTCCCGTCTCCCCGGCGAGTGCCCGGAGGAGGGTGGTCTTCCCGGCACCGTTGGGGCCGGTGACCAGCCACCGGTCGCCGGCCCGGATCTGCAGTCCGCCGGTGGACGGGGCCACCGAGAGCCCGGGTTCGCCCGCGCCGGTGACCCGCCCGGGGTCCAGGGTGACCAGGGGACCTGACTCGGTTCCGGGCGGGAAGTGAGGGGTGAAGGCAAGCTGCTGCGGCGGTGGTGGCACGGGGTGGGCCCGGAGTTTCTCCAGGGCGTCCTTCGCCTGACGGATGCGGCCGGTGGCCCCGTGGTCGCTGCTTCGGGCGCGGAAGGCGCCGTGGCCGAATGCTGCACGCTCCTGCTTGCGGGGGATGGCGCGCAGGTGTGCCGACGTGGTCGCGAGGAGCGACTCGTGCCGTGTGACGTCCTGTTTCCACTGTTCGTGGGCGCGAAGCTGCCGTCGGCGTGCGGTCTCGCGGGCCCGAAGGTAGCCGCGGTATCCGACGCCGTGACGCTGCAGGGTGCCGTCCTCCACGCTGAGGATGTCCCGGGCCGCGGTGTGGAGCAGTTCACGGTCGTGGCTGACGACCACGAGACCGCCACGGTGCGCGGCCATCCGGTGTGACAGCCAGTCGAGGGCGCGGTGGTCGAGGTCGTTCGTCGGTTCGTCGAGCAGAAGCAGTTCGGCCCGGGACGACAGTGCCACGGCGAGGGAGAGCCGGGCGCGCTGGCCTCCGGAGAGCGTGGCGACGGGGCGACGCCGGTCGAGTCCTCCCAGGTCGAGTTCGTCGAAGGCCCTGGTGACGCGCAGGTCGAAACGGTGGCCGTCGCGGGCCTCGAACCGGTCGGTGGCCTCCCCGAGCAGTTCGAGGAGGTGCGGGACCTCGTCGGGCGGGGCCGTGGCGAGTCGTGTGGAGACCCCGGTGATCTCCCGTTCGAGGGCCCGCACGTCCCGGGCGAGGTGGTCGACGGCGTCGGCGACGCTGGCGCCCGGCGCGAAGACAGGGTTCTGTTCGGCGAGGGCGATGCCGCCGGGGATCTCCACGTGCCGTTCCCCGTCGTCGACGGGGACGGTTCCGGCGAGGACGCCGAGGAGTGTGGACTTGCCGGCGCCGTTGTCGCCGATGACGGCGAGCCTGTCTCCGGGGTGGACGGAGAGGTCGACACCGTCCAGGACGGTACGGTCGGTGTAGCGGACGGTCACCCCGCGGAGCAGGCAGGAGCGGTGGGCACGCGTGGCTGTGGAAGATGACGTGGAAGCCGACGTGGAAGGTGACGCGGACAGGGGTGTGTACAGGGGTCTGGACATGAGGGACTCATCTCCTTCGTCAGGAGGGACGGTGGGCCTCACACCCGCCGGCCGGTGGACGGCGCAGGTGTGCTCAGGACCCGCCGCGGAGAGCTCTCGACGCGGCGTCCAGATCTAGCTGATCAGAGTTCCCATGGCATCCACCGTAGCCGAGGACAGGGTGAACCACCAGAGCCGACGGTGGGAAGCGGATAGTATGCAGTCATGAACGGTAAGCGACGTCAGACGACGCCTGACCTGTGTGAGGAGCGCCTGGAGTCCTACCGGGGCGAACTCGTCGCCTACTGCTACCGCTTCTTCGGCTGCCACGCCGAGGCCGAGGACGCGGTGCAGGACACGCTGGTCAAGGCGTGGCAGGCGCGGGACCGGTTCGAGGGACGCGCGTCGGTACGGCGGTGGCTGTACACCATCGCCACGAATGTCTGCCTCGACATGGGCAGGGCGCGCCAGCGCCGGAGTCTTCCGGCGGACCTCTCGGGGCCGGGCGGGGTCCCGCGGGAGCCGGGGGTGCTCGCCACTGCCGGTGCCGCGGTCTGGATCAGCCCGATACCTTCGGCCCGTCTGGCCGATGATCCGGCCGAGGTGACGGTGCGGAGGGAGACGGTGCAGTTGGCGTTCATCACCGCGCTGCAGTACCTGCCCCCGCGGCAGCGGGCGATCCTGATCCTCCGGGATGTGCTGGCGTGGCGGTCCGCAGAATGTGCGGACCTGCTGGGTATGTCGGTCACCGCCGTGAACTCAGCGCTCGCGCGTGCCCGCACCACGCTGCGCGGACGGCTTCCCGACACGCCCGCGGAGTACGACGTGGACGTGCTCGAGCGGTACGTGGCGGCGTTCGAGGCCTTCGACGTGGAGGCACTCGTCGCCCTCCTCGCCGAGGACGCCACGTTCAGCATGCCGCCCTACACACTCTGGCTGCGGGGGAAGGAGGCCATCAGGCAGTGGTGGAACGGGCCCGGTCAGGTCTGCCGGAACTCCAGGACCTTCCCGGCGTCGGCGAACGGCACCCCGGCGGTGGCGGTGTACCACGCCGCCGGGCCCGGGGTGTGGACTCCGTTCGCCCTCCACGTCCCGGAGACGAGGGCGGGGCGCATCACAGGGCTGACCCACTTCATGGGGCCGGGGGTGTCCGGGTTGTTCGGTGACCTCGGTGTGCCGGAAATTCTCTCGGACACCGACGAGTTCTGACGTCCTGTCCCGTCTCATACATGACAGGTCCTCCACCCCGGGGGACCACCGGTTGAAAGGAGACGGCCATGAGCCGCACGACGATCGCCCACCTGTTCCACTCCCTCGACGGTGTCGTCGAGGACCCCCACCTGTGGCAGTTCGACTGTTTCGGGGAGGAGGACGGCACGGCGATGGACGCCAGTCTCGCCCCCGTGACTGACGCGGTCATCGGAGGGACACTGTGGAGGGAGTGGCTGGGCCACTGGCCCGCCGCTGAACGCGCAGACGAGCCCGACGACTTCGTCGGATGGATCAACCCGGCGCGTAAGCACGTCATCTCCTCCACGCTGGCCGCGGAGTACCCGGACGGTCTGCCGTGGAACAGCACCCTGGTCACCGGTGACCCCGTCGACTACCTGAGGAGACTGAAGGAGACCGGGAGCGGCGACATCGCCGTTCTCGGCGGTGTCGGCACCGTACGGTCACTGTTTCTCGCCGGGATGATCGACCGGCTCACCCTGACCACGCACCCGGTCATCGCGGGGGAGGGCCGGCACCTCTTCGACGACTCCGTTCCGGTCACACGTCTGCGTCTACTGGACGTGACGCAGACGTCCAGCGGGAACGCCGTGCTGACCTACGGGCTGCGCGACTGACCGGGCGCCGGTGACCAGGAGCGCCCTGTAGTCTGGGGACATGGTCCTGGAGCACCCGCCGGTGAGGAGGGGGAAGGCCGCCCTGGTCACTGCCGCCGTCGTGGGGACGCTCCACGGGCTCGTCAGTCTCTACTGGAGCGCCGGGGGTGAATGGCTGGTCGGGACTCTCGGGGAGGAGCTGGTGGACCTGTGGCGGCGACACGCGGTCCTGCTGGTCCCGGTCGGTCTGGTCAAGATCCTGGCCGCCCTTGCCCCGCTTCTGCTGCTGACCCGGGTCACCGGGGGCGGGCGGCGGCGCGTCCTGCGTCGCGCACTGCGGGGAGTCAGCTGGGCCGGGGCTGCGGTGCTGGTCGCCTGGGGAGGGCTGAACACGGTCACCGGGAACCTGGTCCTGGGAGGGGTCGTCGTCCCGGACGGGGGATACGACCGGGAGGGCATGATCGGTCACGCCTGGCTGTGGGACCCGATGTTCCTGCTCTGGGGCGTGGCCCTGGCCGTCGGGCTGTGGGGTGGCCGCCCCGGCGCTGTCACACGTTCCTGAGCGCCCGTTCCGCCGCCCGGACCCCGCACATGAAGTGCACCCCGCCGCCGGGGGCGGTCGAGGAGGAGCACAGGTACACGCCGGGAACCCCGGTGAAGTAGGGGTCCGGGCTGAACCGGGGGCGGGCCACGAGTTGTCTGAGGTGGTTGGCGCCGCCGGAGATGTCGCCGCCGATGTTGTTGGCGTTGTGTGCCTCGACCGCGGAGGGCGGGGTGGCGGCCCAGTCGACGACGGTGTCGCGGAAGCCGGGGGCGGCGCGCTCGATCTGGGTGGCGACGAGGTCGAAGGTCTCGGCAGCGGTGCCGTCCCATCCGGCGGGGACGTGTGCGTACGCCCACAGCGGGTTGAGTCGCCGTCCGTCGACCGTCCGGCTGCGTGAGGGGTCGGCGAGGTACTGCTGGCCCACCAGGGTGAACGGGCGGTCGGGGAGGCGTCCTTCCCAGCAGTCCCGCTCGGCGGCGGCGATCTCCTCCGCGGTCCCTCCGAGGTGCACCGTCCCGGCGCGCCGGGCGTCGGTGGATGTCCAGGGGACGTCTCCGTCGAGTACGACGTCGAGCTTGGCGACGGCCGGTCCGCGGGTGAACCTGGACCATGCGCGGGCGATCCGGGGCGGCACGCGGTCGCCGAGGATGCCGGCGGCGGACTCCACCGAGGTGTCGAGCAGCACGATGTCGGCGTCACCGATCTGGGACAGGGTGGTGACCGGGGTGCCGGTGAGCACGGTGCCGCCGGCGTCGTGGAGGGCGCGGACCAGGGCGTCGGCGATGCGTTGTGACCCGCCGACGGCGACCGGCCATCCGTGCCGGTGTCCGGCGACGGTGAGCAGTGTGCCGGCGGCGGAGGAGGCCGGGTGGTGCAGGGGTGTGAAGGCGTGGGCGGCGATGCCGGCGAACAGTGCCCGGGCCTGCGGGGAGCGCCACCGCCGCCAGGACCAGGAGGCGGGGAGGGCTGCGGAGGCGCCGAAGGCGGCGAGGAGG
>NZ_JALAGY010000024.1 GCF_022712195.1 Corynebacterium sp. | reverse complement strand
TCGTTACGCCGACTACCTGGACTCCGACGGGTTCACCGTGCTGAACCAGGTGTCCACCGTCGGTGCGTTGCTGCTGGGTGTCTCGGTGCTGCCGTTCGTGTGGAACGTGTTCAAGTCCTGGCGTTACGGTGAGGTCGTCACCGTGGACGATCCGTGGGGTTACGGCAACTCGTTGGAGTGGGCTACCTCGTGCCCGCCGCCGCGGCACAACTTCACCTCGATGCCGAGGATCCGTTCGGAGCGTCCGGCCTTCGAGCTGCACCACCCGCACATGGTGAAGACCGCCCGTGAGGAAGCGCACGTGGGACGCCACTTCTAGACTCCCGTGACCCCGGTGTCTGATCCGGCTCCACGCCTCACTGTCGGTCGGGTGGACCGGGCTCGTCGGTCTGGCCCTCTCCCTCCCGGTCCCCGGGATCCTGAGGGCCGTCCCCGTTTTTCTGTTCCGCCCGTCGCCGGAGCCGGAACCGTCGGCGGCTCATGTCGCGGGCGAGCGTCATCGGTTGCCGCAGTCTCTTCTGCGTGGCCCACGACAGGTCCTGCATCCCGGGGAGCACCCACCCACGCCAGTAGGCGGTGACCATCAACCCGGCCCCGAGGAGCGGGGAGACGGCCATGCCGACCGCCAGTACCGGGAACTCGCCGGCGGCTCCGGACCGGTCCAGCGCGTGGACTCCCACCATGACAGCGGCGGTCAGTGCCGCCGGTGTGGCGTACAGCGTGGCTCCACCGAAGATCGCCGGGACCGACCCGGTCATCATGTCCCGGATCACCCCGCCGCCGACGACTGTCACCACTCCGAGGAAGAGGGCGGACGACCACGGTAATCCGTTCGCCAGGGCCTTCGTGGACCCGGTGGCGGCCCACACCCCCAGGACGACGGCGTCCCCGTGCACCCGGAAGATCTCCCACCCACGGGAGTTCATGTGGATCAGCATCGAGGTCAGCGCCCCGAACAGCGCCAGGCCGACGTAGCGCATGTCCTGCATGGCTGCCGGCGGCCCGTTGTCGATGAGGACGTCACGGATCATGCCTCCACCCAGTGCGGTGACGATCGAGAGGAAGACGATGCCGATGAAGTCGAGGTTGCGGGCCCGGGCGATGATCGCCCCGATCATCCCGTAGAGCACCACCCCGATCAGGTCGAGGGTCTCGTAGACCGTCCTGACCGACGGGTCGACAAAATCCATGACGCCGAGAGTATCGTTTCCTCACCGATACCTGGAAGACGGGGCTTGCGGCGGTCGCCCGCCGGTTACTCCACGCCGCGCCGCGACAGGATGACCGTGGAGGCGACCATCACCACCAGGGCCCCCGCCATGATGAGCCACTGTGACCCCTCCACCTGGAACCTCTCGCCGAGGACGAGGTAGCCCAGGACGAAGGCGACGATCGGCTCGGTGATCGTCATCGCCGGCAGGGAGTTCTTCAGTGCCCCGGCGTTGAAGCTGGCCTGCTGGACCAGGGTGCCGATGACGGCGCAGGCGACCAGCCCGTAGGCCTCCCAGCTGGTCAGCAGGCCGGCCGCGCCCTCCTGGTAGAAGATGTTGACCACGGACTTCGAGAGTACGGCCAGGTAACCCATGATCGCGCCGGTGACAGCCCCGAGCACCAGCGCTCGGGTGCGCAGTCGCAGCCGGGTGGCCAGCCACATCAGGCCGACGAGGACGACGACCCCCACACCCAGTGTCACCATCCACCTGCTCAGCGTGGGGAAGTCGGAGCCGGGGAGGGGGCGTCCCCACACCACGACGACACCGACGGCGACGGTGAGCAGCGTCGCCCACGCCATCTCGGGGCGTGAGACGCGGCGTCCGTCGAAACGCGCGGCCAGCGGCAGGGTGAACATGAGCGACAGCACCAGGATCGGCTGGACGACCAGCAGTGTCCCGAAACCCAGGGCGATGATCTGCAGGCCGTACGCCGCGAGCGCGCAGAAGACGCCCGCCCACCACTTCGGGCGGGCGACGGCGGAGAACACCGGGGTTCCGTGGGCGTTGTCGCGATCGCCTGATGTCTGTTCGGCGACCTGGTGCCGGAGGATCGTTCCCCAGGCGACGGTGAGGGCTGACAAGAGGGCGAAGACGACAGCGAGCAGGTTGCTGTGCATCATCAGCACCTCAGAGTAGTCGCAGGCGGCCGGCGACGCGTCAGGGGCCTGCCTGAGACTCGCCGGGGGTGTTACGCGCGGAAGTACTCCTCGATCGTGTCGAGCATGTACATCGCGGAGTAGAAGTCGATGCGGAAGGTCTCGCCGCCGAACTCGAAGACCCGGTCGTTCTTCACGGCGTAGGCGTCGCGGGCGGTCGGCTTCTCCTTCAGCTGGTCACCGACGGGGTTGTCGGCGTCGGCGTTGGTGGCGAAGACCGTCCTGCCGGTCAGCGCCTTGTCGAGGTTCTCGTCGGAGACCTGGACCACGTCGGTGCGTCCGGTGAGGTTGCCGTCCTTGCGGACGAGGTCGTCGGCCGGGACGTCGAGGTCCCAGCCGAGTTCGGTGAGGATCCGGCCCTGGGCGGACTCGTCGGTCATGAAGTTCAAGCCGCCGTCCTGCGCCGGCAGGACGAACTGGACGGGCTGCTCCGGTTCCTCGATGGCGTCGGAGACCTCGGCGGCACGGTCGGTGAACGTCCGGATCGTGTCCTGTGCGTCCTCTTCGTGGCCGGTGATCTCACCGAGCTGGGTGGTCACTTCGGTCCAGTCCTTGTCGGAGTAGTCGAGGACGACGGTCGGCGCGATCTCCCCGAGGCGGTCCGCGAGGTCGGGTGCGGCGTCTGCCCCGGCTGCGGAGACGATGATGAGGTCGGGGTCCTCGGCGGCGATCTTCTCGAAGTCCGGCTCCAGCTGCCCGATCTCCTTGACGTCGCGCTCGTCGGCGACGTCGGCCCACTGCCTGAAGAAGCCCTTGTCGTCGGAGGTCGGCCCGGGGGTCGCTGCGCCGGAGGCGATCACCGGCGCGTCGATGGACAGCAGGCTGCCGGTGAGGGTGACCGAGGTGGAGACGATCCGCTCGGGTTTCGCCGGGATCTCGACCTCCTCGGTCCTGTCGGTGGGCCTGCCGTTGTCGACCGCGATGGAGTCGACGGTGCGCGGCCAGGCCTCCTGCGACGCGGTCGAGGAGTCGGGGGCTGAGGCGGTGGACGACGGGCTGTCGTCGTCGCCGGAGCAGGCGACGAGGCTGACGGCCACGCCGGTGGCGAGGAGTGCGGCGGCGGTGCGGCGACGCAGGACGGTCTGACGGGTCATGGGTTCTCTCCCTTGAGATGGACAGGCCGGCGGCTGGACCGCCGCCGTGCAGGTCGTGCGGGAAACATCCTAGCCAGCGCACCCTGTCTGAGGTAGGGGGTACTTCAGGTGATGCTAACCTCGGTACCGTCACGGACCGTCATCCACCGTCCGCCAGCACCGCCGTCAACAGTGAGGACCTTCCCGACGTGCCACGTATCAGCAGAGACACCGACATCTACCCCATCACCATGCGCGAGCTGGAGGTGCTGAGGATCGAGGACGTCACCCCCGGCATGCGGCGTGTGGTCTTCGGCGGGGAGGGGCTGCGGGCCCACGTCCGCGACGGTGAGGAGGTGCCGGCGATCGTGTCCGACGGCTTCGACGATGACATGCGGATGATCTTCCCGCACCCGGTCACCGGGGAGCGGCCCTACCCGGTGTCGCTCGGCGACGGGCGGTTGGACTGGACCGCTGAGGTCAACGAACTCTTCCGCACATACACGGTGCGCCGCTGGTCGCCGGACGCCGGTGAGTACGGCGAACTGGTCGTCGACTTCGCCCGCCACGGCGCGGGACTCGCCGAGGGGTGGTCCGCCACCGCCGCCGTCGGCGACCGGGTCTACGCCGCCGGGCCGAAGAACTGTGCCTCGCTGCCGGTGCACACCGACTGGCTGCTGCTCGCCGGCGACGAGACCGCGCTGCCCGCCGTCGGACGCTGCCTGGAGGAGACCCCGGAGGGGCACCGGGTGGTCGCCGTGGTGGAGGTCGCCGAGCGCGCCGACATCCAGAACGACCTCGCGGAGGTCGACTGCCGCGACTCCCTCGACCTGCGGTGGGTGGTCCGCGCCGAGGGCGGGGACTTCACCGCGACCGTCGCCGCACTGGCGCAGGAGGGTCTCCTGCCGGAAGGCACCCCCTTCGTCTGGGCCGCCGGTGAGGCGGGACGGCTGAAGTCGGTGCGGCGGCTGGTCAAGGAGCTCGGCGTGCCCCGGGAACACGTGCAGATCACCGGGTACTGGCGGCGGAACGAGGCCACCGGTGAGACCTCCACCGGGGAGTCCGCCGGGGACGCCGCCGGTGGGGACGCCGGTGCCGCGGCGTCCAGCATGTCCCCGTTGCTGCAGCTGCACGAGCTCACCGAGACGGCACCGGGCTTCGCCCTGCAGGCGGCGGCGCGGCTGGGGCTGTTCGAGGCGGTGGACACGGCCGCAGAGGCGGCGGGCGGCGCCGCCCCGGTGCACGCCGTCGCCGGGGCCGTCGGCGTGCCGCAGGACCGCCTGCTGCGTTTCCTGCGGTACCTCGAGTCCGTCGGGCTGCTCACCCTGCACTCCGGCGACGGGGGTACCACCGTGGGCCTGACTGCGCTGGGGGAGGAGCTCGCCCATCCGGACGGTCTGGTCGCCCGGCTCACCGGGCCGGACGCCCTGCAGTCCCTGACCTGGCTGCACCTGGCAGACGGGCTGCGGGACGGGGCCCCGGTGCCGGTGGGTGCCACTGGCAGTACCTGGGAGGAACTGAGTCGGAAGGACTCCACCCTGGGGGAGGCGCTGGCCGACAGTGAGGCCACGCGGGCGCAGTGGGTCGCCCCGGCGCTGGCCGCCCGGCTCGACTCCCTGCCCGGCGGTGCGCCGGAGCACGTCGCCGTGTTCGGCGGGGCCGAGGGTGTCGCCGCCGCGGTCTACGCCGACGAGCTGCTGCGGCACGCCGGGGACCTGACGGTCACCGTCCTTCTCAAGGCAGGTCAGCACACCTGCGGGCGGGAACGGCTGCTCGCCGAGATAGGCGGACCGCGCCGCGACCGGGTCGAGATCAGCGACTGGGAGACTGCAGTAAGCGGCGCAAGGGACGGCACAGTGGGGACGGTCGCCGACCTCGTCCTGCTGCTGGACCCCTACGCCGTCTGCGGCCCCGGGGAGGTGCCCGGGCTGCTGTCGTCCGCGGTGGCGGCGACGGGTGGACGTGGCCGCGTCCTGGCCGTCACCCGGCTGCTCGCGGAGAGCGGTGACGAGGACCACGACTACGAGGAGGACCTCACCCGCATGCTGGTCTCCGGACGGAGCCTGCCCACCGCCCGTGACCTGTCCTCCGCCGTCGCCCGGGCGGGCCTGCGGGGCGTGGCAGACATACCGGTCGGTTGGGGCAGTCACGCCGTGGTCGTCAGCGCATGACACCCGAGGTGGGCAGGGGTCACCGCGGGTATCGGGCGGGCCGGGTACTCAGGTACTCTGTCTAGGGTCTGAGCAATAATCTCGAGAAGTCCCGTCAACACGGGAAGGTGGAGCTGGGAACTGTGGCCCTGATCGTCCAGAAGTACGGCGGATCGTCGCTGGAGAGCGCCGAACGCATCCGGCGCGTCGCACAGCGGATCGTGGAAACCAAGAAGCAGGGACACGACGTGGTCGTGGTGTGCTCCGCCATGGGCGACACCACCGACGAACTGCTCGATCTCGCCAACCAGGTCAACCCGGTCCCCCCGGGCCGTGAGATGGACATGCTGCTCACCGCCGGCGAGCGGATCTCCAATTCCCTGGTCGCGATGGCGATCGACTCCTTCGGTGCCGAGGCGCAGTCCTTCACCGGTTCCCAGGCAGGTGTGATCACCACCGAGCGGCACGGCAACGCCCGCATCGTCGACGTCACCCCGGGGCGTGTGCGCGAGGCCCTCGACGCCGGAAAGATCTGCCTCGTCGCCGGCTTCCAGGGGGTCAACCGTGAGACCCGGGACATCACCACCCTCGGCCGTGGTGGCTCGGACACCACCGCCGTCGCACTGGCCGCGGCTCTCCACGCCGACGTGTGCGAGATCTACTCCGACGTCGACGGTGTGTACACCGCCGACCCCCGCATCGTCCCCAACGCCCAGCGGCTCGACAACATCTCCTTCGAGGAGATGCTCGAGATGGCCGCGGTCGGAGCGAAGATCCTGATGCTGCGGTGCGTGGAGTACGCCCGTGCGTTCAACGTCCCGATTCGTGTCCGTTCATCATTCAGCAACGAAACCGGCACCCTCGTGTCCGGCTCATTGGAGGATATCCCCGTGGAAGAAGCAGTCCTGACCGGTGTCGCCCACGACCGTTCCGAGGCGAAGGTCACCGTCCTCGGCATCCCGGACAAGCCGGGCGAGGCGGCCCGGGTGTTCCGCACCCTGGCGGACGCCGAGATCAACATCGACATGGTGCTGCAGAACGTCTCCTCCCTCGCGGACAACCTCACCGACATCACCTTCACCTGCCCGCGTGAGGACGCACCGCGGGCGGTCGAGCTGCTCAAGGGGCTGCAGGGCACCGAGGACCACCAGAAGTTCGGCCAGCTGCTCTTCGACGACCAGGTGGGCAAGGTCTCCCTCGTCGGGGCGGGCATGAAGTCGCACCCCGGGGTCACCGCGGACTTCTGCGAGGCCCTGCGGGACGCCGGCATCAACATCGAGCTGATCTCCACCTCCGAGATCCGCATCTCCGTGCTGATCCGCGACACCGACCTCGACGCCGCCGTCGCCGCCCTGCACGAGCGTTTCAAGCTCGGTGGCGAGGAGAACGCCACCGTGTACGCCGGCACCGGCCGGTAACCCCGGTCAACCCCGGTCAGCCCCAGCACGAAAGGACACCAGTCATGACCACCCTCGCCATCGTCGGCGCCACCGGCCAGGTCGGCCGCGTGATGCGTGACATCCTCGAACACCGTCCTTCGGTCCTCGACAAGATCGACACCGTGCGCTTCTTCGCGTCGGCCCGCTCCGCCGGCACCGGCATCGAGTTCAATGGCGGCACCGTCGTCGTCGAGGACGTCGAGGCCACGACCACCGAGGACCTGCGCGGCATCGACGTCGCCCTGTTCTCCGCCGGTGGTGCCACGTCCAGGGCGCAGGCGCCCCGTTTCGTCGAGGCAGGGGCCACCGTGGTGGACAACTCCTCGGCGTGGCGCAAGGACCCGGACGTCCCCCTGATCGTCTCCGAGGTGAACCCGCAGGACGCGAAGGACGTGCCCAAGGGCATCATCGCCAACCCGAACTGCACCACCATGGCGGCCATGCCCGTCCTCGGTGCGCTGCACGCGGAAGCCGGGCTGAAGCGACTGCACGTCTCCAGCTACCAGGCCGTCTCCGGGTCCGGCCTGGCCGGGGTGAAGGCACTGGCCGACCAGGTCCGCGCGAACCTCGAGGTCCTGGAGAACCTCGCCACCGACGGGTCCGCGTTGCAGGTCGAGGACCTCGGGCCGTACGTGGCCCCGATCGCGTTCAACGCCCTGCCGATGGCCGGCAGCATCGTCGACGACGGCACCGGGGAGACCGACGAGGAGCAGAAGCTGCGCAATGAGTCGCGCAAGATTCTGCACCTCCCTGACCTGCCGGTGGCGGGTACCTGTGTGCGTGTGCCGGTGTTCACCGGCCACACCATGACGGTGCACGCGGAGTTCGACTCCGCGATCACCCCGGAGCGGGCCGGGGAAGTCCTCGCCGACGCCCCCGGCGTGCAGGTGACCGACGTCCCCACGCCACTGGCCGCCGCCGGTGTCGACCCGTCCCTGGTGGGGCGGATCCGTCAGGACCAGTCCATCGACGACGGCCGCGGGCTGGTGCTCGTGGTCTCGGGCGACAACCTGCGTAAGGGCGCGGCGCTGAACACCATCCAGATCGCCGAACTGCTGCTGTAGCACCCTGTCCGCGGTGGCGCCGGGGTGTCAGAGTCCCAGGGACTCCCTGGCGACGGCGATGATTTGCCCGGCGGGAGTGCGGACTGCTGCCGCCGCCGTCGTTCCGGTCGCCCGGAGGTAGCTACGCACCAGCCGGGTCCCCACCGCGTAACCGGCCCCGGTCGGAAGACCGACCGGTTCGACGCCGAACAGGCGGGCGGAGGCGTCCCCGTGGATCCAGGCGGTGAAGTTCTCCATTCCGGTGAGACCTGCGGAGTCGGTGACACGCTGAAGGACCTCGGTGGACCACGCCGACGGATCCACGAAGTGGGTGTGGCCGCGCGGCCCGTGGAGTTCAGTGGCGAACACGTCCGCCAGGCCTTCGGCGACGAGCTGTTCACCCAGGGTGACGGTCGCCGGATCCCACACGACACCACCGGGGGAGTAGCGCACGTTGTGGTGGAGTTCGTGGACGGCGATCGCCTCCAGGCGGGCGAGTACCGTCGGGGTCGGCCAGAGGTGCACCTGGATGTAACCGCTGATGCCGCCGAAGGCGACCAGGCCCCGGACCTCGTCCATGAAGTGGGGGTCGTCGGGGTCACCCACGCCGAGCAGCACGGTGACGTCGGGAATCGTCGCGCCCGGATCGGCCTCCCGCAGAGCACGGGCCCCACGCCTCAGCGCGGTCTCCGTCCGTTCCCATGCACGGTTGTCGCTGAGCAGGTCGATCGCACCCCGGATCCTCTCCAGGTAGGTGTCGGACGCCCTGTCACCGTCCCAGGCGAAACCCAGACTCCGCCGGTCCACCTCCGCGGCGTCGACGTCGCCCGGAAAATAGCGGAACATGCCGCTCATGGGTTCCCACATGGCGCGCACCAGGTCAGCGCGTGAGTCCACGGGGGCGTCGATGACCGCGGTCATCGCACGGCGTGAGTCCAGGACAGTGATTCCGGTGATGTCGTTCATACCGGGGAGACTAGAGGCTGACGTAGCGTGAGGGTCAAGGCGCAGGCGGCACCGGCCGCCGGTCGGTTCACTGCCGGGTCGTGTGCGCCTGCGTCGTCTCCACCAGGTCGAGCACCATGTCGGTGAACTCGGGTGTCGGCCCCGGCGTCGCGGCGCGGACCATCGTCACACCCAACTCGGCGGCGGTGTCGGCGGCCTCGTTGTCCAGGTCCCACATGACCTCCATGTGGTCGGAGATGAATCCGACGGGGACCAGCACGATCGGGCGGTCGTCCGAGGGCACGGTCGCCTCGAGGTGGTCACAGATGTCCGGCTCCAGCCAGGGGATGTGCGGAGGTCCCGAGCGCGACTGCCACACCAGCTCCACGTCGGTGCCGTCGTCCCCGTCGGAGGCGAAGCTGCTCAGCGCACGGATCTCCCTCGCGGCGGTGAGCACCTGGCCCGAGTAACGGTGGGTGGAGTCCGAGGAGGACGCCTCATCGGCGGACACGGGTACCGAGTGCGCCGTGAACAGCAGTCGGGCGTCCGCACGCTGACCGGAGGGGAGACTCTGCCGTGCCTCGTCCACCAGCCGAGCGAAGGCCGACAGGAACAGCGGGTGGTCGTGGAAAGGGCGGATCTTCGTCATGGTCGGCGGGGTCACGCCGGCGTCCCTGCAGGACTGCAGGGCCCGCTCGATGTCCTCGCGGTACTGGATGTCGCCGGAGTACCCGCCCCAGGCGGACGTCGCGAAGACGATGACCTCAGTGACGCCGTCGGCGACCATCTGCCGGGTGGTGTCCTCGACGTAGGGCTCCCAGTTGCGGTTGCCGAAGTACACCGGCAGGTCCAGCCCCCGCTCGGCGATCTCGGCACGGAGATGGTCGATGATCTCGAGGTTCTGGTCGTTGATGGGGCTTTTCCCGCCGAAGCGGTAGTAGTGCTCCCCGACCTCGACGAGCCGCTCCCGGGGGATGCCGCGGCCCCGGGTGACGTTCTCCAGGAAGGGGACCACGTCCTCCTCCTTCTCCGGGCCTCCGAAGGAGAGGACGAGAAGCGCCCTGCGGGCGGTGGTGCCAGACATGCCAGACTCAGCCATGCCCATAATCCTACTCGTCGGGCAGTCCCAGCTCGTGGACGAGGGCGGCGCGCAGGGTCGGGTGCCGGAACGTGTGACCGTGGCGCTCGAGGACGGAGGGGGCCACGTTCTGGTCGGCGAGGGCGAGCTCCTCCGCGCCCTGCACCCCGAGGAGCAGCGCCGGTGCTGCGGCAGGCACCGGAATGCTCAGCGGAACCCGGAGGCGCTGCAGGTCGGCGAGGGTGGAGGTGAACTCCGCGTTGGTGATCATCTGCGGGCCCACCGCGTTGACCGGGCCGGAGAGCCCCTCGTCGAGGACGGCGCGGACGTACACGTCCACCAGGTCGTCCACCGACACCCACGGGAAGTGCTGGCGTCCGGACCCCAGTACGCCGCCTCCCAGTCGGCTCGATGCGCTGAGAGCGGTGAGCAGGGGGGACCCGCCGGCAAGGACAAGACCGGTACGCACCGCGACCACGCGGCGGCCGGCGTCGGACGCGGGGCGGCAGGCGGCCTCCCAGTCGGCGACGACCTCGGCGAGGAACCCGTCGCCGGCGCCGGCACGCTCGCTGACCCGCCCGGCACGCGTGTGGCCGTAGAAGCCGACCGCGGACGCGCTGATGAACGTGCGGACGTCCCCGTTGGCGGCCGCGAGCTCGGCGAGCCGCCGGGTGGGGCCGACCCGGGAGTCACGCACGGCGGTCTTGTGTCCCTCGGTGAACCGCCCGGCGATGCCCGCCCCGGCCAGGTGGACCACCGTGTCCACCCCGTCGAACAGCGACGGTGAGGGCCCGTCGGGGTCCCAGACCCGGGCGTCCGGCTCGTGGGGCAGCGGAGAGCGCGACAGCGGGACCACCGTGTGCCCGAGCATGCGCAGCAGCGCGACGAGGCGGGTGCCGACGAGGCCCGTCGCCCCGGTCACGGCCACAGTGCGGTGCCCGGTGACGGTCGCGTCACCGACGCGTGCCCGGTGGGCGAGGTCGTCGGCGAGTTGGCGGTGGCGGTAGCGGAAGACGCGGTCCAGCAGCGCACCCGGGGCGGTGCCCTGCACGGTGTCGGTGAGCAGGGTGCCCCGGGTGGTGGCGGTGTCGTCGTCGTGGAAGGCGTGGGAGTGCCTCCACCGCATGATCTGCCGCAGCGGGGGATTGACGCACTCGTCGACGAAGTGCCGGCCCTCGACGAAGTCGTCCGGCCGGTGGTGCGCCTGCCAGGTCCGGAGTCCCGGGACACCGCCCGGCAGGGAGAGCACGGTGGTGCCGTCCTTCAGGGAGGACGCCTCTGAGGCGACGCTGAGCAGGGAGAATCCCGGTGTCAGCCGGGTCACCGCGCCGGGGCGGGTGTGCCAGTCCCAGACATCCTGACGGGGGAACTGGAGGTGTTGGTGGTAGCGGTGGGTCACGAACCCCAGTGTAGGTCCGCTGCAGTGTCGGTGCCGTTGTTGCCGTTGGCGCCGTTCCCCGCTCCCGTCTCTGTCCCCCGGCCGGAGGCGGCGAGCAGGTCGGCGCGGGCCCGGGCGACGCGCGAACGGATCGTGCCCACCCGCACCCCGCAGATGTCCGCGGCCTCGGCGTAGGTGTGACCGAGGATCTGGGTGAGGATCAGCGCCTCCCGACGGTCCGGCGCCAGGTCGTCCAGCATCGCGCGGGCGTCCACCAGCTCGGCCCAGGTCTGCCCGCCGGTGGTGTCGGGCGAGGTGGTGAGCTCGGTGGCGTCCTCCCACTGCTCGGCGGACTTGCGGGGGCGTGCCATGTCGTGGCGCACGCTGTCCACCCAGGTGTGCCGGGCGAGGGCGAGGATCCACGTCCTCGCCGAGGAGCGGGCGGCGAACCGGGGCAGCCCGCTGAGGGCGCGCAGGTAGGTCTCCTGGGTGAGGTCGTCGGCGCGGTCGGCGTCCGCCAGGTGGGCGAGGAGACGCCACACGTCGCCGTGGGTGGCCTCGATGAAGTCGTTGAGTGCCTGCCGGTCGCCGCCGGCGGCGCGGAGGGCGAGGTCGGTGACGGCCTGGTCGTCCTGCCGGCCCTGACCGCGCGTGCCGGTCCGGTCGCCCGGCCGGGAGCCGTCGCGTGCCGACTGCAGGGTTCTTCTTCGCACGGTTCCGGAGTCTAGCACCGACGTCGCGGACCCGTGACCTTTGCTTCTGTCGCTATTACTATCGCCGAAGAGTTACAAATAGTTGAAACCATTCAAAGTGTTGATATTGATAGTGCGGACCTGAAGATTCGCGTGTATAACGGGAACAGACGGCACCTCGCCCCCGTGACCGACGATCACGCCGACCGGGCGTCTCCGCCGTCACCCACGACTGACATGCGCGTGGAGCGTGCAATGACGGAGCACCGCACCTGCACCTGCACCGCAGCCTCCAGGAGGGAACAGACATGAGTACCGACGACAACCGCACCACCGCAGCACCGGGTTCCGGGGAGATCGCCGCCCGCGGCGTCTGCCCCTACTCCGGACACTCCACCAACGCCAACGGCTCGCCCGTCACCACCGAGGAGCACTCGGTCACGGTGGGGGAGCAGGGCCCGATCGCCCTGACGGACGCCCACCTCGTCGAGAAGCACGCCCACTTCAACCGTGAGCGCATCCCGGAGCGCAACGTCCACGCGAAGGGGTCCGGCGCCTTCGGCGAGCTCACCGTCACCGCCGACGTCTCCGCGTACACCCGTGCCGACCTGTTCCAGCAGGGGCGGGTGACCCCGATGCTCGCGCGGTTCTCCACCGTCGCCGGCGAGCAGGGCTTCCCGGACACCGTCCGCGACGTCCGTGGCTTCTCGCTGAAGTTCTACACGCAGGAGGGCAACTACGACATCGTGGGCAACAACACCCCGGTGTTCTTCCTGCGCGACGGCATGAAGTTCCCCGACTTCATCCGCTCCCAGAAGCGGCTGACCAACGGCCTGCGCAGCGCCGACATGCAGTGGGACTTCTGGACCCGCAGCCCCGAGTCCGCCCACCAGGTCACCTACCTCATGGGCGACCGCGGGATCCCGAAGGACTTCCGCCACATGGACGGCTTCAGCTCGCACACCTACCAGTGGATCAACGCCGACGGTGAACGTTTCTGGGTGAAGTACCACTTCAAGACGCGTCAGGGCTGGGAGTTCTTCACCGACCAGGAGGCCGGTGAACTCGTCGGGTCCGGCGACTTCGACCACTCCCGCGCCGATCTTTACGAGGCCATCGAGCGCGGCGACTACCCGACCTGGGACGTCAAGGTGCAGATCATGCCCGTGGCTGAGGCGGAGAACTACCGCTGGAACCCGTTCGACCTGACGAAGACCTGGTCGCAGAAGGACTACCCGCTCATCGACGTCGGGCACTTCACCCTCAACGCGAACCCCCAGAACTTCTTCGCGCAGATCGAGCAGGCGGCGTTCGCGCCGTCCAACATCGTCCCCGGTGTGGGATTCTCGCCGGACAAGATGCTGCTGGCACGTGCCTTCGCCTACGCCGACACCCAGCGCTACCGGCTGGGGACGAACTACCCGCAGCTGCCCGTCAACCGTACGGTGGTCGCGGAGCGGAACTTCTACACAATGAAGGACGGTGCGGCCGCCTACGAGTTCCCCGCCGACGGCACGCCGGTCTACTCGCCGAATCGCTTCGAACGCGGTGAGGGCACCGCGGACGTGTCCGACGGGTCCGGCGTGGTGGAGAAGGGCGTGGAGCCCGGACAGTCCGCCTACGGCTTCGGACGTGGCCAGGAGTCCGCGACCGGCCCCGCGGAGGACCTGGGCCTCTTCGACGACAACTACGGTGGCGACCTCACCCGCGGCGCGTACGTGCGCCACCCCGAGGACGACGACTTCGTCCAGGCCGGGATCCTGGTCCGTGAGGTCCTGGACGACGACGCCCGGGAGCGTCTCGCCGGCAACATCGCCCGGGCCATGCAGGGAGTCTCCGAACAGGTCGAAGGGCAGTGCTGGACCTACTGGGGCAGGGTCGACGAGAACCTGCGCGACCGGGTCCGGGAGATCTACACCGACCTGAAGGGCTGATCTGGCTGCCCTGAACGGCCCGGCCCTCTGGCCCCGTGGCTCCGCCGTTTCAGCGGCGGTGCACGGTGTTTCTCCGTTTCCGCTGAGTTTCGCCTGAATACCCTCAGCGTTGTAGTCTGCATTCCGGGTGGAATCTAAACCACCTTCACATTCACCGGACATACAGCGAGGAGAGTCGTGCCGTACCATACCCCTACCCGTACCAGTACCCACCGACGACGGAGCTCCCGGTCGTGGTCCTCGCGTGTCCTCGCCGCCGGGGTGGCGGTGCTCACCGCCGTGGGGCTCGGCGCCGCCGTGACACCGGCCGCGCAGGCCGACGGCCGGAACATCGTGACCCTGGGGGGACTCCTTCTCCTCCAACCCTGACCAGGTGCGCAACACCCTGCGCGGCGTCCCCGGCCCGATCGGCGACTGGGCGAACGACTACCCGCAGACCGCCGGGTGCCTGCAGGCCCCCAACAACTTCCCGGCGAAGCTCGGCCGGTCCACCGGCCGGCCCGTGGACGACTACTCCTGTACCGCCACCACCTCCGGGTCGATGATGCACCGGCTCAACCAGGCCATCCGTGCCGGTGCGGTCCGCAACGACTCCACCGTGGTCATCGCCGTGGGCATGAACGACTACGGGCTCTTCGGTGCGGTCGACAACCGCACCAACATCCTCGACCCCCGTCACGTCGCCGCCGTCTACCGTGCGAACATGCAGCGGGCCGCGGACCGGATCCGGTCCGTCGCCCCCGACGCCCGCATCGTGGTCTCCGGCGCCCTGCCCACGGTCGACCGTGCGACGTCCACCTTCTGCGCGGTCAACGTCGTCCCGGACCTCCCGGCCGGGGTCCCCGTGCCGCACCTGCGTGACGTGGAGAACTGGAACCGCGACAACCAGCGCGCCGCGGCCAGGGACATCGGTGCGACGTATGTCGAGGTCATGGACGGAGCACGCGGGCACGACACCTGCGCGCCCGACCGCGACCGCTACGTCGCCGGCATCATCGACACCACCACGCCGGACTACACCATGATGTTCCACCCGTCGGCGAACGGTTCCCGCTACCTCGCGGACACCGTCGCCCCGCACGTCTGACCCGCAGCGGGCCGGGACGTCAGAAACCCCCGGCGGGGAAGATCCTGTGGTCTGTCCCCGCCGGGGGTTCTCCGTCGCCTGCCTGGAGCTAGTGCGACCCGCTAGTTCGACTCGCTAGTTCGACTCCTTGGCGCGTTCACCGCCGGACAACGGCACAGTGTGGTCCCACAAGGTCGCGTGCAGGGCACGGCCCATCACGTAGGAACCCACGGCCTGGACGACGAGCAGCGCCAGGATGGCGACGACACCCCTGACCAGGTATCCGAACACGAAACCCTCGGTGGCCCAGGAGTTCACGAAGTCGGCAGCGACGAGCAGCGGGAGGCCCATGCCGAGTGCGGGGCCGAGCATGTTGACCTGGCTCAGGGCGTCCGGGGCGAGGTACATGGCGACCGCCGAGACGAGCACGTAGAGCGCCCCGACCACGGCGAGGACGCTGACGATGATGGCGGGGACCCACCCGATCTCGCCGGTGTGCTGGAGCACGGTTCCCTCGCCGGCGAGCAGGTGCACGGCGGGCTGTGACTGTGTGAGCATGTTTTTCTCCTACCTGCGTCCTCGGGTGATGATCCGGGCGAAGGCCATGGTGCTGATCGCGCCGCCGAGCCCGGCGAGCAGCACGACGTCGTAGGTGATCGCGGAACTGTAGAACAGGCAGTACACCAGGAACCCGGCGATGATGGTGAGGAAGACCATGTCGGCCAGGACGGCCCGTCGGGCGTCGTTGCGCGTCGACACCGCCCGCCACAGCACCAGTGCCATGGCGGCGGCGATGATCATCGCCGCGACACCGGCGAAGATCCACAGGAATTGTGTCGGTGTCACTTCGACTCGTCCTCTCTCTTGTCGGTCTTCCCGGTCTTCCCGGTCGCCCCGGTGTCACC
Source organism: Corynebacterium sp. (assembly GCF_022712195.1). Taxonomy (GTDB): domain Bacteria; phylum Actinomycetota; class Actinomycetes; order Mycobacteriales; family Mycobacteriaceae; genus Corynebacterium. Next base: position 6,615 of record NZ_JALAGY010000024.1, on the reverse strand, counting down.
GGACTGTCCGGTCTGGGGGTGGCCGTGCCGGCCGCGCAACCGGGACAGGGGGGTGCCGGGGAGTCCCCGGCGTCCGCTGAGGTCCAGGTCGGGCTGCGGCAGACGGGACCGGACCTCGAGAGCGTTGACCAGCGAAGCGATCGGGGAGGTCCGCCGTCCGGAACGGGACGCCTTGGCACCTCCGGTCGTGGGTGCGGCCTCGTGCGCCTCCGACAGCGCGGAGACGCCGCCGTCCCGGGAGGGGGCGACGCGGGACGGGTCGATGCCCTCCTCGAGGTCCTCGGAGTCCGGGCCGCCACCGGTGCCCCGGTCGTCGTCCCGGTCGTCGTCCCCATCGTCGAGGTCGAGGGCGGGGGGACTGAGTTCCTCCGCCAGCTTCCGGCGGCGGCGCTTCTCCTCCTCCTCGATCCGGCGGCGCTTCTCCTCGGCGGCCTTGCGGGCGTTCGTCTTGGCGATCTTCTCACGCTGTTCGCGGGAGAGGCTGTCGAGGTCGTTGACGTCGAGACTGTCGTCCTGCCGCATGATCGCGGCGACGAAGGCTGCGGCGTGCGGGGTGGAGTCGACCTTCTCCACGTCGAAGACCCCGTCCTCGCTGGCTCGTCCACCACGGTTCCCACGGTAGCCGCGGGGGCCGGGGACACCGCGCTCCACGAGGTGTTCCACGTCGAACTCGATCTTGCGTTTGCGCACCGACGGGGAGATCTTCGCCTCCATGACTGCCAGGGAGTGCAGCAGTTCCTGCGGGTCGGCACCGTACATGGCGTGGACCGCGAGGAACCGCTGGACCCGGGTGAGCCCGTGGGTCCGGAACTCCGAGGTGGCCACGGAGCTGGCGTCGTTGAGGTTGCGCTTGCCGGCGGCGGCGTCCTCGTCGACCTCCTTGGGGCCGGTCACGCCGAGGGCGAGGGTGCCGGGCGTCATGGTGATGGACGCGATGAACACCGCGATGTCGCGTTCCCTGGTGAGCCGCAGCGGGTAGTAGATCATCACCGGGGCGATGTGACGACCTGTGGTGAAGGTGTCGTAGGCCATGATCGTGGATTCCTTCACGATCTGGCCCACGAGCCACACCGAGTAGGAGGTCCCGTGGCCGATCTGGTGGAGTAGGTTCTTCAGTCCCATCACCGCGCTCCTTCCGTGTACGCCAGTCCGGAGTGCTCGGACGGGAGCACCACGCCCACCGCCTCGTCCGGGTCGCCGATGATCGCGTGGACGTAGTCCGTGGTGTCGGTCAGCGACGCGGCCGCGTCGCCGGTGACCTGGGTGATGACCCCGATGAAGAGGAACATCCCCACGCTGAGCACCATCATCGTGGCACTGGGCAGGGTGAGCCTCACGCTCACCGCCAGGCTGGGGTCCATGTCCTGCTTGTCCATGGGCTTGCCCCAGAAGCACTTCCGCCAGACGTGCAGCATGCTCAGCAGCGCGCCGACCGACGCGACGACGACCGCACCGACACCGACCCACACCATGGGGCCGGAGTCACCGACCATGGCGAAGATGAGCATGAGCTTGCCCCACAGGCCGGAGAACGGCGGGAAGCCGATCAGCGACATGGCCGCCGCGGCGAAGACGACGGAGATCATCGGGTCGCGTCGCATCAGGCCGGAGAGGCGGCGGAGCCGGCCGGTGCCGTAGGTCTCCTCCACGGCGCCGGCGGCCATGATCATCGCCGCGGCGGTGACCATGTGGTGGAGCATGTAGAAGATCGCGGCGGAGAGCATCAGCTCGGCGCTGCCGCCGAGGAAGGCCAGCGCCACGAGGATGAACGGGATGCCGTTGACCATCTGGTAGGAGATCACCCCGCGCAGGGTGGTCTCGCCCAGGGCGGCGAAGCCGCCGATCATCATGCCGATCACCGCGAAGACCAGGATCGGCACGGCCCAGCGGTGGTCGCCCTCGAAGATGGTCATGTACACCCGCAGGATGGCGTACACGCCGACCTTGGTGTGCAGGCCGGAGAACAGGGCCATCACCGAGGGGGAGGTCGAACCGTACGCCCGGGGCAGCCAGGTGTGCACCGGTGCGGCACCGGCCTTCACCGCCAGGGCGATGAGCACGATGCCGAGGGCGAGCAGCAGCTGCCACTGGGTGCCGAAGATCCCCTCGGCGAACCCGTCCGCACCGCGCTCGCCGGCGGCACCGGCGAGCGCGGCCATGTTGGTGGTGCCCACCACCCCGTAGACCAGGGCGACGCCGGAGAGCAGGCACAGTGAGGTCACCAGGTTGACCAGCACGAAGGTGCGGCCGGCGGCGAGGCGTGCCCAGGTTCCCGTCATGGCCAGCAGGCCGAAGGACGGCATGAGCATGACCTCGATGAAGACGAAGAGGTTGAACAGGTCCGCGGTGAGGAAGGCGCCCCAGACACCGGCGAGCAGCATCAGTGTCATCGCCGGGTAGAAGCGTGCGCGGGACTCGCCGACGGCCTCGGCGAACCAGTTCGCGGTGAGGGCGACGACGGCGGTGGCGACGATCATCACCGCGGACAGTGTGTCGGCGGCCAGGGGGATGGACACGCCGCCGACGAAGGAGCCGACGTTGTCGGCGACGACGGTGGTCTCCCCGCCGCCGGCCACCTGCGTGAGCAGGAGGACGCCGCCGACGACACCGGTCGCCGGCACCAGCAGTCCGAGGAGGCGGCGCGGGAGGCTCCACGGCAGGACGGCGGCGACACCGGCCGCCATCAGCGGGACGACGACGAACAGGGCGAGAAGTGGTCCGACGGTGTCGGGGCTCATCAGTAGTCCACCTCTCGGTCACGGCGGCGCTGCGCCTGGGCTGAATCGTGGTCGATGCGGTGGGCGGAACGCAGGCCCACCGTGTCCAGGGCGCGGAACTCGCGGCGGGCGCGCTGGACGTCCTCGCCGGAGCGGGTGTCGTCGTCACGGCCCAGGGCGGCGAGTGCGAGCAGGACGGCGGTCGTCGCCATCGAGATGACGATGGCGGTCAGGACGAAGGCCTGGGGGAGGGGGTCGGCCGAGTCCGCCGGCAGGGTGCGGTCAGCCAGCGGGTCGGACCGCCAGGCGCCGATACCGGTGGCGAGCAGCAGGAGGTTCACTCCGTGGCTCATCAGCGTCGTGCCGATGATGACCCGAACCATGCCGCGTTGCATCACCATGTAGACGCCTGCCGCGACAAGGAGGGCGATGATGGCCGCGATGATCATCGGTTGTCACCGTCCTTTCCCTTGCTGTTTCCGTCGTGTCCGTCGTGTCCGTCAGGTTCGCTGTGCCCGTCTTCCGGGGTGTCTGCGGCGGTGCCGCCGGGTTTCCTCCCGTTCCTCCTGCGTTGCTCCTCGGCCACGGCGGAGGGGTTCAACGGGACGGCTGACCCGCCGGCGGTGATCGCCACCTTCGAGCCGGCCACCGCCCGGAGTTCGGGACGCTGGGCCATGGTGGGCGACGTCTCGACGGGACTGGCCTTGGACGGCCGTCCTGCCTCGGCACCGGGGCGGTCGCGGCCGCCGAGGGAGTTCAGCACGATCGTGACGATGCCGATCACCGCGAGGTAGACGCCGCCGTCGAAGAAGAGTGAGGAGCTGAAGTGCTCGGAGCCGATGTAGAAGTGGATCGGTGCCAGGAAGCTGCCCTCGACGAAGCCCACCAGTCCGGTGACCAGGGCGAGGATGATGCCGCCGCCGACGAACTGGTAGCCCAGGTCCTTCCCGCCGATCTTCTTCGCGTTCGGCTGCACGAGGTACCAGAACACCAGGCCGAGGGCGAGCATCAGTGCGGCGAGGAAGCCGCCGCCGGGGGCCTGGTGGCCGCGGTAGAGGGTCACGGCCGAGTACACGACGAGGACGGCGAGGAACGGCCAGATGACCTGACGTCCCAGGATCGAGTTCAGGTGCGTGCTTCGCAGGTACTTCGAGTAGAAGGGGGCGAGCTCCGGGACCTTGTGCACGTCCGGGAACTTCGTCGACCCCTCCTTGCGGAACAGCTCGGCGGTGGAACCGGGGCCGTACCCCGGCACCGGGGACTTCGGCACGGAGGCCACGATCGCGGCGATGACGATACCGGCCATGCCGAGGACGGAGAGCTCGCCGAGGGTATCCAGTGCACGGAACTCGACCAGGATCGCCGCCACGATGTTGTTCGCCCCGGAGACGTCCGGCGACTCGGTGATGTACCACTGCGCGAGCTCCGGACGCGGGTGCCGGCCGATGAGCAGCCAGACGCCGATGAACACCACGAGACCGACGATCGCGGCCAGGGTGACGGCGAACTTGGTGCGGTTCTCGCCCTCCTTGAGGTAGAGGCGCGGCTGGTGTCGCACGACCAGCATGAGGAACACGGTGACGATGAACTCGACCATGAGGTTGGTCATGGCCACGTCCGGCGCGCCCAGGGTCAGCATGATCCAGGACACCCCGGCGCCGGCCACACCGACCAGCACCACCGAGCCCATGCGGGAACGGGTGGAGATGATCGCCATGGTCACGAGGAACATGATCAGCAGGCCGGCGATGTCGGTGATGTTGTCGATGCCGCTGACCCGCGGTGGCAGGGCGCCGAGTTCCTCGAGTCCGCCGGGGCCGAAGAAGGCGGCGACGGTAAGCACGAGAACGAGCACGAAGATCCACAGCAGGTGGCCGTTCGGGCTCAGGGTGGTGCCGAGTCGGCTGACCAGGCGCCCCCACCGGCTGGCCATCCGCAGGGTGAAGGCGATGAACTCGTTGCCGGTGAAGGGGAAGAGCCGGTGGTCCTCCATCCAGTCGGTGTAGGCGCGGTGGCGCAGCGCCACCAGGACGGCACCGAGGACGACGACCGCGAGGGTGATGTAGAGCGGGATCCCGAACCCGTGCCAGAGCGCCAGGTGGGAGTGTGATGCGCCGGCCCCGATGGAGCCCACCACGGAGTCCAGCGGAGAGTCGACGGCGGCGAGGAACAGGACCACGGGCAGGGAGAGGACGCCGGGGACGGCGGCGGGCAGCCAGAAGGAGACCGGGGCTTCCCTGACCTTCTCCGTGGGGACGACATCGGCGGTCTCCACGGCGGAGCCGGTGTCGATGAACGCCCCGATGAGGTACTTCGCGGAGTACATGAACGTCGCGACGGCGCCGAGACCGGCGGCGACGAGCAGCACGATCTGCCAGGAGGGGAGCAGCGGTGATTCGGTGAACGCCTCGAGCATGCCCTCCTTCGACACGAAGCCCAGGGTGGGGGGAAGCCCCGCCATGCTGGCCGCGGCGACGAGGGCGGCGGTGAAGGTGGCGGGCATCCGGCGCCAGACCGAGCCGATCTCGCGGATGTCACGGGAGCCGGTCTGGTGGTCGACGACGCCGATGATCATGAACAGCGAGGACTTGAACATGGCATGCGCCGCGGTGTGGACCACTGCGGCGGCGAGCGCGAAGGGGGTGCCGATGCCGATGGTGGCGACGATCCAGCCGAGCTGGGAGACCGTGGAGTAGGCGGTGAGGCGCTTGAGGTCCGTCTGCTGGTAGGCGAAGACAGCCGCCATGACGGCGGTGGCCATGCCGGAGATGATCAGCATCAGGTTCCAGACCAGGACGTCGGAGAAGATCCCGGAGAAGCGCAGCAGCAGGTAGATACCGGCCTTGACCACCGCCGCCGCGTGCAGGAAGGCCGAGACCGGGGTGGCGGCCGCCATGGCCTCGGGCAGCCACACGTGGAAGGGCAGCTGTGCGGCCTTGGAGAAGCCGGCGAGGGCGACGAGGACGGCGACGAGAGTGGTGAGGGAGGCGTCCTGCCCCCACACGTCACTGGCGATGATCCCGGAGATGTTCGTCGTCCCGGTCGCCGAGACGGCGATGCCCAGGGCGACGAGGAGGCTGAGGCCGCCGGTGAAGGTGAGGAGCAGGGTGCGGACGGCACCCGGTTCACCGGTGTGGCCGGCCCGGGCGATGAGGAAGAAGGACGCCAGGGAGACGAGTTCCCACCCGATGAACAGGACGGAGACGTCGTCGGCGAGGAAGAGGAGCACCACCGAGAGCATGAACCCCGTCATCAGGACGTAGAAGTTCATGATATGTTCCCCGCGGTGGAGGTACCGGGAGGAGTAGGCGAAGACCGCCGAACCGATCAACAGGGCCAGCAGTGTGAAGAACATGCCGAGCGAGTCCATGCGCAGGGCGAACTCGAGGTTGCCCGCGGAACCGTCGACCCCGGGTACTATCCCTTCGGCCCAGGTGGCGGAGAAGACCGCGTCCCGCCCGTCGAGGATGTCCCCGGCGTGGGAGAGGACGTAGGCGGCGACCCCCAGGAACACGGCGGCCAGGGGCCAGCCGGCGTTGCGGTCGAGAGTCTTGACCAGGACCGGGGTCAGTGCGAGAGCTATGGCAAGCACCACAGGAACGACGATCAAGGTCACGGTCTCACCAACACCTCACTGTAGTTCTGATTCGGTAGGTGCCCCATGGTTCCCCGACTGCCGGACCGCGCGTGCCCGACCACCGGTGGGCCCTGCCAGGACCCCGGCTACCTCATGCGACGTGACAAGTTTATCAGGCGTGTCGGACACGGGTACGGGCGCCACTTTGCAGTAGAGGCCGTCGCAGCGACGTTGTTACCATCGGTGGGATGACACCCACACCCTCATCTGCAACGTCATTCACCCCAGGCTCCGACCCGGACTCCACCTCCGATTCCACCC
>NZ_JALAGY010000023.1 GCF_022712195.1 Corynebacterium sp. | reverse complement strand
GGTCGTCACGGGGGATCACACGTGTCATCGGTCGACCGGCTCCGTTCTCGTCGTCGGCGCCCGGGGTGGGCGGCTGTCAGAAGCGAGAGTCTAGGAACCGCCTGTTTCGACGGGGTTTCGTGCGGATGTTCCCCTGATTCCGACGGGTTCCGGCCCTTTTACCAGCGACTTTCGATGTCCAGCAGGCCGTTGTCGGTGAGCTCTCCCCACACCCGGAGCCGCGAGACACCCCCGTCGGGGTAGACGTCGGCACGCACGGCGACGACGGGTGTCGGCCCGGTGGTGCCCTCTGCGGTGTCGGACACGGCGAAGCGGTGGCGGGTGTCCGGCAGTACGCGGGTCCTGCCGACGAGCTCGACCTCCTCCCCGTCCCCGGTCACGCCGGTGAGCGCCACGTGACCGGGGGCGTTGAAGACGAAGTAGGACGTGTCGAACTCGATCCAGCGCACCCGTCCCTCCCCGGCGAGCTGCACGGTGACCGAGTCGTTGCCGTCGTCGCGTCGTCGGGCGTTCTCCCAGCCGCCGCCCATGTTGTGGGCGCGGCCGAGGGAGATGATCTGGTTCGGGTGCGAGTAGAACATGTTGGTGCACTCGGTCACCCGGCCGCCGTTCTCCATCGCCGCCAGGTCGACGGTGCCGGTGATGAAGCGGGGGTCGGGGGAGGGCTGGCCGTGGACGCGCAGGCGGGCGATGCCGCCGTCGGGGATCATCTCCAGCTTCACGTGGGTCACCCGGCGGGCGGCGGCGTCCCCGGCGGGGAAGATCTCGATGTGGTGCCGGTGGTCGCCCCGGGCGTCCACCGGTGCGACGAGGGTGAACCAGCGGTCGTCGGGCAGGGCGGCGATCTCCTCGCCGGTGAGGTACTCGTCGCAGGTCAGTCCGTGCACGGCGAACTGGGGCGGGTAGTTCCCGGTGAACCAGGCGGTGTCGACGACGACGCCCTTCACCTGTCCCGGGACGCCGAGGCGCACGATGGCGGCGTCGTTCTCCCCGACCTCGTCGTGGCGGCGGCGCCGGGTCTCCCACCCGTCGTAGACCTTGCCCTTGTTGCCGAACTCGTCCGGGTCGAAGGCGGGCTCGTGCGGCATGATGAGGTTCTCGCGCTCGGCGAAGGACTCGTCGGACGCCCACACCACGGATCCCGCCAGCGCGCGGCTGGCGAGGTCGGGGTAGGACAGGAAGTCGTGGTGCTCGGTCATGGTGTTCCTCAGCTGGTCAGGGTCGGAGGGTGAAGGGGCGGGCGTCGGCGGGGAAGACGGTGCGGTCATCCAGGTCGGCCGCGGGGACGTGCGGGGTGGACGGGCGGACGTAGACGGGCTCGCCGTCGATCCAGGTGCGGGTCACGACGCCGGCGAGGGCGCGTTGTGCGTAGGCGGTGATCTTGTTGCGCTGGTGCAGTTCCTCAGGCAGGACCACGAAGGCGTCGTCCGCGCTGACGGTGGCCAGGTCGGCGCGGCGCCCGGCGGCGATCGCACCGCGGTCGGCCAGCCCGGCCCATTCGGCCGGGGCCTGGCACATCCAGCCGACGACGTCCGCCAGCGACAGTCCCCGCAGGCGGGCCTGCGACCACACCACCGGCAGCCCGAGCTGGACGGAGCCGATGCCGCCCCAGGCCTCGCCGAAGGAACCGCCGGACCCGCGGCCGTCGGCACCGCCGGCGCCGAGGTCGTTGCCGGTGGCGGCGAGGGCGGAGAACGCGGTGAGTTCGTTGCGTTCATTGGCGGACGCCTGGGCGTCGGCGACCTCGGCGAACTTCTTCAGTTCCGCGGTGCAGGGGGAGTGGTCGGAGACCACCGTGGAGATGACCCCGTCCACCAGTCCCTTCCACAGGCGTTCGCGGTTGCCGGCGGTGCGCACCGGTGGGCAGCACTTGTACTGGGTGGCGCCGTTCTGGATCTCCTCGGAGAACAGGGCCAGGTAGTGCGGGCAGGTCTCGGCGGTGATCCGCACACCGCGGTCCCGGGCGGCGGCGATCTGGTCGAGGGAGCCGGAGTCGGACAGGTGCAGGATGTGCGCCCGGCACCCGGTGGCCTCGGCGGCGTCGATCACCGTGGCCACGGCCTTCGCCTCCGCCGACGAGGGCCGGGACGCCAGGAAGCTGTCGAAGGTCTCGTCGATCCCGCCGGCGGCGGCCACGCGGGCCTCACCGGCGGCGATCTCGTCGGCGTCCTCGGCGTGGACGATGAGGAGCCCGTCGAACCCGGCGATCTCGGTCATCGCCCGGTGCAGCTGTGCGGTGGACAGCGGCGGGAACTCGTCCACCCCGGAGTGCAGCAGGAAGCACTTGAAGCCGAACACCCCCCGGTCCCAGAGTGCCCGCAGGTCGCCGGTGCCGATGTTGTCGGGCACCGCCCCGCCCCAGAAGCCCACGTTGATCTTCGCCTTCGGTGCGGCGACCTCCTGTTTGGCGTCCAGGGCGTCGACGGTGACGGTGGAGGGGACGGAGTTCAGCGGCATGTCCAGCAGTGTGGTCACCCCGCCCGCGGCGGCGGCGCGGGTCACCGGGGCGAACCCCTCCCACTCGGTGCGGCCGGGTTCGTTGACGTGGACGTGGGTGTCCACCAGCCCGGGGATCAGGACCTGGTCGTCCGGGACGTCCACCACGGTGGCGGAGCCGGCGTCGAACTCCCCGGGGACGTCGGCGTCCCGCCCGTCGAGGACGGCGCGGATCCGCCCGTCGCCGACGAGGACGGTCACCGGCCCCTGTACCGGCGTGCGGTCGCCGTCGGGCAGGTGCACGGCCTGTGCCGCGCGGTAGATGGTGCTGATGTCTGTCATGGTGTCACTCCTCACACTCGTCCGCTGACCTGGAGACGGCGCAACTGCGCGTGGTCCAGGCCGGTGGTCTTCAGCTCCCGGTCCGTGACCGCACCGCAGCCGTGGGCACGCACCAGGTAGCCGGCCATCGCCTTGGCGGTGGCGGGTTCGTCCATCCACCGGCTAGTGTCGCCGGCGACGTAGTCCCGCAGCCGTTCGGCACTGGCCCGCCAGTCGGCCCGGAAGTAGGCGATGGTGGTCATGTGCCGGGTCACCAGCTGGTGGGCGTGCAGGTCCCAGCCCTGCCGGATGCCGCGCCGCAGGTGCCGTGCCACCAGGTGGTGGTGGATACGCCAGCCCTCGAGCATCCCGGCACGGGTGCCGACGGGGATGCGGTTGGTGGAGCCGTCGGACAGTTCCACGCCCACCGCGGCGGTCGCCACCTGCAGGACGTCCTTCGCGTGGTCGGCGACGGGATGGTCGAGCGCCTGTTCGGCCGCGTCGACCCCGAGGGAGGCGGAGTAGTCGTAGGTGCCGTAGTGCAGGGACAGCACGCGTCCCTCACCGGCGGCGATGAGGCGGGCGGGTTCCGCGGCGCCGTCCGCGGCGAGGATCGCCTGGGGTGTCTCGACCTGCACCTCGAACGGGATCTCCGGTACCCCCAGGGTCGCCTCCATGGCGCGCAGTACCCCGGTGAAGGCCTCGACCTGGCGGTGGTGCTGGACCTTCGGCAGGGTCAGCCGCAGTGCCCGACGGTCGTTCTCCAGGACCGTGCGCAGCACGTCCCGCCCGGCAAGTTCCTCCAGGACGATGGCCAGGGTTCGCAGGCCCCGGTCGCGGACGGCGGGGTCGAAGGAGCTGAACCGGATCCCGGCGAAGGCGGGTGTGGCGTGGCCGCTGGTCCCGGGCGCGCTGAACCACGTGGCGAGGACCGCGGCGGCCTGCCGGGCACGGGTGTCCTCGTCGGCGTCGCGGTTCTCCGGCGGGACGCCGCGCTGGGTGAAGCCGTCCTCGAAGTCGATGCGGAGGGCCTCGACCGGTTCCCGCAGCAGCTTCTCCCGGGTGAGGTGGCCGACGGTCTCCGCGTGGTCTGCGGAGATGCCGAGGTCCCGGGCGAGGTCGGCGGGGCGGCCGTGGCCGTCGAGGGCGGCGAGTGCGTCCGACCCCCACCGCCGGGGGAGGTCCGCTCCGGGGGTGCCGTCGCCGGTGATCAGGTGGGCGGGCACGTACACGGTGTGTACCGGCTGTCGCCAGGTGACCGGGGTCGCCCAGCGGCCGGAGACCAGCGGGTCGATGTCCGACAGCGTCGAGTCGGCGAGTGCGGTGATGTCGCTGATGCTGTCCAGGACGCTGGGGTCGGGCACGGGTGCTCCTCGGCTGTGCGGGCTGTTCCCCCGGATGGTACGTCATCGTCCGGACTTGTGACGGACGTCGCAGTGGCCGGGCCGTCGTCTGTGCAGGTGGCGGGGCGGGTGAGGCCCGTCACAGCAGTTGTAACTGTAACGGACGTTCGGTACAGTTACCGGTCGTGCACGACACGTGCGAAGCAGACCAGAACACATCGGAGACACCGGTGACGACTGGAGTACACAGGAGGTAGCGAACGTGGGCCACACGAAGACGACGGCGGGACGGACGAGCGGACGTCCCCCCGGAGAAGCCGGCGCGACGACCGCCGCCCTCTCGTCCACCACGCCGACCCAGCGGTGGACCTTCCTCGGCATCATCAGCCTCGGGCTCTTCCTCGTCGGCGCCGACAACTCGATCCTCTACACCGCCCTCCCGGTGCTGCGCGACGAACTGCACACCACCGCGCTGCAGGGCCTGTGGATCATCAACGCCTACCCGCTGGTGCTCGTCGGCCTGCTGCTCGGCACCGGCACCCTCGGCGACAAGATCGGCCACCGCGTCATGTTCCTCACCGGTGTGAGCGTCTTCGGCGTCGGCTCCCTGCTCGCGGCCTTCTCGCCGAACGCCTGGATGCTGATCGCCGCCCGCGCCGTGCTCGGTTTCGGTGCGGCGACGATGATGCCCGCCACCCTGGCGCTGATCCGCCAGACCTTCACCGACGTGCGTGAGCGCAACACCGCCATCGGCATCTGGGGGTCCATCGCCGTCGTCGGTGCGGCGTCCGGGCCGGTGATGGGCGGCTTCCTGCTGGAGCACTTCCACTGGGGCACCGTCTTCCTCATCAACGTGCCGGTCGTGGTGGTCATCCTCGTGGCGACGGCCGCCTACGCCCCCGCGAACCAGGCCGACCCGTCCCGCCACTGGGACGTGCTCTCGTCGGTGTGGGCCATGCTGGCCATGGTCGGTGCGGTCATGGCGATCAAGGAGGTCGCCAACTCCGAGGGCAGTGCGGGCCTGGTCCTGTCGGCCCTGGGGGTGGCTCTCCTCGGCGCCGTGCTGTTCGCCCACCGTCAGGGGCTGCTGAGGCAGCGGGGACTGCCGGCACTGCTGGAGTTCTCGATCTTCCGTGACCGCATGTTCGCCGGCGGCACGCTGGCCGCCATGTTCGCGATGTTCGTGCTGGCCGGCGCGGAGCTGATGACCACGCAGCGCTTCCAGACCTCCGGTGGCTTCACCCCGTTGGAGGCCGGTCTGCTGGTCGCCTCCGCGGCGGTGCCCGCCATCCCCGCGTCGATCCTCGGCGGCATGAACCTGCACCGGCTCGGTTTCCGTACGCTGATCACCGGCGGTTTCACCGTCAGTTCCGTGGGTGTGGCCACGGTGGTGTGGGCGGTCCCGGACCAGCCGCTGTGGGCCGCCGTGATCGGCCTGGGCCTGGTCGGGGTCGGTTCAGGCTGCGTGATGTCCGTGTCGTCCTCGGCCATCATCGGGTCGGCGCCGGAGAGCAAGGCGGGCATGGCGTCCTCGGTGGAGGCCATCTCCTACGAGTTCGGGACGCTGCTGTCGGTGGCTGTACTGGGTAGCCTGATGCCCATGTTCTACGCGATGAGGGCCCCGTCCGAGGTCGCCCACGACGTCGACCACGGTGTGGACCACCCGGTCCTCGGCGCGGCCGCCGCGGACGCCTACGACACCGGCTACCTGCTGGTGCTGGTCATCGCCGGGGCCGTGGCCGTGGTCGCCGCCCTGGTGACGGCCTGGTGCTTCCGCGGGAACCCGAAGGAGGCGAAGTACTCTGCGCACGAGTAAGAAGGACGTGATCCTGCGCGCCGCTGTCGGCATCATCGAGTCGGACGGGTTGGACGCGGTGACCTACGAGTCGCTCGCCGAGGCGTCCGGGATGTCGAAGTCGGGGCTGATCTACCACTTCCCTTCGCGCCACGAGCTGATGCTCGGTGTGCACCGGTACCTCGCCGGCCAGTGGGAGGACGAGCTGGAGTCCGCGGCCGGCGGCCCGGCGGACCAGGTGCCGGCGTCGGAACGGCTGCGGGCCATGGTGCTGTCGTTGAGCAGGTCGGCGACGCGGGCGGACCTGCTGCTGCAGGTGGATTCCCGCACGCACCGCGATTTCGTCGAGGTGTGGCGGGACGTCGACCAGCGGTGGCTCCCCCCGGTCGACGGTGTCGACGGGGAGGGGGAGGACGCCGCCCTGAAGCGTGCGGCGTACCTGGTGCAGATCCTGGCCGACGGCCTGTGGCTGCACGACCACGTGCACGACCACGCCCTCACCGAGGCGCAGCGTAAGGCCCTGACGGCGGCGATCCTGGAGCTCATCCCGTAGGAGCCGCGAGGCGTCACCGGTGACCGTCTCGTCAGCCCCGTCGGCGACGCCTACAGTGGGCGACGATGACCCACGCACACGACCACCACGACTCCTGCACCCCCGACCTCGACCGCGACCTGGTCGTCACGGGCGCCCGGCCGGCCGGGGAGTCGTCTGACCACGACCGGGGTCGGCCCCAGACGCCACCACCTCCTGCGGCGCCCGTCGTCGAGGTGACGCCGCTGTCCCTGGAGACCGAGGTCGTCTCGCGGTCTGCGCAGGTGCCGGTGGTGGTCCTCATCGGCTCGTCCGTCGATCCTGCCACGTCCGCACTGCGCCGTGACCTGGAGGACCTCGCGACCGCCGCCCGGTTGCGCTGGGTCCTGGGGGTCGTGGACGCCGACCGGTTCCCGCAGGTCGTCCGGGCCTTCCGGCCTGAGGTGCTTCCGTCGGTGGTCGTCGTGGCCGGTGGCACGGGTGTCGGCACCTGGACCACGGTGGACGGTGAGGTCGACTGCGGGGAGTGGGTCGGGAAGGTGGTCGCGACTGTCGCCGGACGGCTCGAGGGGCTTCCGGAGGAGGAGCCCGTCGACGGCGCCGGGGAGGCGACCGTCGGCGGCTCCGTCGTCACGGACCCCCGGCTCCAGGAGGCGGCGGAGCTGGTCGGACGAGGGGAGGCGGAGGCTGCGCTGGCACTCTACGACCGGATGCTCGCCGAGTACGCCGACCCTGGTGCGGTGGGGACCCTGCGTCGGGCGCGGGCTGCGGTGGCCGTGTTGGCGCGTACGCGGGACATGGACCGTTCGGCCGTGTTGTCGGCGGTGGCGGACGCGCGACGGTGTCGGCAGGGGGAGCCGGGCACCGTCCTGCGTGCCGCGGATGTGCTGGTCCTCCTCGACAGGCCGGTCGAGGCGGTGGAGTTGCTGTCCGGGTCCCTCGTGCATGCCGCGGATGTGGAGAGCATCCGTCCCCGGCTCCTGGAGATGCTGCATCTGCTGGACCCCGGTCACCCGGCGGTGTCGGAGGCACGGCGGAAGCTCGCCGCGGCCGTCTTCTGACAGCCCCGGCCGATGTCGGTCGACGGGGGTCCGGACCAACAACGGGCGGGGTCACCGGCACCGGCCCGGGGTCTCCACCAGCCGTCCGTGGTCGAGGACGACGACGCGGTCGGCGCTGTCCGCCTGGTGGCGGTGGTGGGTGGCGACGACGACGGTGGTCCCGCCGCGGCACTCCTCGCGGACGGCCGCGTCGATCATGGTGACGGTGGTGTGGTCCACCGCGGCGAGGGGTTCGTCGAGCAGGAGCAGCGGTGCCTGCTGTGCCAGTCCCTGGGCGATGAAGGTGCGTTGGCGTTGCCCTCCGGAGAGTTCGTCGAGGGTGCGGTCGGCCAGGTCGGTGATCCCCATGCGGGCCATGGAGGTGTCGATGACGTGGCGGTCGTCGCGGGTGAGGGGGCGGAGCAGTCCGCGTCGCCGCCACCGTCCCATGGACACGGTCCGGTGGACGGAGACGGGGAACAGGTCGGGGGTGCTGCTGTGCTGGGGGACGAGGGCGACGTCGGGCGGGGTCCCGGTGACGGTGCCGGTGACCGGGCGCAGGGTGCCGGCGAGGATGCCCAGCAGGGTGGATTTTCCGGAGCCGTTGCCGCCGACGAGGGCGGTGACGGTTCCCGGTTCGAGGGTGAGGGTGACCGACCGGAGGGACGGTACCCGTGCGTAGCGGTGGGAGACGCCGGTGAGGCGGACTGGTTCACACATTCCTTCATGATAATGATAATCATTATCAAATGGAACTCCTGACTGCGCCTTTCGAGGTCTCGTTCGTTCTCCGCGCGCTGCTGGCGGGCGGTCTCGCCGCTGTGCTCTGCGCCTGTGTCGGTACCTGGGTGGTCCTGCGGGGCCTCGCGTTCTTCGGGGACGCGATGAGTCACGGCATGTTGCCCGGGGTGGCGGTGGCGGCGCTGCTCGGCGGGAACCTCATGCTCGGCGCGGCGGTCAGTGCGCTGGTGATGTCGCTGGGCGTGGTCACGGTCAGCCGTGCCTCACGCCTGTCGCAGGACGTGGCCGTCGGCCTGCAGTTCATCACCATGCTGTCGCTCGGGGTGGTGGTCGTGTCGCACTCCGGCTCGTTCGCCGTGGACCTCACGGCCTTCCTCTTCGGCGACGTCCTGGGGGTGACGGGGCGGGACGTGGCGGTCATCGCCGTGGCCGCCGCGGCCGGTGCCGCCGCGTGCGTCCTCGCGCACCGGCCGTTCACGGCGCTGACCTTCGACGAACGTAAGGCGCACACTCTGGGGCTGCGTCCGGGGGTGGCGCACCTGGGGATGCTCGTGCTGGTGGCGCTGGCGACGGTGGCGTCGTTCCAGGTGGTCGGCACGCTGCTGGTCTTCGGGCTGCTGATCGGCCCGCCGGCGACGGCGTTGCTGCTGGTCCGGGGCATCGGTCGGGTGATGGTCACGGCGGCGGTGATCGGTGTGGTCCAGGTGTACCTCGGCCTGCTGGTCAGCTGGTACGCGGAGACCGCCGCCGGGGCGACGGTGACCCTGCTGGGCGGGGTCGGCTTCCTGGTGGTGTTGGCGGCGAAGGCGGTCCTGTGTAGAGTCAGGCTCCGTACTGCAAATGATAATCATTATCAGTAGAGGAGAATGATGACGTTCCAGCGCAGAACACGAGCCCGACCTCCGGTGCCGTCCGGCCGTCGTGCCGCCGCCCTTGCGGTTCTCGCCGTACCGGCCCTGACCATGGGTCTCGCCGCCTGTGGGGCGGGGTCCCCTGAACCTGAGCCGACCGCGGTCTCCGGCACGGACGAGACGCCCCACGGTTACGTGGAGGGGGCGGACGAGGCCACCGAACCGCAGCTGAGGCTGTCGGCCGTCGACGCCGACGGCGGTGGAGTCACACTCGTCGACCTGCTGACCGGTGATCCTGTGGAGGCCCCGGGCGTGGGGGACGGGCAGGACGTCCTCGCGACGTCCGACGGACGCTTCCTGTTCACCACCGACGGCACCGACGGCACCGCCGTGACCGTCACCGACACCGGGGTGTGGACCGTCGACCACGGTGACCACAGCCACTACTACCGCGCCGCCCCGTCCGCGGTCGGCACCGTGGACGGCGACACCTCCGGTCACGTGGTGTCCAACGGGTCGCAGGTCGCGATGTTCTTCGACGGAGACGGTGCCGTGAAGGTCTTCCCGCGACAGGGGCTCGGTGACGGCGAGCTGACCGAGGAGGTCTCCTTCGGGGTCGGCGCCCACCACGGTGTCGCCGTTCCTTTCGGCGACCGTGTCCTGACCACGGTCCCCGGCGGGGACGACCGGGAACTCCCCGGCGACCTGGCCCTCTACGACGACGGTGGGGAAGTCCCGGACGGTCTCACCGGCGTGTCCGCCTGCCCGGAGATCCACGGTGCGGCAGGTCTCCGCGACCACGTGGCCTTCGCCTGCGGGGACGGTGTCCTCACGGTGGACGACGACTTCACCGGTACCGTCACCCCGTACCCGCAGGACGCGGACGGACGCGCGTGGTCGCTGGTGGTGGGCCGGGATCTGGTGGCGGCGCCGTTCGAGGACGGCGGCCTCGGCGTCTTCGACCCGGAGTCCGGTGAGTGGCGGACCGCCGACACCGGTGCCCCGGTGGTGTCGGTCGCCGTCGCGCCGGACGACTCGACCGTCCTCGCCGTCGACGAGGACGGCGTGGGTTACGTCGTCGACGCGGACTCCGGCGAGGTCACCGCGCAGCGTCAGCTGGTGGACGGCGGTGGGGACACGGCGCCGTCGGTCGTCCTGACCCGGGAGCGGGGGTACGTCTCCGACCCGGCGGCCGGCACCGTCGCCGAACTCGATGTGCGGGACAACCTGCGCGAAGCCCGCAGCATCGACGTCGGCGGCCACCCCGCCGCGATCGCCGTGACGGGAGGCCGGTGATGGGCCGCCTCCGGACACTCACCGCGACGCTGGTCTCCGGGGTGCTCGCCGGCGTCCTCGTGGCGTGCGGCGGTGACACTGAACGGCCGAGTGTCGTCGTCACCACGAACATCCTCGGTAACGTCGTCTCCCGGCTCGTCGGCGACTCCGCGGACGTCCGCGTGCTGATGAAGCCTGACGCCGACCCGCACTCCTTCGGCATCTCCGCGAAGGAGGCCGGCGACATGCAGCAGGCCGACCTCATCGTCGCCAACGGTCTGGGACTGGAGGAAGGTCTCGGGTCGAACCTCGACAACGCCCGCGCCGAAGGAGTCGACGTCCTCGAGGTCGGTGAGGAGATCGACCCGCTGCCCTACGCCTCAGGCGGGGACAGGGGCGATCCCGACCCGCACTTCTGGACCGACCCCGGCCGCATGGTCACCGCCGCAGGGATCATCGCGGACCGCCTGGCGGGCGCGGTCGACGGTGACGTCGGCGAAGAGATCCGGTCCTCGGCGGAGACCTACCGCTCGGAGCTGGAGGACCTCGACGCCGAGGTGTCGGAGCTCCTGGGTTCCGTGCCGGAGGACCGCCGGAAACTGGTGACCAACCACCACGTGTTCGGCTATCTCGCCGACCGCTTCGGGTACGAGGTCATAGGCACGGTCATCCCCGGCGGCACGACCCTGGCCGCCCCCTCGGCCGCGGACCTGCGCGACCTGAGCACCACCGTCCGCGACAACCGTGTCCCCGCGATCTTCGCCGACTCCTCCCAGCCCCGGCGCCTCGCCGACGTACTCGCCGACGAGGCCGGGGTCACCGTCGATGTCGTCCCCCTCTTCACCGAATCGCTCACCGGGCCGGACGGTGAGGCAGGGACCTACATCGACATGCAACGCATCAACGCCGAGCGCATCAGAGACGCGCTCAGCTGACACCTGACTCTCGAGAAGGAGAACCATCATGTCCCCGACGCCCTCAACGTCCCTGATCCACCAACCACGCCGGATCCGCCGCAGCGCGACCGCCGCGACCGCTGCGAGCCTCGCCGCCGTCCTCACGGTGACCGCCCTGTCCGCCTGCTCGTCCGGGGAGTCGTCCCACGACGGCCACGGAGAAGAACCCGCCGTCGAGGCGCAGGAGGTCGACGCCGCCGAACCCCGTATCCTGACCACCTATGACGGCGGCTACCTCACGCTGGACGCCAACACCCTGGAGGTGGTCTCGGACGAGAAGATCGACGGGTTCAACCGCCTGAACCCGCTGGGCGACGGCCGTCACGCCCTGTTGTCCACCGGTGACGGCTTCCAGCTCATCGACGCGGGCGTCTGGACCGAGCCGCACGGTGACCACACCCACAGCTACGTCGGTGACCCGGTCCTCACCGACACCGTCTTCGGCACCGACACCCCCGGCCACGTCGTCAGCCATGACGGCAACGTCGCCCTGTTCGGCGACGGCGACGGGAGGATCCAGCTGTTCAAGGCAGAGGACTTCCTCGGCATCTCCGGCGGTGACGGCGACGACGTCCCCGAGCCGACCGTGAAGGAGACCGACGACCCCCACCACGGTGTCGCCGTCGAACTGTCGGACGGGACCCTGCTCCACACCGAAGGCACCGAGGAGCACCGGGACACGGTCGTGGCCGTGAGCACCGACGGTGAGGAGATCGCCTCCAGCAGTGACTGCGAAGGAGTCCACGGTGAGGCGACCGCCGCCGACGAGGCGGTCTCGTTCGGCTGTGAGGACGGCGTCCTGGTCTACAAGGACGGCAAGTTCACCAAGATCGACGCCGAGGACCGTTACGGGCGCACCGGTAACCAGGCCGGCTCGGACAAGTCCCCGGTGGTGCTGGGTGACTACAAGGTGGACGAGGACGCGGAACTGGAGCGTCCGACCAGGATCAAACTGACGAACACCGGGGACAACACCGCACAGCTCGTCGAGCTGGGGACGTCCTACAGCTTCCGCTCCCTGGCCCGGGGGCCGGAGGGTGAGGCCCTGGTGCTGGGAACGGACGGCAAACTGCACGTCATCGACCCGGAGACCGGTGACGAGACCGACGCCTGGGACGTCGTCGGTGAATGGGAGGAACCGGTGGAATGGCAGGAGGCCCGCCCCACCCTGTTCGTCCAGGGGGACCGGGCCTACGTGTCGGAACCCGCCACGAATGAGCTGCACGTGGTGGACCTGTCCACCGGCGAGATCCTGACGTCCGCCGAACTCCCGGAAACCCCGAACGAGCTGACCGGGGTCACCGGCTAGGAAGGTCCTTCCTCCAGGAGCCAGTCCCGGAGGTCACCGACTGCGGAACGGTATCCGCCGGGGTAGGAGGATTCCAGTGCGGCCTCGGCTCGCTGGAGGAAGTACTCACTTATCTCCAGTTTCGTCTCCCTGCTCCATTCGAGGCGGCCGATGTCAATGCACGAATCTGTCTGGACTCCCAGATACTCTGGATTGGATCGGTTCGCGCCTCTGGCGATGCGCAGGTATGACCCGGTACTGTCTGAGTAGATCTCCACGTCGCCGAATATCAACGCGGTATATTTATCGCATTTCATTCTATCGAGAATCCCTGCTCCCGCTGACTGGTGCCTGGTCAGACATTGCACTTCACGAAGATATTCTGCGGACGCCCTAAGTCCTTCCTCCATTGAGCATCATGATGTGAACAGTAGCCAGTTGCGGAGTTCGGCGACAGCCGTGTCGTAGCCGCCCGGATATGAGGCGTTCAGTTCCGTCTCGGCGCGCTGGAGGATACGTTTGCTCAGCGAGAGCTTTTCCTGCCTTGTCCAGGTGAGACGTCCCTGCTCCAGTGGCATGTCCGTGCGCGCGTCCGGTGCTGTCCACTGCAGCCGGGACCCGTCCGGTTGATGGACACGCACGAAAGAGCCTCCCCAGTCCGAGTAGATTTCCACGGTACCGAACTGCAACGTCGTGAACTGCCTGGTTTCCACGTGACTTCCAAGGGGTAGGCGGGTCGGTGTCTGGAAGTCACCGTAGCAGGCGGTTCCGCGCGGGCAGGGGCTTCCGCTACCGCCGCCGTAGCAGGACGACGTGGTCCGGGTGCCCTCCGAGCTCGCCGTCGAGACCGATGACCGTGCGGTCGACCGTCTCGTCCACGACGATGTCCCAGGCGTCCACGTCGAGACCGAGGGCGTCGACGGCGCCGGACTCCTCGGGGTCGGCATCCGGCATGACGTGGGACAGGATGAACAGGTGGCCGCCGGGGCCGACGAGTTCGCCGGCGGTGAGCAGCAGTGAGGAGCGACGGCCCTGCGACGGGGCGTGCAGGTAGCTGGCGGTGACCAGGTCGAAGCTCTCCCCGTCTGGGATCCCGTGCACGCCGGTGTCGGTGAAGCGCAGGCCGTCGACACCGGCGGCGGCCGCAGCCTCCCGTGAGCGTCGCGCGGCGGTGGCGGACACCTCGACGCCGAGCGTGTCCCACCCCTGCCGCGCGAGCCAGACGGCGTCGGCACCCTCTCCGCAGCCGATGTCCGCAGCCCGGCCGCGGGAGTCCCCGAGCTCGTTGGTGAGCACGCGCACCAGCGACGGGTTCGGGCGCCCCGACCAGCGCGGTGGGGCCTGGGCGTAGGTGTCCTCCCAGAAGGCCTCGTCGGCGACCTCGGGCCAGTCGTGGTGGGAGGACGGCGCGGTCAGTGCGTGCACCGCGTTGTCGGTGTCCTCGGTGACTAGGGCGGTGTTGAGCATGCCCGCGGCCATCGACGCCTGCCCCATGGACGCGGGCACGTTCAGGCGCGGGTCGGTGACGTTGCCGGCCGCCCACACGCGCGGGTGGCTGGTCTGTCCGAAGGCGTCGACCGCCAGGAAGGAGCCGATGCCCGGGACATCGGTGCGGTCGAGGTCCAGCCGGGCGAGGAAACCGTCGCGCGGACGGGCCTGCGGGTGCAGCCCGATCGCGTCGATCGCGTGGACGGCGCCGTCCTCGGTGCGCACGCCGGTGAGCGTAGCGTCGGTGGCGGTGATCTCGGCGACCGGGGAGGTCACGACGGTGATGCCGCGGGCGTCGAAGCGTCGGCGCGTGGCGTCGTCCAGCTGGTCGGCGACCTCGGTGCCGGTGACGAAGACGGTGAGGTCCTCGGTCCAGTTCCGGACGAGCTGGGCGTACCGGAAGAGCATGGGGGACGACGCCAGTACACCGATGCGCTGGTCGCGGTGCTCCCAGCCGTGGCAGTAGGGGCACTGGAAGACGGCGTCGCCCCAGTGCTCGGCGAGCCCCGGGATGTCGGGGAGGTCGTCGTCGATGCCGCTGGCGACGAGGACGGCGCGGGCGTGCTCCACGGTGCCGTCGGTGAGGGTGACCTTGAGACCGCGGACGACCTCGGTGACCGACTCGATGCTGCCGGTGGTGACGGTGACACCGTAGGCGTCGAGTTCGGTGCGGCCCTTCTCCAGGAGGTCCGCCGGAGGGAGGCCGTCGTGGCCGAGGACGCCGTGCATGTGCGGGGCGAAGCGGTTGCGGGGTGCGGCGGAGTCGACGACGAGCACGTCGCGACGGGCCCTTCCGAGGAGTTCCGCGGCGCTGAGTCCGGCCGCGCCGCCGCCGATGACGATGATGTCGTGTGCTCTCATGTCACCGATCCTGCTCGCGTGCGCGTGTCCCGGCAACGCAGGTTGCCGGAACGGCACACGGGGGAATGGGTGGGGCGGCTACCGCCGCTCCTGCCGCCACACCGACGAGGTCGTGACCGCGGCGATGGCCGTGGTCAGCGGCACTGCGGCGACCAGGGCCAGGGAACCTGTCGCCGAGCGGAGGATCTCCGTGGCCATGATGTCCGAGGTCAGGATGTGGCCCAGATCGCGTCCGGACACGCTGAGCAGCACCAGCAGCGGCAGGGCGGCGCCGGCGTAGGACAGCACCAGGGTGTACACGGTGGAGGCCAGGTGGTCGCGGCCGACCCGCATCGCCGTGCCGAAGAGGCGCAGGTTCGATGCGGTGGGGTCCAGTTGGCGCAGCTCGGCGATGGTCGAGGCCTGGGCCACGGTCACGTCGTTGAGCACGCCGAGGGTGCCGATGATGAACCCCGCCAGCAGCAGGCCGCTGATCGACAGCCCCGGCAGGTACAGCATGATCTGCATGTTGTTCTCGTCGGCGAGGCCGCGCAGCTGGTTCGTGTCGATCGCCAGCCACGCGAGAGCGGTGCCCACCAGCATCGCCGCCAGCGTGCCTCCCAGCGAGGAGGCGGTCTTCCAGTTCATGCCGTGGACGAGGAACAGTGCCAGGTACAGCACCGCCGAACATGCGGTGACCGCCAGCAGCACCGGGTCGCCGCCGCGTGCCAGGGCGGGCAGCAGGAACACCCCGAAGATCCCCAGTGTCACGCCGAGTCCCAGGATCGAGCGGAAGCCGCGCCACGCACCGACGACCACGACCGCCACCAGGGTCAGCACCAGCCACACCCACACCGGCGTGGTGCGTTCGTAGTCCTGGAAGCCGTAGGTCCGGCCACCGTCGTCGGCGGTGCCGGTGGTCATCAGGATCTCCCGGCCGACGGGCAGGTCGGGGGACCCCTCGGAGTCCGGCACCACCAGCAGTGTGCGGCGTCCCTCGTCCGGCCCGGAGGTGATGTCGACGATCACCTGCGGGCAGGTCGCGGCCTCACCGGCGGTGGCGCTGGGGTGTGCGGTGGGCGGGGCGGTGTCGAAGGAGCGTCCGATCGCCGGGGAGTTGCACGCGCCGGAGGTCTCCAGCGCGACGGTGCCGTCGGTGACCTCCTGCGCCAGCCCGGAGGTCTGGTGGAAGCTGTCGCCGGTCTCGGGCTCGCCCTGGGGCCACTGCAGGACCACGGCGACGGCCGTGGCGACGAACCCGGCGACCAGGACGACGAACAGGACGGCCCGCGGCAACGTCCACACGATCTGACGCGGGTCGAGGTTGCGGGGGTGCATCCGTTCCGCCAGCGGACGGTCGTCGGACGGGCCGTGGCTGTGGGCGTGGCTGTGCCTGTGCTGCGCGGCTGCGGCGAGGGGGTCGGACGGGGCCGTGGCAGGCGCGGCGGGCGGGTCCTTCTTCTGCCGGGATGGCGCGGGGGCGTGGTGGCGTCCCAAAACAGGCTGCTTTCTCTCGGGGATGGTGCAGGGTGACGCACCTGAGGATAGTCGGGGCCGGTCCTTGACACGCAGAGTTGAACAAGCGTTTAATATTGAACATGCGTTCAGACAACAGGTCCGCCGACATTCTCGAGGCTGCCGTGGCCGAGTTCGCCGACCGGGGGTTCGGTGCGGCCACCGTCCGGGGGATCGCCGGCGCCGCCGGGGTGTCCCCGGGGCTCGTCCTGCACCACTACGGCTCCCGGGACGGGCTGCGCCAGGCGTGCGACGACCACGTCTTCGACACCCTCACCGAGGCGAAGAGGGCCAGTGCGGCGGGCGGGACCACCGCACTGCCGGTCATGCTGGCCAGCCCGCGGATGCGGGTCTACCTCCACTACCTCGTGGCGTCGCTGGTAGACCCGTCCGACCACGGGCAGCGGTTCTTCGACCACTACGTCGACACGATCGAGGGGATCCTCGACGACGGCTTCGCCGGCTACACCTTCCGTGAGGCCGGGGGTGACGCCGCCGGCGACCGACGGGCCAGGGCGTGTGCCGTGGCGTTGCTGGCGCTCGCCCCGGCCATGCTGCACCAGCGGATCGGCAGCGTGCTGGGCACACCGGACATGGTGGACACGTTCGCCCGCCTGGCCCCGCAACTGTTCGACATCTACCGCAACGGGCTCATCAAGGACAACGAGGACAAGCCATGACACAACCCACCGACCCTGCCGTCGACCTGCAGGGTGTCACCAAACGCTACGGCCACGTCACCGCGCTCGACGGGCTCACCCTCCGGGTGGGGCACGGGGAGGTCCACGGTTTCCTCGGGCCGAACGGGGCGGGGAAGTCCACGGCGATCCGGATCCTGCTGGGGATCCTCCGGCACGACGAGGGACACGCCCGGATCCTCGGCGGCGACCCCTGGAAGGACGCCGTCGGCCTGCACCGGCGTCTGGCCTACGTCCCCGGCGACGTGGAGCTGTGGCCGAACCTCACCGGTGGTGAGGCGATCGACCTCTTCGCCCGGCTGCGGGGTGGCGTGGACACCCGTCGACGGGACGAGCTGATCGAGCGTTTCCAGCTCGATCCCCGCAAGAAGGGGCGAACCTACTCCAAGGGCAACAGGCAGAAGGTCGCGCTGATCTCGGCGTTGGCGTCCGACGTGGACCTGCTGCTGCTCGATGAGCCGACATCGGGCCTCGACCCGCTGATGGAGGCGGTGTTCCAGGAGTGCATCCGCGAGGCGGTGCGCGACGACGGACGGACCGTGCTGCTGTCCAGCCACATCCTCGCCCAGGTCGAAGCGCTGGCCGACCGCATCTCGATCATCCGGGCCGGCCGCGACGTGGAGACCGGGACCCTGGACGACCTCCGGCACCTGCAGCGCACCGCGGTCTCCGTCCGGACCAGCCGCCCGCTGGACGGTTTCGCCGACCGGGCGGGCGTCCACGACCTCACCGTGGACGGTGCAGGGCACGTGCACTTCGCGGCGGACACCGTCGCCCTGCCGGGCATCATGGATGAACTGGCGTCCCACGGGGTCGAGACACTCACGGCGACGCCCCCGACGCTGGAACAGCTGCTGCTGAGCCACTACGGGGAGGAGCCGTGACCGGCCAGGCGACCGGCCGGCTGACCGGGACGTGGACCCTGCTGCGGTTCATGCTGCGTCGTGACCGGGTCCGCCTGCCCGGGTGGGTGCTCGGCATGGCCGCGTTGACCGCCTACTTCGCCAACACGCTCGGTACCGTGCTGGACCAGGAGTCCCTGGAGGGGTTCGCGTCGGTGCTGACGACACCGGTGATGGGCCTGGTCGGCGGCCCCGGTTACGGCTTCGACGCGATCACCCTGCCACGCCTGTTCGTGGGGGAGTACGGCCTGGTCCTTATGGTCGGCGCGGCGATCATGACGTTGACCACCATGTCCCGGCACACCCGGGTGGAGGAGCAGACGGGGCGGGCCGAACTGCTGCGTGCCAACGTCGTCGGACGGCACGCCCAGCTCGCCGCGGCGTGGGTGCTGTCCGCGACGATGACCGCCCTGCAGACGGTGGCGGTGTGGGCCGCCCTCCAGTTCTCGGCGATGGCTCCGGAACCGACATCGTCGAACCTGCTGTTCGCCGCCGGCGTCGGTGCGGTGGGCCTGGTGTTCGCCGGGGTGGCGGCAGTGACCGTCCAACTGTCCCCGTTCTCCCGGGTGGGGTCGTCGGTGGCCGGTGCCGTCCTGGCGGTCGCCTTCGTCGTCCGCGGCCTGGGCGACATGTCGGCGCTGCAGCACGGGCACCGCGGCGGGATCGCCTGGCTGTCCTGGCTCTCCCCGCTGGGGTGGTCGCAGCAGACCGCGCCGTACACACTGGACCGGTGGTGGCCGTTGCTGCTCGCTGTCGCTGCCGCACTGGTCCTGACCGGTGCCGGGGTGGCACTGCAGTCACGCCGCGACCTGGGCGCCGGGCTCGTCGCGGACCGGCCGGGGCCGACGACGGCGGCCCCCTGGTTGTCCACCCCGGTGGCGCTGGCGTTCCGGCTGCAGCGGGCGTCCCTGGTGGGGTGGTCGGTCGCCATCCTGGTGGCGGGCGTGATCTTCGGGGTGTTCACCGGGCCGATGGCAGACGGTGCGGAGGAGATGCCGGACGAGGTCCTGGCGGTCTTCGGCGGGGCCGCGGGCATCGTCGATGGCTACCTGGGGTTCATGGCCGTCTACTTCGCGGTGATGGTCGCCGTGTACGCCCTGCTGTCGGTGCAGGCGCTGAGGGGCCAGGAGCAGGGGTTCCACACCGAGACGGTGCTGTCCACCGCGGTGTCCAGGTCGTCGTGGCTGCTGTCCTGGACCGGGGTGACGACGCTGGGTGCGTTGTGGCTGCTGTTCCTCGCCGGGCTCGGGTCGGGGGTCGGCGCCGCGGCAGGTCTCGGCGACGCCGGACTCGTCGGGCCGACACTGCTGGGGCACGTCGCACAGACCCCGGCGGTGTGGGTGCTGCTCGGGGTGGCGGTCCTGCTCTACGGGCTCGCCCCGCGGCTGGTCGGTCTGGCCTGGGTGGCGCTCGGCTGCTCCACACTGTTCGTGCTCTTCGGCGAGATGGTCGACCTGCCCGAGGCTCTGCTCGACACCTCCGTGTTCCGGCACGTCGGGCAGTATCCCGGCGAGGCGTTGTCCTGGGGTGCGGTCGGCGTGCTCACGGTGGTGTCCGTGCTGTTCACGGCCCTGGGAGCCGGTGCGTTCCGACGCCGTGACCTGGTCACCACCTGAGGCGGACTGCTAGGCTGGACCACATGACTGACATGGGCTTCTCGATCGCCAGGATCTGGGACCACCGCTGACGGCGGTGGAGACTCCCGTTTCCTGACTGAACTGCTCCACCGTCGTCCCCGATGTTGACTCATCGCCGGGCGGCGGATCTCGTGCTGCCCGGCTCCGGACCACGACACTGGAGTACACGGACACATGTCCCGTCAGAACGACCCGAAAGAACAACAGTCCCACATCCGCGCCGTCGACCTCGGCGCCTCCGTCGCAGGACGCCGGATCCTCAGCGGGGTGACCGTCACGGTCTCCGCGGGGAACCGCCTGCTCATCGTCGGTGAGAACGGCGCCGGCAAGACCACCCTGCTGCACACCCTCGCCGGGGAACGCGACCCGGACGCCGGCAGTGTGGGCCGCGCCGGCACCGTCACCCTGGTGCGGCAGGACATGCGCGACGACCCCGGCCGCACAGTCGGTGACCTCGTCGCCGCCGCCACCGCCGAGGCGGACCGGGCCCTCGCCGATCTCGACAGGGCGGCACTCGCGCTGGCCGACGGCACACCCGCGGTGGAGGAGGCCTACACCCGGGCCCTGGACCGCGCGACCGGTCTCGACGCCTGGGACGCCGCCCGCCGCGTCGACGTCGCCCTGGCAGGTCTGGACGCCTGCACCGACCGGCACCGCACCCTGCGCACCCTGTCCCACGGGCAGCGGTACCGGGTCCGGCTCGCCTGTGCCCTGGGCGGCGACGGCGTCCTGCTGCTCGACGAACCCACCAACCACCTCGACGCCACGGCGCTGGACTTCCTCACCGCCCGGCTGCTCGGGCACCGCGGCCCGGTGGCGGTGGTCACCCACGACCGCGCCCTGCTGCGCGACCTCAGCGCCGACGGCCGGGGGACCTTCCTGGACCTCGACCCGACGTCGGACGGCACACCCCGGGTCACCACCGGCACCTACGACACCTGGCTGTCCCGTCGGCGGGCGGAACGGGAGCACTGGGAGCAGGAGTACGCCGCACAGGTCGCCGAACACCGCCGTCTCGAGGCGGCCGTCGACGACGCCCGGGCACGGCTGACCACCGGGTGGCGTCCGGGGAAGGGGCACTTCAGACACCAGCGCGCCACCCGGGCGGCCGGCACGGTCCAGACCCTGCACCGCCGTCAGGACGCCCTGGCCGGGCACGCGGTGGACGTCCCGGAACCACCGTTGACGCTGCGGTGGCCGGACCTGCCCGTCGCGCCGGGGCGTACCCTGCTGACCTGCGAGGAGGTGTCCGTGGAGGGGCGTCTCGCCGGCCCGGTGTCCGTGGAACTCTCCGGCGGGGACCGGCTGGTCGTCACCGGCCCGAACGGGGCGGGGAAGTCCACCCTCGTCGACGTGCTGCGGGGACGCCTCGCACCGACGACGGGACGGTGCCACGTCCACGACGGCGTGCGGGTGAGCGTCCTGACCCAGCAGGAGCCGAGGTGGGACGGAGGCACCCGCGCCGCCGACGTGTACGACACGGTCGCCGGGCCGGACGGGCCGGCACTGTCGTCGCTCGGCCTGCTCGACCGGGCGGCACGTTCCACTCCGGTGGACCGCCTGTCGCAGGGGCAGCAGCGCCGCCTCCACCTGGCACTGTGCCTGGCCACACGCCCCGACCTGCTCATCCTCGACGAGCCGACGAACCACCTCTCGGCCCCGCTGGTCGACGGGATGACCTCCGCACTGCGGGCGACGGACGCCGCCGTCGTCGTGGTCACCCACGACCGGCAGATGCTGCGGGACCTCGTGGGGCGGGACGGGGAGACAGGCGGGGAGGGACGGTGGCCGGTTCTCGCCCTGCGGTGAGCCGGTCGGGCGGGTTCGGGTGCGTTCCCGTGGGTGCAGGGCACGGCGCTGTCCGTGGTTAGGACACCGGACCGCGGAAGCGCTAGCCTGGGATCCATGTCCACACTCAGCCACGCCCCGGCCGCGGAGGCCGGTGAGGCCGCTCAGGGAGGGGACACCGCGACGCCGGTGTCGCCCGCTGACCGGTTCATGCTCCGGTTGCTCCGTGTCAGGCAGGTCGACCGGATCGACATGGAGGCGGTGGCCGGCGCGCACCGGGCGTTCCGTTGGGCGATCGTGTTCTCCGCCGTGCGGTGCACGGTCACCTACCTGCTGGTGCCGGTCCTCATCCCCGTCGTCAGTGTCGCCGGGATGGTGGCGACGCCGCTGAGCATCACCCTGTGCCTGCTGGCGCTGGTGAACGGGACGGTGAGCATGCGTCGTTTCTGGCGTACCGACCATCCGGGCAAGTGGATGTACACATGGTTCATGGCGGTCGTGTTCCTGATCCTCATCGGGACGCTCGTCTACGAGTTCATTGGATTGGTGACGTGATGAAGCCCGAGTCAGAACTCCACGAGGTTCAGGAGCCGGCCGATACGGTCGAGGAACACCCCGGGCAGCCGGAGATCCCCGGCTCGTCCACCGCGGACGTGGTGACCCTGCTGTTCATGGCGGTGATGATCATCGCCACGGTCGGGTGCTTCATCTTCATCATGTGAGGGTTCAGGGGTTCAGCATCTCCCGGCACTCCTCGGTGGTGAAGCTCTCGAGGCACTCGGACCATTCGCGTTGTCCGTCGACCCACGGGTGGCTCGGCGTCTGCCCCTGGTTGAGCTGCCAGACGTAGTTGTCGCACATGATCGTCGTGCCGTCGGCGGCGACGGCGGTGCGTCCGATGTCCGCGCCGATGCACTGGTCGCCGAGCTGCGGGCCGCTGGCCTCCGGGGCAGGCTGCGGGGCCGGTTGCGGTGCAGGCTCCGGCTCGGGCGCAGGCTGGGGCTCCGGCTGGGGTGCGTCCCCGCCCTGCGTCGGGTCCGGCGTGCGAGGCGGTTCCGTGGTCGATGACGTGACCGCTGACGTGACCGTGACGTGGTCGACGTTGCGGCCGGTGAAGGCCGGGCCGCCGGATCCCGTCACCCGAACAGGTCTTCGCCCCAGTAGCTGTCCTCTGTCGTCCCGCCGGGGACGTGGAAGACCGCCGACCCCACATGGGTGATCCACTCGTTCAACCGGTCGCCGTCGGCCAGTCGCCGTTGCACGGGGATGAACGAGGTCCGCGGATCCCGCTGGAAGCAGGTGAAGATCAGGCCGGTGTCGGAGAGGTCGATCAACTCGGCGTCCTGCAGGCCCGCGGGCCCGGCGGTGACGGGCAGGTCGTAGTTGTAGGCGCGCCGCAGCATGCGCTGGGCGTCCCCGTCGCGAGACGTGGCGAGTGCGACGTGGGAGTGGGCGTCGATGAGGGGCAGGCCGTCGTCGCCGATCTTGTCGACGTCGACGTCGGTGAACTCGTCGCCGCCGCTCAGCGGTGCACCCTCGACGATGGTGCGGCCCATCGCGACCTCGCGGGTGCTGCGGTCCACGGACTCCCACTCGGGCATGTCGAAGGCGACCCTCCGCACGATCATGCAGGTCCCGCCGTCGTCGTTCCACACCTGTACGTCGAGGTCGGCGTCGGTGCGCGGGTTGACGGTCCCGTCCTTGAACCCGAAGAGGTTGCGGGGGGTGCCGGGTTCGCCGTCGGTGACGGGGATGTCGAGGAAGCCGGTCTGGCTCCAGGACGGCCGGGCGTAGTCGGCGCCGCCGCGGACCAGGACGCGCAGGGCGTGGGAGACGGTGGTGCGGTCGTCGCCGCAGATCTGCAGGACGATGTCGCGGTCGCCCCAGCTGTCGTCCAGCTTGTCACCGGTGAACCGGGGCAGGGGCTCCAGCCACGAGGGGGCCTTGTCGGAGATACCTGCGGCGGCGTACAGACCGGCGCCGAAACCACAGGTCACGGTGAGGTTCCCGGGGTTCGTCGCGAGTTCCGGTTCCAGGTCGGCGAGCACGGGTGTCCCGGCGCAGAGGCGTCGGGCGTCCCCGGTCCAGATGCGCAGCAGACGTTGGACGGTCCGGCGGTCGGCGCCGTCGCGCAGGGAGAAGGCGACGGTGGTGTTGTGCGACTGGGGAGGGGTGGCGATGCCGGCCTGGTGCTCGCCGTCGAACGGGACGGTGGACGGCGCGTCAGCCGATCCTGCCGCCTCGTCCCGCCCGTCGGCGCAGGACGCGGTGACGCCGGCGGCCCCGAGCACCCCGAGGGTGCCGAGCCCGCCGAGGAAACCGCGTCGGGTCAGCCCCCGGGACGCCGTCCGCGGATCAGTGCCCGGCATGCTCGTCGTGCTCGGCGGAGTCGCCGGTGCCCTCGGTGCCCTCGGTGCCGTAGTCTTCGTGGGCGGACTGCTGCACACGGACGGGGATGTCGCTGACCTCGTAGGTGGTGCCGTCCTCGGCGGTGAGGGTGAGGGTGAGGGTGTCGCCGGCGGCGATCTCGTCGTGGTTCTCCATGATCATGATGTGGGTGCTGCCCGGCTCCATGTCGACACTGCCGTTGGCCGGGACCACGAGTCCGTCGTCGGTCTCCCTCATGATGCCGTCGACGGTCTCGTGGAACTGGTAGACGCCTTCGAGGTCGCCGGTGACGCGGGTGAGGTGGATGTCCTCGTCCGTGGAGTTGGTCAGCTCGCCGAAGACGGCGGTCATGGAGGTCTCGGTGTCCTTGGCCCCGACGTACCCGTCGGAGAAGGAGACGGCGTCGCTGCTCTTGTCGCTGCTCTGTGCCGCAGCGGTCGTCGTCCCGTTTCCGTTGTCGTCGCTGTCGCTGTCGCCGCCGCAGGCGGTGAGGCCGAGGGCGAGGACGGTGGCGAGGGCGGCGGCGCTGAGGCGGCGCGTTGTGGTGTCGGTCATCGAACACTCCTGAATGTCACGGACGGGTCTGAACTGCTGAACTACAGGTCAACCTACTAGTCGGTTCTGTCGTCAGAAGAGTTCCGTGACGTCACCGGGATCACTTCCGGGGGTGGCGCCGGCGTCGGGCCTGCACCCCCGTGTGCGGTGACCCCGGAACCGGCCGGCCCGCGGATCCGACAACTCCAGCGTGACCAGTTCCGTGACCACCGATTCCTCTCCAGCCTCTCCCGGTCCCGTCGCCTCCGCGCGGCCGACCGGCCCAGGGGACCGCCGGCAGTACGGCCTGTTGCGGCGCCTGCACTTCTTCGCCGGTGTGCTGTGCGCGCCGCTGATCCTCGTTGCGGCGGTGACCGGCCTGCTCTACGCCTTCGCGCCGACGGTCGAGCAGGTGACGAACCACTCCATGCTCACCGCCACCGTCCCCGACGGTGCGACGGCGGCGGACCGCGTACCGGTCAGTGAGCTGGTGTCGACGGCGCACGCGTCCCACCCGGACCTGGACCTGGCGGGGGTGCGCATCGGCGGTGACGACGAGACCACCCGCGTGCTGTTCAGTGACCCTGACCTGCCGGAGTCCACCCTGCGTGCGGTGTTCCTGGACCCGTGGACGGGGGAGGTGAAGGGCGACAGCACCCAGTACGGCAGCTCCGGGTCGTTGCCGTTGCGGCAGTGGATCGCCGACGGCCACCGCACCGCGTGGCTCGGTGAGCCGGGACGCCTGTACTCGGAGACGGCCGCGAGCTGGCTGGGCGTCCTCGCCGTCGGTGGTGTGGTGTTGTGGTGGCGGCGGCAACGCGGGGGCCGGTCCGCCCCGGACCGGGTCCGGGCCATGCTGCGTACCGGTGGCAGCGGCAGGACGCGGACGATGCGGCTGCACGGGGCGACGGGGACGCTCGTGGTGGCGGGCATGGTGTTCCTCACCGTCACCGGGCTGACCTGGTCGTCGGTGGCGGGCGGCACGATCGGTGACGTTCGCGCGGCGCTGAACTGGGGCACCCCGTCGGTGTCGGCGTCGCTGCCGGGCGCGCGGGAGGTGGTCCCGTCGGACGACGCGGGGGAACACGCCGGTCACGCCGGTCACGGTGACCACGTCGCGGCCGCCACCGTCCGGGTCAGCGGCCTCAACGCCGGGTCCGTCGACCGTGTGGCGGCGACGGCGGTGCAGGAGCTGCGCACCCCGGTGACGATCACACCCCCGACGGTGGAGGGGCAGGCGTGGACGGCGTCGGAGGACCGGGCCGCCTACCGGTTGTCGAATGACGCGGTCGCGGTGGACTGGGCGACCGGTGAGGTCACCGACCGGCTGCCCTTCGCGGACTGGCCCCTGGCGGCCAAGGCGACGAGCTGGCTGATCCAGCTGCACATGGGAACCCTGTTCGGGCTGCCGAACCAGCTGGTCCTCGGGGCCCTGGCCGCGGCGATCGTGGCGATGGTCTGCTGGGGGTACGCGATGTGGTGGCGACGGCGGCCCGCCGGAAACGCCGCCGGACGGTTCGCCGGCCCGCCGCGCCGGGTCGCGTGGTCGCGTCCGACGCCCGGCACCGTGGTGCTCGTCGTCGCGCTGGTGGCCTACGGCCTGGTGGCCCCGCTGTTCGGCGTGACGTGTCTCGCGTTCGTCCTGGGCAGCACGCTGTGGGACGCGGTACGGCGGCGGGTCAGCACTCCACCACGTTGACGGCGAGTCCGCCGCGGCTGGTCTCCTTGTACTTGTCGTTCATGTCCGCGCCGGTCTCACGCATGGTCTGGATGACGGCGTCGAGGGAGACCACGTGTGAGCCGTCGCCGGCGAGCGCGAGGCGGGCGGCGGTGACGGCGGTGGAGGCGGCGACGGCGTTGCGTTCGATGCAGGGGATCTGCACCAGTCCGCCGATGGGGTCGCAGGTCAACCCGAGGTGGTGTTCGACGGCGATCTCGGCGGCGTTCTCGACCTGTGCGGCGGTGCCGCCGCGGACCGCGCAGAACCCGGCGGCGGCCATGGCGCACGCCGAGCCGACCTCGGCCTGGCAGCCGCCCTCGGCACCGGAGATCGAGGCGTTGGCCTTGATCAGTGAGCCGACGGCGGCGGCGGTGAGCAGGAAGGTCCGCACGTCGCGGTCGGTGGCGCCGGGAGTGGTCCGCCACCAGTAGTGCAGGACGGCGGGGATGATGCCGGCGGCACCGTTGGTGGGGGCGGTGACGACGCGACCGCCGGCGGCGTTCTCCTCGTTGACGGCGAGGGCGTAGACGTGCAGCCACTCGTCGACGGTGGCGGTGGGGTCGTTCTCCAGGCGTTGCCGCATGGCGGCGGCGCGGCGTCGGACGTGGAGGCGTCCGGGCAGGACGCCCCCGGTGTGCAGGCCGGCGTCCACGCAGGAGCGCATCGCCGTCCAGACGGCGTCGATGCCGGCGGTGACCTCGGCGGGGGAGCATTCGGCGGCCCAGGCGACGTCGGCGACGGTGCGGCCGTCGGTGCACAGGGCGAGGAGCCCGGCGGCGTCGCGGAAACCGGGGCCGTCCTGCGGTGCGGACGCGCCGGTGCCTCCGCCGTCCCCGGTGTCCCTGCCGTCCCCGACACGTTCGATGAAGCCGCCGCCGACCGACAGGTAGGTCTCCTCCAGCAGGGGTGTCCCGGCACCGTCGCCCCAGGCCTGCAGCACCATGGTGTTCGGGTGGGGCAGCGCGCGGGAGGTGGGGTGGAACGCCACGTCGTCCCGGCTGAACCGGACCGGGGTGCGTCCGTCGAGCAGCAGCCCCGCCGGACGGTCGGGGAGGGAGGACCAGGCGCCACGCACCTCGTCGGGGTCGCAGGTCTCCGGTGCCGCGCCGCGGAGCCCGGCGACGACGGCGTCGGGGGTGCCGTGGCCGCGTCCCGTCGCCGAGAGTGACCCGTGGAGCTGGACGCTGACCCGGGTGACACCGGGCAGGTCGGCGACGCGGGCGGCGAAGTCCGCGCCGGCGCGCATCGGGCCGACCGTGTGGGAGGAGGACGGTCCGATGCCGATGGAGAACAGGTCGAGGGCGGAGACGTACACCGTCATGCTCAGGACTCTACCGTGGTGGCTCCGGCGGGTCGTGCGGCCTGCCGGGCGAGCAGGTCGGAGCGGGACGCCGGGGTGAGGGCGACGGTGGCGGCCGCGAGGGCGAGCCCCTTCGCCGCGTCGACGGCGGCGGCGTCGCCGGCCGGGGTGGCCGCGGCGGCGGCGAATCCTGTGGTGTGCGGCGGGTCGACGGTGCCGTGCAGGGCGATCATCGGGTGGATCGAGGGGACCACCCGGGAGACGTTGCCCATGTCGGTGGAGCCGCCGGTGCCGCCGGCCTGCGGGGTGAGGGTCCGACCCAGGCCGGTGAGGGCGTCGTCCCACGCCTCGGCGAGGAGGGGTTCCTGGACGAGGCTGGCGTAGCGGGGTTCGGTCTCCTCCACCGACCAGGAGCATCCGGAGGCCAGGGCGCCGGCCTCGAAGCAGTTCATCACCCGGCGCTTCGCGTCCTCCAGGACGTCCATGTCGAAGGCGCGGACCTCGGCGTCGACCTCGGTGTGGTCGGGGATGATGTTGGTGACGTGGCCGCCCTCGGTGACCACGCCGGCGACGCGGACGGAGTTGTCGAGCTGCTGCCGGAGCAGGCCGATCGAGGTCAGGGCGACGGTGGCGGCGTCGAGGGCGTTGACGCCGTTCTGCGGTGCGGCGGCGGCGTGGGCGGGGGTGCCGGTGTAGGTGACCCTGAAGCGGTCGACGGCCTGGCTGTGGAAGGCGGCGCAGCGGGCGTCGGTGCCGGTGCCGCCGTCCGGCCCGCCGTGGGCCATGAGGGAGATCGTCGCGTCCTCCCAGGCGCCTTCGCGCAGCATGAGGACCTTGCCTCCGCCGTGTTCCTCGGCCGGTGTCCCGAGCAGCTTCACCCGGATGCCGGCGGCGTCGGCGATCTCGGCGAGCCCCAGTGCGGCGCCGAGACCGGCGGTGGCGATGATGTTGTGGCCGCAGGCGTGGCCGATGCCGGGCAGGGCGTCGTACTCGGCGCAGACGACGACGGTGAAGTCCCCGTCGCCGTAGGTGGCCTCGACGGCGGTGTCCAGGCCGTACACCCCGACGGTGACGTCGAAGCCGGCGTCGCGCAGCTCACCGGCGAGCAGCGCGGCGGAGTCGTGCTCCTCGAAGGCGAGCTCGGGGTGGGCGTGGAGGGTGCGGCTGATCTCGAGGAGGCGGTCGCGGTGTCCGTCGATGCGTGCGGTGACGGCCGCGGCGGCGGTGTCGGGGGTCAGCAGGCTGAGCATGATGT